>NZ_WHNU01000044.1:0-80456 GCF_009362305.1 Burkholderia sp. BE17
GCCTCTTGCCGCCCAGAGTCGGGGGGCGGTATCGATGTCGACGCGGCGATACCGGAAACGGTCCCGCTGATGCTGCGGCTGTCCGACGGAGGGCGAGCCGCGTCGACAATCGCATCGTTTCGGCAGCGCGCGTTTCTCGACATGGGCCTGCGCTTGCCGGATATCCATGTCGTTCACTCGGACGAGGATGCCGGCACGGATGTCGTGGTGCTGATCAACGAGATTCGCGCGGCGACACTATCGGTGGATTTCGGCGCGCATCGCGTGATCGGTTCGGCGGCCGCGCTCGAAGGACTGTCGATCGAAACGGTGCATCTGCCTGACGGCGTCGGTGGCAACGCGTGCTGGGTGCCGGCATCGTGCACGGGCGCACTAGCCAAGCTCGGCGTACTCACGCGTCCCGCTGACGATGATCTGTATCGCCAGTTTCTCGATGTCGTGCTCCGCAACATTGTCGAATTCTTCGGTGTACACGAAGCCAAGCAACTGCTTGACGACGTTGAGAAAAAGTATCCCGACCTGATCAAGGAATGCTACCGGCACATTCCGGTTCAGCGCATCGCGGAGGTCTTCCAGCGGTTGCTTGCCGAGCAGATCTCGATTCGCAACATGAAACTGATCCTCGAATCGCTGGTGCAGTGGGGGCCGAGGGAGAAGGACGTGGTGCTGCTCGTCGAGCATGTTCGTTCGGCGCTGGCACGTTACATAACCGAACGTTTCTCGATGGACGGTGCGTTGAAGGTGCTTGTGCTGTCCGCCGAGTTCGAGTCGGCGATTCACGACGGCGTACGGCAGACGTCCGGCGGTGCCTATTTGAATCTAGATCCGTCCACGACAGAGCAGTTGGTCGACCGCGTCGCGCTTGCGCTGACGCGGGCCGGATGCTCGCAACGGGACCTGGTGGTGCTGGCACCGGTGGAGATCCGGCGCTTCGTTAAACGTCTTGTTGAATCGCGCTTTCGCGATCTGGGCGTGCTGTCATTCGGCGAGGTCACCGACAGCGTACGGGTCGACGTGCTGAAAACCATTTGAGGCCGATCATGAGCGAGATACATAAGGAGCTCGACCACACCGAATTGCCGGGC
Organism: Burkholderia sp. BE17; assembly: GCF_009362305.1. NCBI lineage: Bacteria > Pseudomonadati > Pseudomonadota > Betaproteobacteria > Burkholderiales > Burkholderiaceae > Burkholderia > Burkholderia sp. BE17. The sequence goes on from NZ_WHNU01000044.1 coordinate 1,086, forward strand.
CTGCAGCGCGTCACCGGGGCCTGCGCTGCGCCGAGACCGGGTGACCCGTTGCAGTTGATGAGGCGGCTGGTCCGCCCGAGCCGGATCCAGGGGTCAGTCATCGAGGCGCCGCTGACGGATGTCGCGATCGGCGAAATCTGCCAGGTGCGGGCGTCGCTCGAGGGAGCCGTCGTCGGTCGCGCGCAGGTGGTAGGCCTGACTCGCGACGGTGCGCTGCTCGCGATGCTGGGCGGTACGGCCGGACTGTCGCGCCGCGCGGTATTGGTGCCGACGGGGGCCGGAATGCGCGTCGACGTATCGGCGGCGATGCTCGGCACGGTAGTGAATGCGGCGGGCGAGATCGTTGAGCGCTTGTGTCCGCCGATCGAGGATGGCGACCTCCCGGCACGCAGGATGCCGCTCGACGCGGCGCCGCTCGACTACTCGATGCGCCGGTCTGTCGAACGTCCGCTCGAAACGGGCATTCGCGCCATCGACGGGCTGCTGACCTGCGGTATCGGGCAGCGTATCGGCATTTTTGCAGCCGCGGGTGTTGGCAAGAGCGCATTGTTGACCATGCTGATCGAACATGCGGCGGCAGATGTGCAGGTAGTGGCACTGATCGGCGAGCGGGGCCGCGAAGTAACGGAATTCGTCGAGCGGCTGAAACGGTCGGACCGCTGTGCGACGACGGTGGTTGTTTATTCGACCTCCGACAGCGCCGCCGTCGATCGCTGTAACGCTGCCCACGTCGCGACCACCATCGCCGAGTATTTTCGTGATGCAGGCAGGAACGTGATGCTGTTCGTCGATTCGATGACGCGTTATGCGCGCGCGCGCCGCGCAGTCGCGCTGGCCACTGGCGAGCCGCCGGCCCGCCGAGGCTATCCGGCATCGGTATTCGAGGACCTGCCGCGTCTGCTCGAACGTGCCGGATGTAGCGTCACGGGCAGCATTACCGCGTTCTACACGGTGCTGCTCGAGCACGAGGACGAACCCGATCCGGTTGGAGACGAAATCCGTTCGATTCTCGACGGGCACCTCTATCTGAGCGGACGACTTGCCGCGCGGCGTCATTTTCCCGCGATCGACTTGCTCGCCAGCGCGAGCCGGCTCGCCGATTCCGTCCGGGCGGACGGCCATCGGCAAGCGGCCACGCGCTGTTTTCAATTGCTCGCCCGGATCGAATCCCTTGAGCCGCTCGTCGAGCTCGGGGAATATCGGCGCGGCGAGGACTCGGGCAATGACGACGCGCTGGACCGGCGCGAGCGGATCGACGCATTTGTGCGGCAGGCCGTCGACGAGACGTCGACGTTCGAAACCACGCTTGCCCGATTGCATGAGGTGACGGCGTGAAGGCCACGGACGTCGGGATCCGGGTGTTGGCGACGCTCGACGCGCGCGCCATGAGACAGGCGCGCGACCTCGCTGGCCAGCGTGCCGTAATGGCCGGTTTCGCGACGCGGCGCGCGGCGCTGCTGATGGAAATCGGCGAGTTCGAGGCGCGGCGGACTGCATGTTCGATGCCGGGCTCATATAGGCCTGGCGAATGGGCTCGGCAGTGCGGCCGGTTGGCCGCGATCGGCCACGAGATCCTGCTGCGCGAAATGGAACTCACGGAACTGGACGAGCGTAGGGCGCAGGCCGAGGACGCGTATCGGCAGGCGCTGGCGGTGGCAAGCCACCTCGAGCGGCGCAAGCGCAAGCACGCGGACCGTCTGCGGCAACTGCGTCGGCTGGCCAATGCGGTTCGGGAACGGCGCGACGAGTCGGATATTTTGGATGAAAGGGTAAATGGAACTTCCACGTTGTATTGATGGCGCAGGACCCACCGGCGCAGACTCTACGCCCGATGCCGCGCACGATCCGGCATCGATGTTGCTGCGCATGTGCGAGCTTGGCTCGACGCTGTTGCCGGACGCGGCGCAAGATCGGGCAAGGCATCACGATCCGGACCGGATCCGGCGATCCGATCCGGATCGAACGTGCGAGGCGGCTTTCGCGCTGCCATGCATACCGGTGCTGCAGCGTCTTCCGGAGCGAGCCGCTGTCGGTCGGGGCGGCTCGCCCGAGGCGGCCGCGCTGTCGTCGTCGTTAGGCGGGGCTGTCCCGTCGTTGCACGATGCAGCGCGGGCTGGGGGGGCGTCTGGCGCTGCCATGCGACCGTCGTCGTTCGGCGGCGATGTCGCGTTGGAGGATGCGGCGCGCGCAGGGAGATTATGCGGTGCGCGCGACGGGGGCGGCGTAGGGGAGAGGGCGCAGCCGCTTGGTGATGCAATACGCGGGCGTGGACCGAATACATCGCAAGCGATGCCCGGTGCCAGTGCGGAAACCCATGCACCGGAGCCGCGCGGGGGCGGTCATGCGGTGGCGTTCGACAGCCCGTCGGGCCTTGCGTCGGCCGAAGCCGGCGCAACGAAGGCGACCCGGCAACGGCGAGATCCGCTGGATTGCCCGCCCTTCGGGGTGGCGTTCGGCGGCAATGCCCCATCGACTGTCGCCGCGGCGCCGTCCGACCGTGCTCCTGCCGCGTTGCCCACACTACCGCATGCGTCGCAGCGCATGCCAGCCGGTTCTGCGAGCCAGGCGGCGCAAGCCGATTCGGCCGGACCTCGGGAATTCCGGATCGACTATCGATTCGCGTCATGGTCTGGCCATCCGGATGTCGTGCTGGCATTTGACCGGGGCGATCCGCGCCGGCCCCTGTCGGTGCGCTCCGATCAGGACTGGGCCGCCGCGGTCGTGCGACAACGCGTTGGGCAACTCACGTTCGAGGCGGGCGTCGACCCGACGCGCCAGGCCGGCGACGAATCGCAAGAATCGAGGCCCTGGTCGCGTGAGGCCGACGAGGAGGAATCGTGAGCCGGCGATATCCGATGCTGCGACAGATGGTGGCGGCGGAACTGGAGGCCGGTCGTGTCGTGTCGCGCCTGCGGGCCGCAGGCTGGAGCGCGAGATTGGTCATGGCGGTGCCGTCGGCGAACCCAGTCGGGGTGTCGGTGAGCGCCGGCGGATTCGAATACGAAGGATGGGTTGACGCGGAAGAGGTGCTGCGCCGGCTTTATCCGTCGCTGGCATGGTCCGAGATTGACCTGCGCGCGGTTGGGTTGCTGGACGAGGCCGCCGTGCTAACGCTACTGCCCGCGCCGCCACGGGGATGGACGCAATTGAGATTTGCTGCCGCTGGCCCCTCGTTGGCCGAGCCGATCATCGAGATCGACGCGCCGGGCCGGGTGCGAGCGTGGTTCCGCCACTTTCCGTGCCCGACGTCGGTGCCGATCGACGCCGGCCGCGTGCCGATGCAACTGCGCTTCGTGTTAGGCACCACCACGCTGCCCTGTCGCCTGATGCGGGAAACCGTGCGTGGCGACGCGTTGTTGATTCTCGCCGCGTCGAACCGGGTCATGATCGGCCCGGTCGCGTGGTGCGGATTTCGTTACCAGACAGGAGAACTGAAATTGACCAATGAGTTTTATGGTGAGGTGCCGGGTGAAGTGTCGCAGATGGCTGCCGATGTCGAGCAGTTGCCGATCACGCTCGAATTCGTGCTACACGAGGCTCGGACGACCGTCGCGCAGATTACCGATTTCGCCGAGGGAACCGTCGTGCCGTTGACGGGCCGGCCGGGCGAGGTCGAGATTCGCGCGAACGGGGTGCGGTTCGGCGTAGGCGAGTTGATCGCGGTCGGAGAGCAACTGGCGGTCGAAGTCATGCGGTTCGGTGCGGCCGATGCCGGGACACGCCATGATTAACAACGAAGTCGCGTTGATCGTATTGTTGTCGCTCGCGACGCTGGTGCCGTTCGTGATCGCTTCCGGCTCGTGCTTCATCAAGTTTTCGGTCGTACTGGTGCTGGTCCGCAATGCGCTGGGCGTTCAACAGGTGCCGTCCAATCTGGTACTCAACAGCATTGCACTGATGCTGTCGATCTTCGTGATGCTGCCGGTCGCGCGGCACGCCGCCAGCTATGTGGAACAGCATCCGCTCGATGTGACGAGCGCCAGCTCCGTCAACGATTTTATCGACAACGGACTCGGTGGTTACAAGCGCTATCTGGCCCGCTACTCGGATCCGGAACTCGTCCGCTTTTTCGAGCGGGCCCAGACGGCCGGCCTGAAAGGGGACGCGGCCTCGGATGCACCCGACGAGATGTCGGCCGACGTCAACGACGGCATCGGCGCGGACGCGACTTCAGACGGTACCGCTCTTGCGAGCAATTCGCTGTTCGCGCTGCTGCCCGCCTATGCGCTCAGCGAACTGAATAGCGCGTTCCGGATTGGCTTCTATTTGTATCTGCCGTTCGTCGTGGTTGACATGGTCGTGTCGAGCGTCCTGCTCGCGCTCGGCATGATGATGATGAGCCCCGTGACGATCTCGGTCCCGATCAAGCTGATCCTGTTCGTTGCGATGAACGGCTGGACACTGATCTGCAAGGGGTTGCTCGAGCAGTATCTGACCCTGATGCGTTGACGTGAAATGGTACCCGTCATATCTAAGGACTACGACCGATGGATAACCTGACCTATGCCAGCGATAGTGCAATCGTGCTCATGATCATGCTGATGGCGATTCCGATCGCGGTCGCGACGCTGGTGGGACTGGTCGTCGGCCTGTTCCAGACGATCACGCAGTTGCAGGAACAGACGCTGCCGTTCGGCGTGAAGATGCTTGCGGTGTTCGTCTGCCTGATGGCCATCTCGGGATGGCTCGGGAACCGGGTGCTCGCTTTTGCCACCGAGATGGCGGCGATCGCGTTTCGCTAGGGCGGCAATGACGATGAATATGCTCATGGATCTGTTCTATGCGCGACTTGGCACGTTCGCGCTGGGTTACGCGCGGATCGCGCCGGTCTTTTATCTGTTGCCGTTCCTGTCGGACCGGACGATCGCGAATGGCATCGTGAGGAATACGGTCGTCGTGATAGTCGTCGTAGGCCTGTGGCCCAGCGCGACATCTCCGGTCACAGCCGGGAGTGCGGAGATGCTATGGCAGGCGCTCAACGAGGCGATGACTGGCCTCGTGCTCGGTGTGACGATTGCGCTGCCCTTCTGGGTCGCGACCTCGGTTGGAGAACTGATTGACAACCAGCGCGGCGCGACCGCGCGCGATACGATCGCGCCAGGTGCGGAAGGTGACGCCTCGACGTTCGCGCCGTTTATGTCGATGTTCTATTCCGCGGCGTTTCTTCAGCAAGGTGGCATGGTGTCGATCATGAAGGTGCTGCGCGAGAGTTACGCGATCGTGCCGGTTGGTGCTGCCTATCGGATGGACCTGATGCACGCCGTACCGCTCCTCGATTCGCTGGCGTCGGCCGGACTCGCACTGGCCGCGCCGGTACTGATCGCGACGTTCGCGACCGACGCACTGCTCGGTCTGTACTCGCGCATGTGTCCGCAGGTCAATGCGTTTTCGCTGTCGCTGACGATCAAGACGTTCGTCGCGCTCGTGATCTTTCATCTCTATTTCGGCGGCGGTTGGCAGCACTTGTTGCCGATGTGGGATGCCGATGCGCTGCGGCACTGGATGCGATAGGCGATGGCAGAGAAGACCGAAAAACCAACCGAAAAGAAACGGCGTGACGCCGCGAAGAAAGGCCAAACCGTCAAATCGAGAGACAGCGTCGCACTGGCGGTGCTCGTCGCCGGCGCCGCGTCAGCACCGGTTTGCTTCGATCTGATGCGAGTGTTGCGGCCCGTCGCGACGGTGATGTCGGCTGAACGCATGCCGAATCCGGGTGACTATCTGTTCGCCTGCGGACGGCTATTTCTGACGATGACCTTGCCGTTCGTGCTGATCTGCGCGCTCGCCGGCGTAGTTCCCGCGTTGCTCCAGAGCCGATTCGCGTTGGCCACCGACGCGATCCGATTCGACTTCGCGGCACTGAATCCCGTCAACGGCATCAAGAAGCTGTTCAGTCTCCGGGCGCTCAAGGAGTTCGTAAAGGCGATCTTTTACCTGGCGATCACCATCGCGGTGGCGTGGCTCTATCTCGACCGGTATGGCTCGACGCTCTTCGCGAGCCGGTACGCCGATGGTCTGTCGTTGGGACACATCTGGAGTACGCTGCTATCGCGGCTGGTGCTGTTGTTCGCTGTGTGCGCGTTGCCGGTGCTGGTGCTCGACGTGTTGGTGGAATATCTGCTGCATGGTCGCGACCTCAAGATGGATCGACACGAAGTGAAGCAGGAGCACAAGCAAACCGAGGGCAACCAGGAAGTCAAGGGCCGGCTCCGTGAACTGCGCGAAGAACTCCTGTCCGAGGAGGTCAAGCGCAACATCGAGCAGTCTGCGTTCATCCTTGCCAACCCGACGCACATCGCGATCGGCATCTATCTGAACCCCGACATTGTGCCGCTCCCGTTCGTATCGGTTCGTGAGACCAATGCGCGCGCACGCGCTGTGCTGCGCCATGCGAAAGCGAAGGGCGTTCCGATCGTGCGGGCGATTGCGCTCGCGCGATCGGTATATAAGAGATCGCCGCGCCGCTACAGTTTCGTGAGCCTCGAAGATCTCGACGGCGTGATGCGTGTCCTGGTCTGGCTCCGGGAGATCGAGACTGCGAATCGTTTTCCTGACGAACCGGTGCAACAGGAAAGCGATTTCGACCAAATCGAATGCAAGGAGGATTCCGGTGCTGCTACAAAGAGTGAATTGTGAAATCCCTGCGTAGGGTAGGTAGGTAGTATTGACTCTTGAGGTGGATGAGGCGACCTGATCGTCCGACACGATGGAAACGAGTAAGTCATGGTGACTATGGAACACAGGGATACGAACCGGGATGAGGCGACTCCGGCAGAGCTGGCCGACGCGTTGTTGAAAGCCGTCGAATCGGGCGCGGCGCTGAAGGACCTGCAGGGCGTCTCTGACGAACTGATGGATGGCATTTACGCGTTCGCCTACCACTTCTATCGGCAGGACCGTCTTGATGATGCCGAGGTCTTCTTCCGGTTCCTGTGCGTCTACGATTTCCACAACCCAGAGTACACGATGGGGCTCGCGGCAGTCCATCAGTTGAAGAAGGACTATGCGAAGGCGATTGATCTGTATGCACTCGCCTATTCTCAATCGAACGACGACTGTCGCCCGATGTTTCATGCGGGGCAGTGTCATCTGCAGATGGGCAAGGCCGTGCTGGCACGCCGGTGTTTCCAGGTGGCGGAGGCACGCTCGGAGGATGCGGCGCTGAAGCAGATGGCGGCATCTTATCTGTCCGGGCTCGACGAGATTGCCGCGACGATGTCGGATGCGTCGACGCCGGTCAATTCATGACAAGGAGAATGAAGCCATGTTGATGTCGAACGGGGAAACTGTATCCGCCCGAACGAATGTGTATCGTACGCACCCGTTGCGCGATGCGCTGGGCGCACTAGGCACGCTGTCGCCCGCATCGCTTAAAGCGGTCGAGGCGGCAAGTCAGGCGTTCCTGCAGCGCGCTGCCCAGCTTGTTGCGGGCGTCGATGCCATGCCATCGACGGCCGACCCGGGTCGCATCGATGGGCGCCCCGGGCTGCGGGCGCCGCACGGTGGCGGGGGGGCGCGCCAAAGTGGGGCGGCCTGCTTGAGCGAGCTGGTGGGGAAGCTGATGTGCGTGCTCGGCGAGGGCAGCGTGCAGCAACTGCGACAGAACGCGGCGGTTTGGAATTCACTTTCCGAGGCTGAGCGCAAGAGTCTCGATGCGTTGTCGGATCAATACAAGCATGCGATCGACGATGCGGGAGCGGCAGCCGATGCTGCCGAGCAGGCGCAAGCCGCTGCGAGGGCTGCGGGTGAGCGGGCAGAGGTGGCGGAGCAAGCGGCCGACGCCGCACAACGTGCCTACGAACGCGCTGTTATCGAGGGATGGCCCCGAGAGCAGGTCGACGCATTGCGGAAAGTCGCGGAGCAGGCGCGGCAGAAGGCGGCAGATCAGCATCACGATGCGACTGGCCAGCAGGAAGTTGCGGCAAGAAAAACCCTGGCAGCAATCGACATGGCGGGGATAGCCAATCGTATCGAAAAGCAGCTCGATTCGGCTGCACATGCTGTTGCGGTACGGTCACATGTGCATGCGGGGCAGTCTCGGGCTGACAACGGTGCTGCAGAGCTAACGATCATCCTGGCGCGGCTGCAGCAGTTGATTGAGACGAGCAGCCTCGCCGAGCTCGACGCGCGACAGGGAACGCTGAACGAGATTCAGGAAAAGCGCGAGGCCGACTTGACCAAAAAGTCGGAGGAGTATCAGAAGCAGGTTCAAAGGGCCGAGGATCTTTCGAAAACGATGGGTTGCGTCGGCAAGATCGTTGGCTGGACGGTAACGGCCGTCAGCTTTGCGGCTGCGGCATTTACCGGCGGTGCTACCCTCGCGCTTGCCGCGGTCGGATTGGCGCTGACGGCCGCAGACCAGATCTGCGAGTCGGCAACCGGCGTGTCGTTCATGCAGAGTGCGCTTGAAGCGATCATGAAGCCGATGATGAACGGGGTTGCATGGATTGCGACGCAGCTGCTAGCGGCGGCTGGCGTCGATCCGCAACAAGCGGAGCTGATCAGTGCAATCGTTGCCGCGGTGGTGACCGGCGTGCTCTTCATCGTCGGTGCGTTCGCCGCAATGTCGCTGGCAAAGTCGGTCGCATCGAAAGTGACCGACGTTGTCGCGAAACAAGTGCCGAAATTAGTGGAATCGGCGATCGGTAAGGTAACGATCTCAATCGCGGAGAGCGTTGCGCAGCGCACCGGGCTCCAGTCGCTCGGTGAACAGACGTCCGTTGTTATGGCACGGCTGCGTCGCGCGCTTGGAGTGGAACTGGAGTCGATTCAGGGGACGATGAATCAGATCGCGAAATTCGGGCTGGTTACCAACACGACAAATCAGCTCGTGCAGGCTGGAGGCGGCATCGCCGTTGGCGTTCGGAATCGCGACGCGATGCTGATACTGGCCGAAACCAAGGAAGCGCGCTACGACGTCGATCAGGTCGGCGTGCTGCTCAAGCAGAGCGTCGAAACCTTTTCCGAGCAGACGAAAGCGCTGACTGGAATGATGCGGGACATGTCGGACGGTGCGGCGACCGAGATGGCCACTGGTCAATTCGTGCTGCGTCAGCTTCGCACAATCTGAATGCCGTGTAACTCTCCACAAGGACGCTATCATGTTATTGAGTAATCCGATTGGTTATCCCGGCGTCGCACGCCGAATTGGGCCGGGCAGTCCCGATGCATCCGGCACGGCAACCCGTGCCGGCGGGGCAGTGAGCCACGACACCGTACAGGCATTGGCCGCCGAGGTCGGTCAGACACCCAGCCACTCGACTATCGCGTCATCTCGCCGATGTGTTCTCGTGCCGCCGACGGTGACCGAGACGCCCACGATGAGCCAAACGCTCGCCGAGCTCGAGTGCCGCCCCGGACTGTGGGCCAGGAGTCAGGATCCGGCTGTGCTCGGCGCCTACGAACAAGTCGTTGTGCAAGGTCTGTCTTCCGCCGACGGCGTCCATTACGTGTTCGCCGAGGATGTTGGATTCGATGCGATGCTGCAGTATTGCAAGGCCGAACGCAAGAATGCGCAGGCCGACACCACGGTGCGCAATACCATGCTCGCCTGGTCACGATCCCAGATGGAGGCTGCCATGGATCAGGACCAGCAGATGGGTAATCTCGCGCTCGCAATGGCCATCACACAAGGGGTACTGCAGACGGCAACGACCGTGGTGGGAGCGGTTCAGGAGATGAAGGCATTCAAGACGAAAGGGATGTCGATCGAGAGCGAGCTGAAACCGCAGGCTGAGTTGAGACGATCGATGACTCAGCTGGAGCCGGCGCGCGTCGACTTGGAGGCTCCCGTTTCGTCATCTGTACCAGCGCAGCGGGACCGTGCCGAACCTGCCTTGAATACACAGTCGGCATTTGCCCAGGAACCTGCGGGCCGAGATGCGGGCGACGTACCGAACGGAGTGGGCGACGTGTCATGGGACGAGGCGGGGTGGAGCGATGAGGAAAGTTCCTGGTTTGCGTGGCAAGAATCGGCCGAAACCTCGAGCGCCGAACCAGCGTCGGCACAACCGGAAGCGGTGCCGCTTGGTGTCGAAGCCGGGCATGCAGAGTCGGCAGTGGCGAATGTCATGCCCGAACGGGATGGCGGTGCGAACGAGACTCGAGAGCCGACTATCCAGCTGCGCGAAGCCCGGGACGACCGATACGCGATCGAGCAGCACCAGACGCGTCATGAGCAGAACCTGCTCGCGGCGAGTCGGCAGCAGATGCATGCCGGCACGATCCGGACGGCCGGGCAGATCGGCCGGAGTACGCTCGATGGCGTTTCGCAGCAGCAGCAGGCTAGCCATCGTGTCGAGCAGAAGGGATACGAATATGGTGAACGAACCTGGAAAGCAGCGAGCGATGCTCGAGCCGATGCTGCGCGCAACGCCCATGAGGCTGCGCAACGCGCGCTCGATGCCGCGCGTGAATTGATCGCGAACGGCAACGCGCTCGCCTCGCAGATTGCCGGCAACCTGCGCGCATGACGGCGCCGCTTCTAGCGATTCACAGCACCGCGGTGCTGTGAATCGAATGTGAGGAAATGGAAATATGAGAATCGATCAGTGTTATACACAGGCGGCATCGACGTGGCGGCAGACGTCCGGCTCAGACGTCCCGGTCCGAGAGGGTGAAGTGAGGGGGGCGCCAGCATCGGGTAGCGAGGACAGCAGCAGTGCGGCGCGATCGAAATTCAACGGTCTGCTGCAGGCAATGCTCGATGCGTCGCGAGGATGCACATTGTCCGAAGCCGGCGGCGGCCAAGGTGGTCGCATTGCCGACGAAGCTAGCGATCTACGCATCACGTTGAAGGGGCAGGGCGCGCAGCGCGACAATGACGTTGCTCGTCTGATTCAGGCGTTTCGGAAGGTCGAGGGCGGTGTGCCGGAAAGCGTCGTAACGCGTTTGATGTCACTTGCCAGCGATGCGGACTTTGGCGCATCGGGCGATACAGCGAAGGGCGATGAGCTACCGGATCCGACGCTGCAGGGATTGATCGACTTGATCGAGTTTGGCAAAGGCGCGGTCGGCGATCTCGCGAAGATCGTCGAGACATTGACAAATGGCCTCGAGCGCATTGTTGACGTGCTGAGCACAATTCAGGATGCGATCAAGGCCAAGGACGACAAGACCATGTCGATCGACGGCAAGAAGATTCGGGCACAGTTGCAGAATCTGATCGATTCTCTACCGGTAGTGCAATTGTCGCCGGGCACGAATGTCGATGCAGTCAAAAAGCTGTTCGGCGACGCGATTTCCATCGATAAGAACGGACGCGTGACGATCAACCCGGATCACTTGGAGAAGATGCGCGACTCGCTTCCCGACCAGAGCGATGCCGAATGGGATCTTGCGCGGTTCAACGCCTGGAACACCGGATTTTCCGCGCAAAAGAGCAGCATCGAAAACGACGTTCAAACTGCTGCGCAGAAGTATTCGCAGCAGAATGCGGCATTCGATAACCTGGTGAGAATGCTAAGCAGTTCGATTTCGGGACTAACCGATACGAACAAGTCCTTTCTACAGTTTTGACAGGTCGGCGCTACGTGTGCGATCTCGGAAATTCGTGAGGCCGCGGTAAACGATGGGCAACATAGACGCGCTGGACGCTGTGCGCACGGCGATCATGCAATTGCATGACGTGCCCACCGGCCAGATTCTTCCCGAGCATCGCCTGATCGAAGATCTCGAGATGGACTCGCTTGCGTTGCTCGAACTTGTGATGTCGCTTGAGGAGTGCTGGCAGGTGTCGGCCGATAGGCGGCAAATTTCTAGTATTTCTACCGTGTTGGATCTTGCTGCGGTCTTGACACGGCGGTGTTGACGATATGGATACGCGAATGAGGTTGGGTTAGAACATGTGGGGCAAGTTGATCGAACGACATCTCTATTGGTCACTCGCGGTTAGGGTCATCTTGGCGTGCATCGCAATACATGCGCGTGTCGCTTGTGCCGATTGCATTGATGCCGCTGCAGCCCAATATCAGGTAAATGCGGATGTGTTGAGGGCGATTGCATATCGCGAGTCGGGCATGAATGCGAGTGCGTTGCATAAAAACAGCAACGGATCCATCGACGTCGGACTGATGCAGATCAACTCGGTCAATTTCGCATATCTCGAGCAGAAAAATATTGCTCCAGAGAGGCTGCATAACCCAGCTACTAACGCGTTAGCCGGTGCCGCCTTGCTGCGAAGGCAGATCGATCGGTATGGAGATACATGGCGTGCCGTCGGCGCTTATCATTCGATTACACCTGCACTGAGTAATGCTTATGCTGCGGCGATTCATGATGTTTATGTCAAACGTCGTTGGGAGCGACGGCCGCACATTTCTCAAAGCTCTCAAAGGGAAAAACTCGTATCAGGTGTTGAGGTTCAATTTATTAGGATCGATTGATTAAAATGATGTTGTCGCTCTCGCGAACCAGTTGGGTCGAATGTCCAATTGATGAGGGTGAAATGGTTCCATTTCACTCATCGATTTTTGGTGTCATGCATCGATTACGTGCGGTGATCCAGGTCAAGTCAGTCAGTGGTTGGCCTTTCATGCTGGAATGCATTGCTCTGAGATTGCATCCCGAAATGCAATGTATGCCACGAGCGGCAAGAAGTCCGCTATGAATTCATTCGCTAATCGACGAAGGGCTGCGGATGTGATTTGGGCCTGATGGTATGGCGATCAAGGATCGCGTCGGGCGCTCACGTTTTACGATGGTTCAATAATCGAGATATACCGTCAGTTCGATTTCTCGAGCGGACCGCTCTCGCACGTCGATTGCAAGGTCCACCCATCGAGAATTACCGCGCTGGGTTGGCCCTGACGTCTATATGTCACACGAATGATCAAGCGCGGCGCCGGTCATTACCTCAAAGCAGCCTGCGCATTGCTGGTACACGGCCTCCTGCGGCGGGAAACTCGCCGTATTGCCGTTGCCGCGCGTCTTCCTTCGTTAGCGTCAGATACGGCACTATGAAGCTCCATTCTTCGTTCGTTACGTCACGCTGATAGGCCCTGCGTTTTTCCATCGCCCTTGCACGGCCATGCGAATGAAAAGTGGATAGCACGCACTAAGAAAATATTTTCGAATCGGCGGATTGAATATTCTTCGGATTTCTCTGATTGCGTCGAGCGCTCACGTCTTTCGATGGCTTGATAAGCGAAGGCTGTTGCAAGATAATTAATTTTACGTGCTTATAAAAAACATGCAATTTTTTGACGGATCATGTGCATATGGATTTTAATAAAATAATCCGTGAAATGTTGGCGACGTATGGGGTATCGCTGAGTCAACTGAAAGGTCTTGATGAGCAAGGCACTATTGTTGTCAAAATCCAGAACTTGCCAGATGTAATGTTGTCGAATCTGGATGGTAGGCTATGGATATGGAGTTTGCTGCCAGAGCTGAGCGCGACGTGGTTGCAGGATCGTGGTGCTGCACTTGTGCCAGTTATTACTACACCCATTGAAGGGGTTGAAGGGGGCTGTCCGACGTTGGCGCTTGGTGAACACGGGTATGAATGGAAGGCAATCGTTAACTTGGACCTGTTGCAACATGACGCCGATCTACAGACCGTATTTGAAAGTTTTGCTGTTAAACTTGGTCAGCTTTGTAGGGCGCTAGAACTGAAAGGAGGAGAGAGTGTTGTTGGATTCAGTGAATGTTAATCGTAGAGGGAGTTCTCAATCTATCGGGTTTGGCAATGATTGTCAAAATTCTCGACGAATTCCGATAACGGGCGCATCCAATAGTTTACTCTTGGGTCCATCTTCGCAAAAATCGGGCTCGCTGTATGCCGCCTTTGCCTCAAAGGATATCGTGACGCAGGCCCTCGGTAAAAATTTGGCGCGCAGTTACAAAGGCAAGCAGCTCTATCCGCTGATTGCTCGCAACGATGAGGATCAGGTGTTACTGGAGAAATTTAGGGAGAAGCAAGTCAGTGAATTGAGGGGTAGTGGTTCGAAATTTTTCAGAACGATTGAACAATTCCAATCCGACCATCATTTTTCATATGGCCAGGCGAGAGAGAAACTGGGGGCGGATGTTTTCGACAAATCGGAAGCAGCGAGCCGAAAATTCTTGTGGCAGGCCGAAATACTCGAACGGATCGAAATTCGTAGCAACGAGGCCGGTCAGGCGCTATCACGTCTTCGGCCTAGCCACGATAAGCTGTATATTCTCGGGCATGGAGGTGCGGGCATGGATATTTTGGCCGCGGACGCGAAATGTCTTGAAGGGATGGTTAAGGGCAAAGACGTCGCGCGTCAATTGGCCGATGGAGGGCTTGATAAGGCTTTCTCCGACATCCGCGTTACCGCTTGCTATAGTGCCGATTCTCGAAAGCCGATGTCGTTCCACCCTGAAGACCTGGTGCGTGCCGCCAAGCCAGATACAAAGCGTGGTGGTTTATTTGGTGTGTTCGGGGCAAAGGTGGCAACGAGAGAACCGTTCGCTCAGACGTTGAGTAACGAGCTCAATCGAGTCGGATTTGCCCAACCCAGCGTGGTTGGCTACCATGGCGCCGGCGTTACCTTCCCACCGAATGATCATCACGTGCAACACTTGCCCGAGGTCGATCAGGCGGACAAGCGCAGTTCAGAAGTTCGCCAGCACTTCGCTCCGTCGGCTGCTGCGAAAATTCGGACAGGCAACTCAGTAGGCGGCAAGGGCCTTCGTGAAGGCTTCAAAAAGACTGCACAGAAATTCCAGCGGGTAGGGCGCTCGGTCTGGTCGGCAATTTCGCGAAGCGCACGTTTTATAAGGCGATGAAGGGCACATAAGCGTTGGTATCGACTACGGGTTGATGCCACGCACCTAGCCTCCGGCATTAGAGCGTTTTAAGAGCGTGTGGCACATGCACGTCGGAGCCAACCCAGCGTGGTAATTCTCGATGGGCGGACCTTGCAATCGACCTGCGAGAGCGGTCCGCGCGCGAAATATGACAGCTGCAAACGCAAACACGGTAGCAAAGTGCACATGGCCGTTGACACGTTGGGGCATCATTGGGCGGTACATATCACCACTGCCAACGAGCAGGAGCGTGCTCAGGTGCAACAACTGGCCCGACAGGTTCAGCAGGCTACGGGCCAGGCGGTGAAGCTCGCTTTTCCCGACCAGGGCTATAGCGGCGAAGGTGCGGCGCAGGCCGCGCGTGACGAAGGCATCGAGTTGCAGGTCATCAAATTGTCCGAAGCGAGGAAGGGCGTCGTGCTGCTGCCAGGGCGCTGGGTAGTCGGACGCAGCTTCAGCTGGGTCAACCGTTTTCGCAGGCTCGCGCGAGACTACGAGCGCTTGCCCGAATCCCTTTCGCAACCCGTGACACATGACGGACAGGCAGTCGTTCGGTCGAGCATCGTCACACTATCTTTGTTGGCCACTTACCCGAAGGATTCGAAATGTTCATGTTTCTTCCGTTCTTGATGTCGCTGGCATCGATCGTATCGATGATATGCGGTATCCGTCCACGTACGACGACGTGGTTGTTCCTGGTTACATTGATCGTGACGCTCGCCTCGTTCGCTCATCACGCGACAGATTCGCTTAACCTGTCTCTTTGATAGGCATACCGACGATGAATACGAAAATCCGCCGAAACGACTATGGTTCCACCTTTATGACGGGCGATATGCTGGACGCGCTTGCATTGATGGGGATTAGTTTGGCACTGCTCGTCGCGTTCTACTATCAACTTGCGTTCGACGAATTGCCCTGTCCGCTTTGCCTGCTGCAGCGTGCTGGGTTGATCCTCGTTGGAATCGGATTCGCAATGAACGTGCGATATGGTGTACGTTCCATGCATTATGGATTTGTACTCGTTAGCGCGGTCGTGACTGGGATAATCGCGGGGCGGCAGGTATTGCTGCACATCACGCCTGGTTCAGTTGCTTACGGTTCTGCACTGTGGGGGCTGCATTTCTACACGTGGTGCGTAATCGCGTCGGTGTTGATCGTATTGTTCGTGGCTGGACTGCTTGTGTTGCGTAGTGCGAAGAAGAGTGCGCGGCCAGCATCAATGAGTTTGTTCGGGCGAATCGCGATGGCAATCTTTGCGTTCGTGACCATCGCTAATCTCATCTCGACGTTGCTCGAATGTGGTGGTGGTCAATGCGCCGACGATCCAGTTCAGTACGAGTTGCTCGATCGCTTTCGCAATACCTGAGAATTCAGTAGCGTAATCGTGAGCCGCTGGCGTGGCGGTTCGTACGACAATGTGTTTGTTGATATGCGGATCCCTAGCCTAAGAGACGGTTTCATAAAGGCTGCCGGGCGCGCCGGAGGGTATTCCAGCAGATCAGGCAGCAACCGAGTTTGAGGAATGCGCCATGAATGTCAGCACGGCGCTCGAAACGAATACGGAGGCGGCGGAACTGATGCAGCCAGGCATGCGTGCGTTCAACGACCCAGCGATATTTTCCAAGGCCGCTGCCATGTTCGGTACGGCGCTTGGCGATCACCGGCTCGATACCGCGATTGCGCAGCGCGCGTCGATGGCGTTCGGAGTCGTAACCGCGATCGGCGTAGACCACACGCGGTCTTTGCAGTGGGTGGCCGCGCAATCCGCGAATCGGCGGAATCGCGTCGATCAGCGGCAGCAATTGCGTGACGTCGTTGACGTTTGCGCCGGTCAGGATCGAGGCGAGCGGGGTGCCGTTGGTGTCGGTGACGATGTGGTGCTTGGAACCGGGTCGCGCGCGATCGGTAGGGTTTGGCCCAGTTTTTTGGCCCGCCCCAACGGCACGGATCGAGGATGAATCGACCGCAGCTCGAGAGAAGTCGATCTGGTCTGCCGCTCGCAGCTTCGCGAGCAGCAGCTCGTGCAAGCGGTCCCATACGCCGGCGGCCTGCCAGTCGCGTAACCGTCGCCAACACGTCACGCCCGAGCCGCACCCCATCTCGGCAGGCAGGTCGCGCCAACGCAGTCCGGTCTTGAGAACGAACAGGATGCCAGTCAACGCAGCGCGATTCGAAACCGGCAGGCGACCTGGGTTCTTCTCGCGCCGCGGCTTGGGTTTGCGGCAGCAGCGGCTCGATCAGTGTCCACAATTCATCGTCGATGATCGGCTTGGCCATCTCCTCGGTCTCGGGTGTTCCGATGCCTGAGGTTAACAGCTCGCCGCAAAAGTTAACAGCCCCACGGGGCCTTTTTGAAACCGTCTCTAAAAAAACTCCGCGAATCGCGACCCATTTGCCTTACCCTCGGATTACTTGCCACGCGGGTCCCAGCGCGCGCAGCGCCACGTGGCTGATTCCATTACCACACTGCGCTGGCGTATCGCTGCATACATCGCGCGCCGGCTCCAGCGATGTCCGTTTTGTTCAGTGACAAAGATTAATTTACCGGCACAGTAAGATTAAAGCTGGTTACTGGTTTAAGGGGTGCCGAGTGTCCGGAGATTCAGGGGGCCACCCCAGAGCGGTAATGGAGCGGCCAGCTGCTTAATAGCCCCGCAACTTATTAGTCAGGTTTTTTGATCACTACTGCCCGAAAACTTCGCACGAATGCAGTGCGTATGCTCTTGCCCAATAATGAA
Source organism: Burkholderia sp. BE17 (assembly GCF_009362305.1). Lineage (NCBI taxonomy): Bacteria > Pseudomonadati > Pseudomonadota > Betaproteobacteria > Burkholderiales > Burkholderiaceae > Burkholderia > Burkholderia sp. BE17. Next base: position 18,602 of record NZ_WHNU01000044.1, read on the forward strand.
TGTGGCGTTGAGTTCGGTGTACGTGTGGGCGTTTTCTTCGGCAGCAAAGTCGCGAAGATGTGGGGGAACGGTGTTCCGGTAGTGAACGTCAACCTGAATGTCCCCAGATATCAGCTTGCGCATAGTAAATTCCTGGAGGTGATTGTTTCCGATAGGTATGAACCTATTATCTTGCTGCAGGGCCACATTCTTTAACGCGATTGTGGATGACTGGGTTGCCACGGTGCCAAGCATTCTTCGTTGATATTCGTTTACATTCGCGTTTGCGAAGTTTTCAACTGCCTCTACCTTGGTGTCATCTGGGACGGCGTCACCTACCGAGAAAGTATCAACGTCTCCGATGTGGTAGTTTGCGCGAGGTACATCACGCCTAAGCACGTTCATGCGAGTTTCCGTGGTGTCTTCCCCGTACCCTTCCAAAATAAAGTTCATCGTATCAAGCGGTATTCCACCCGGAACGCTCAGATTCATATTTAATCCTGTTTCCGGGATTGAGATACGTACAGTATCGACACTCATAACTTGGTAGTCAAAGCGACTTCTGTAGGCTGTCGCAGCCGCTTGCTGAAGTCGGTTGAAGCTGGAAAGCTTGACTTCATCAGTGACATCCGCGTGCAGTAGGTCAAACAGAGCAGATTTGGCGGCTTCCTTGTTGGAACCGGCGAACCAGTCAACAATACGCCCCCAAATACTACCTACATCCGTTCTGCTTTGGGCATTTCCAATTTTAATAATCTCGCTATGACTGATGTTGCGGTTGAATCGGTTGCCTTCTATCTGCATAATTTATAATTAAGACTGTTAAATTGATAAGTATGTTTGCTATAGGTCAGGGAGGTATTGCGAAGCTAACGTGCCTTGCCCCCTTCCTTGCAAATTTTCATTGAAAATATAAAATCTGCATGGAAAAGCAAATTGTTGGCGAGTCGGCCTTGCTGGCTATTTGCAGTATGAGCCATTACGTTTTGCCGTCGATCAATTTATAAGAATTGTCACCCTGGGTAATTTTGGATTATTGCAATAATACGCGAACAATCCTTTTGCATCTTGCAGATAACACGCATGAGGTCGGCAGGAGAAGTGCAAGCCGACGTTACGTATCATTGAGAAACGGAGGCAAGGATGAATCGAAATCCCAAAGCGGTCTATACGAAGGAGCTGGCCGGCACGTTCGCAAGAACATCATCGTCAATCCATGTGGTGATGTTGCCTCGATTGATCAGGCCGGCGTTGTCCGTCGTCCAGTTTCTGACGCGGTACTACGCCTTTGGCTCTTGTGTCGTACCCTTGTCCTTGCGCATGTTCTCGCACGCAAAGATCGAGAATCTACGCACGGACCCGAATTGTTAACAGAGGCATCGCTCGGCGCTGTGGCGCGTAAAGGTGGTGTTGCACATGTAATCAACGACGGGTGTTAGGCTCGACTCTTTTTAGGAGGCAGGTTGATGCTGGCACATCAGGATGAGCAGTATGCGGTCTTTAACGACGTCCGTCAGCGTTTGATCCTGCCTCGCTTTCACGTGCAGCAACTCATGCGGCGATCAGGCTAGCTTCGTAGTCGACGGGGGCACGGAAGTCGACCACGATATGCAGGCGTTGCCGATTGCGATTGCCCTCGATCCATTCGCCGATATCCAGGCGGGCGCGGGCGCGCGTTTCGTAGAGTGAGTCTGGGAGATTCGTTCGACCTTCTGCGTCTTGAAGAAGCTCTCCATCGGGGCGATATCCCAAGCGTTGGCACGGCGGTTCATTGAAACGTTTATCTTGAACGCGGCGGTCAATTTCCGGTACGCGTGACTGGCGTATTGGACTCCGCGATCGGTAGTCCCGGTGGAGGTTTGCGTCGCCAGCACGCGCTGCGCAACGCCTTGCAGACCGGACCTATCCGTCATTTTGTGGGCGGGGCATATCATGAGGTGTAAAAGTCATGGATATGCCAATGAAGAAGAAACGAACGGTAGCGTCCCAGGCAGCGGCCCGCGGGCCGCTGCCTGAACTGCCCAAGGAACTGCTGGACCAGTTGGTCAAGGGGCCAATGACGCCGGCCGAAGTGCAGGACCTGATGCTGGCGTTCAACAAGGCAGTCATTGAGCGCGCGATGGGCGCCGAGATGAATCTGCATCTGGGCTACCCGCCGGGCCAGTCCACGCCGCCCGGGCAGGCCAACGAGCGCAACGGCGCCAGCGGCAAGACGGTCATCACCGATCGTGGTCCGGTGCGGGTCGAAGTCCCCCGCGATCGCGACGGCAGCTTCGAGCCGATCCTGATTCCCAAGCATGAGCGCCGCTTCACCGGCTTTGACGAACGCATCATCGCGATGTACGCGCGCGGCATGAGCGTGCGCGAGATTCAGGCCTTTCTGGCCGAGAGCTACGGCACCGAGGTGTCTCCCGACTTCATCAGCTCGGTCACCGACGAGGTGATGGCCGAAGCGCTGAGCTGGCAGAGCCGCCCGCTTGAGACGATGTATCCGGTCGTGTTCTTCGACGCGCTGCGGGTCAAGATCCGCGACGACGGCGTGGTCAGCAACAAGGCCGTCTATCTGGCCTTGGGCATTCAGGCCGACGGCCAGCGCGACGTGCTGGGCCTCTGGATCGAGCAGACCGAGGGTGCCAAGTTCTGGCTCAAGGTGTTCAACGAACTGAAGACGCGCGGCTGCCAGGACATCCTGATCGCCGTGGTCGATGGCCTGAAGGGGCTCACCGAAGCCATCAGCGCGGCCTATCCGCGGACCACCGTTCAGACCTGCATCGTGCATCTGATCCGCAACAGCCTCGAATACGCCAGCTACAAGGACCGTAAGGTGCTCGCCGCCGCGCTGCGCCCGATCTACGCGGCTGCCAGCGAAGAGGCGGCACGGCAGGCGCTGCAAGACTTCGCCAACGGACCGTGGGGCGCGAAGTACCCGACGATCGTGCAGTCGTGGCAACGCGCGTGGGAGCACGTCGTGCCGTTCTACGTGTTTCCGCCGGAGATTCGACGGGTCGTGTACACCACGAACGCCATAGAAAGTTTGAACATGCAGTTGCGCAAGATCATCAAGACCCGTGGTCACTTCCCGAATGACGAGGCGGCCATCAAGTTGCTCTGGCTGGCGCTGCGCAACGTACTGGCCAAGACCGTGCGGTCCGCGTTCGACTGGAAATCAGCAATGAACCAGTTTGCTATCCTGTTCGGCGAGCGATTTATGCAGGCGCGTGGATAACGTGCTGTTCAACCGCCTCGCCCACAAAAATGCGGACAGGTTCGGCAGACCAGATTCGCGTTGATCCGCATCGACCAGCCGACGATGTGCCGGCTCACCAGATCGATGATCGCCGCCCGATACAGCTAGCCCTCGCTGGTCCTAACGAAGGTGATGTCGCTTACCCGGGCTTGATTGGCCCGCCAGCCGTCGAAATGCCGATCTAACCCGCGAATACGTCAGACCGCCGCGCAACCGCCGGATTAATGCACCAACGCCTCATCCTAGCGTGCCAACAATGCTGACTTCCTTGTTGTCGGGAATCTCGTTGTATGAGAGCACGGCCAGGCTTGGCGCGAACAGTTTGGCGTATCGCGCCAGCATTGGGCGAATGCGCGGCACCACCATTAGCACGGGGGATGTACCCATCTGCTTCATCTGTTCAGCCACCGCCGGCATATGGGTCTGCAGCTGTGAAAGCACGTTGGGTTCGACTGGGAAATTGTCCAGCGGCACACGTGTGGCCGATTGCTCCGCCCGACTCAGCGCGCTCAGAAGAATATTCTCGAGTTCCACCGTCAGGCTGAAGCCACTCAGCGCCGTTTGATGGGAACCCAGCCCGGCGACGATCTGGCGACGCAGCGCGCAACGCACTTCGGCCACGAGCAGTAGCGGGTCCTTGGTGGTGTCTGCAGCGTCGACCAGCGCGGCGGCCACGGTTTCGATGTCCTTGATTGACACGTTCTCGGCCAGCAAGATGCGGAACACCTTATGTAACTGGATGTGCGTGAGGCACTTGCCCAGCGCATCGGCCAGCGCCGGGGCAATACCCGTCAGGCGTTCGATGATGGCGGTCACGTTGTCATAGTTGAACAACTCGGGTAGGGTTTCGCTCATAAGCTTGGTCGCATGAGTGGTGATCACGGTTGCGCAATCGACCACCTGGTAGCCGAGACCGAGCGCGTGTGCTTTCTGGTCCGGCTCGATCCAGATGACAGGCATGCCGTAGGCGGGATCAATGCTGGGCGTGCCGTCCAGCTCGCCATAGACGGTAGGCGACGGAATGGCCATCAGCTTGCCCGGCTGAACCTGAGCCTGAGCCAGCGCAGTGCCGTTGAGCATGATGGCGTAACCGGAGGGCGGTAGGCTCATGTCGTCGCGCGCGCCAATGGGTGGCAGCAGGAAGCCGAACTGTTCAGACAGATTTTGTCGCGTGCCCTGCAGGCGGCGCATCAGTGGCGCACCTTGTACGCGATCGAGCATTTCCACCAGTTTGTAGCCGAGCGACACCGACACTGTATCCACATACGGTAGGCTGCTCCAATCGAGCGAGTTAACGCCTGGCGCAGCCAGTGTGGCCTCCATGGCGCGGGCGGTATCTTCCGCGCTGGCCGTCGCGGTGGGCGACGGGCGTCGGGCCATCCGGTAGCCGACATAACCCAGCACGGCTGAAAAGCACAGAAACACCAACGTCGGCATGCCCGGGATCAGGCCTAGCGCGGCCATTAGTGCGGCGGCGCTAAACAGCACGACCGGCGAGGCCAGCAATTGCTGGCCGACCTGTTCCTCGAAGTCGCGCGAATCGTTGATGCGGGTGACGATCACGGCGGCGGCGGCCGACAGCAGCAGGGCCGGAATCTGCGCTACCAGGCCGTCGCCGATTGCCAGCAGAGCGTACTTTTGGAATGCCTCACCCGTGGGCAGGTCGTGCATGATTACACCGATGAGCACGCCGCCGATCATGTTGATGATGAGGATCAGGATGCCGGCGATGGCGTCGCCGCGCACGAATTTCGATGCGCCATCCATCGCGCCGTAGAAGTCGGCTTCGGTCGTGACTTCCTTGCGGCGCTGCTGGGCGTGTTCCTGCGTGATGACACCGGCGTTCAGGTCGGCGTCGATGGCCATCTGCTTGCCCGGCAGCGCGTCGAGCGTAAAACGCGCCGACACTTCCGAGATGCGCTCCGCGCCCTTGGTGACCACCACGAAGTTGATGATCATCAGGATGACGAATACCACCAGGCCAACCACGAAGTTGCTGCCGATCACCACGTTGGCGAACGATTCGATCACCTGGCCGGCCGAGCTTGCACCCGTGTGGCCGTTGAGCAGCACCACGCGCGTCGAGGCGACGTTCAATGTAAGCCGCATTAGCGTTGCGGCCAGGATGATGGTCGGGAAGGCCGAGAAATCCAGTGGTCGCTTGACGGTCACGGCCACCATTACCACCACGATGGACAGTACGATGTTGAACGTGAACATGATGTCCAACGCGAGGGGCGGCAGCGGCAGGATCACCATCGCCAGGATGGCGAACAGGGCGAGCGGGGCGGCAAACTTCATGCGCTTGAGCAAGTCAGTTACATTCATCGGGATTGGGCCTTTTGCAAGTGTTCGGGAACGGTGAGGCTGGTGAGCGGCGATGGCGCGATGCCGCGCTTGCCGCTGCGAAATGCCTTGATCTGCAGCACGTAGGACAGCACCTGAGCCACGGCGCGATACAGCGCGGCCGGAATCTGCTGATTGACCTGGCTGGTGTGGTAAATCGCGCGTGCCAGCGGCGGCAGTTCGAGCACTTCCACGCCGTGCCTCCGGGCGACGTCGCGAATGAACAGCGCGACCTCGTCGACGCCTTTGGCCACCACGTAGGGTGCCTGCGCGCGCGACTCGTCGTATTTGAGCGCGACGGCGTAATGAGTGGGGTTCATCACCACCACGTCGGCGGTCGGCACCGTCTTGCGGACACCCTGGCGCGCGAGCTGGCGTTGGATCTGGCGGATGCGACTCTTGACCTCGGGTTTGCCTTCGGACTGCTTCATCTCGTCCTTGATGTCGCGCTTGCTCATGCGCTGGCCGCGCATGAAGATGATCCGCTGCACCGGCACGTCGATCAGTGCGAACACGGCAATGATGCCCGTCAGCGTGAGCGCGGAAGTCAGAAACAGGTTTGCCCCGCCGGCCAGCGCATCCCTGAGGGGCGCGCCCTGCAGGCGGATGAAGCCATTCAGGTTGGCGCGACAGACGATGAAGAGCGTCGTCGTCAACGTGACGGCTTTGAGCACGGTTGTGCCGAACTGCATGTAATGCTTGCCGGAGACCAGGCGCTTGAGTCCGGAAAGCGGGTTCAGGCGGTTCATCTTCGGCATGACATTCTTGCTGCTCATGGTCCAGCCGCCAGGCACCAGCGACGCGACGACGATGCCCGCCGGTACTGCGGCCAGCGGCGCCAGCATCTTGCCCATCAACAGCAGCACAGCCGGAAACAGTATCGAGCCAGCGTTGTCGAGCGCGCCGTCGCCGGACAGGTCGGCAAACGACAGCGCGAAGATGCGCTTGAGCTCGATCAGCCAGTCTGGTGCCAGCAAGACGATCAGTTTGAGCGCGACCAGAATGCCGACGGCCGTGCCGATATCGCGCGAACGCGCAACCTGGCCTTCTTTCCTGGCCTTGCGCAGTTTATGGGGGGTGGCTTTTTCTGTCTTGTCGCCGGTCTGTTGCTGGCTCATCGCGCCCCTTTGCTGTCGACGGGTTGCGTGGCGAGTTGATCGTAGACTGCTAGCACGTGCTCTACCATGCGGCCGTAGTGGGCCGGCAGTGACGGCAACAGCAGCGTCAGCAGCAACAGGCCGAACATCGTCGTGACCGAAAAACCCAGCGCGAACAGGTTCAGGGCTGGCGCCGCGCGATTCAGCAGGCCGAGGCCCACCTGCACGACCAGAGTCGCGAACACCACCGGCAAGGCCAGTGCCACGGCGGCGGAGAAGATCCAGCCTACCGCGAATGCCAGATGTTTTAGCGTGCCCAGGTCGAACGCGAAGCTGCCGACCGGCCACACCGCAAAGCTGCGCGCCATCACGTGTGCGAGGATCAGGTGGCCGTCCACTCCGAAGAACAGCAGGATGAACACCACGTACATCACGCTGGTGAGCACGTCGCCCATCTGGCTGTTCATCGGATCGTTGATCTGCGCCATGGACAGGCCCATTTGCGACGATGCGATTGCACCGAAAATCTGCAGCGCGGACAGCACGAAATGGAACATGAAGCCGAGCAACCCGCCGATCAGCACCTGTTCGGCCACGGCCGCCACACCTGCGAGCGACAGTGGGTCGATGGCCGGCGTCGTCGGAATACCTGGCTGCACGACCAGTGCGAGGATGAGCGCGATCAGCAGGCGAGTGCGCACCGGCACCATCACCTCACCCAGAATTGGCGACGCGGCCAGCGCGGCGGCGATCCGGCAGAACGGCCAGAAGATCGTGTTCGCGAGCGGCAGGAGCTGGGCGAGGACGATTTCCACCGTCGCGTCATCCGGCCAGTTGTGCAGCGCGGCCGAAGATCTCGACCGTGTAATGCATCACACGGTTGGTCATCCACGGGCCGGCCAACGCGAGTGCGACGAGCGTGGTGACCAAGCGCGGCAGGAAGCTCATCGTCTGCTCGTTGATTTGCGTGGCGGCCTGGAACACGGCCACCAGCACACCGGTGATCAGACCCGGCGTAATCAGCACCAGGATGATGACGAGCACGAGGCGCAGCGCGTCGACGGCGAAGCTGGCGGCGAGGTCGGGAGTCAACATCAGTAGGCCTTTATGCTGGTAATGAGGGTGTTGACGGTAAGCGACCATCCGTCCACCAGCACGAACAGCAACAGCTTGAGCGGCAGCGAGATGACCAGTGGCGACAGCATCATCATCCCCATTGCCATCAGCACGGACGCGACGATGATGTCGACGATCAGGAACGGGATGAACAGCATGGCGCCCACCTGGAACGCAGTCTTCAGCTCGCTGAGCACGAAGGCCGACAGCTTCACCAGGAACGGCTGCTTCTCGGGCTCGGTGATCTGTTCGGTGCCGGAGAGCCTGGCCATCTGTGCGAGCGTGGCTTTGTTGGTTTGCGCAAGCATGTAGCGCCCCAGCGGTTGTTCGGCCGTCGTGAGCGCGACCTGCATGCCGATCTTGCCCTGGTCGTAGGGCATGAAAGCCTTCTGCCAGATCTCCTCGCCGACCGGGCGCATCGTCAGCATCGTCAGCACTAGCGCGACGCCGGTGACGATGCGGCCGGGCAGCCCTTGCTGCAGTCCCAGTGCCTGCTTGAGCAATGACAGCACGATCACATAGCGGAGGAAGCTCGTCATTGTCATCAGCAGCGCGGGCAGCAGCCCGAGCAGCGTCATCAGGACGAGGATCTGAGTCTTGACGGTGAAGCCCTGGCCACCGGCGCCCTCGGATGCGAGCGTCAACGTGTCGGCTTGCACGAGAGCGGGCACGGCGACAGCGGCTAGGGCCAGGCCGAGGTGACGGAGGAGGGCGCGGCTTTTCATGTCGTTAGGGCGTTGAGGTCGTCGAGTTCGACGATGCGCAGGCCGTAGTGCTCGCCGGACACGACCACTTCGGCCGAACCGACTGGCGTGCCGTTTACCTTGATGACTAGCGGCTCGCCGGCCAAGCGATTGAGCTCCACCGTCGAGCCGGCTTCGTACGACAGCAGATCGGCCAGTGGCACGGTGGCTTCGCCCACTTCCAGCGTCAGGCGCACGGGAATACGACGCAGCATGCGCAGCGGATCGCGTGGAGAAGCAGTTTCGGTGACGGTTTGGGGCTCGTCGCCCAAGCTCAGATCGTCTAGCGCGGAGAGATCGAGGTCGGTGGTCGAGGTCATGTCAGGGTTACTCCACAGGTTCGAAAGAGGTGATCCACAGCGCGCCTTGCTGTTCGGCCAGCGCCGCGCGGTAGAGGCGGACGTCGTCGACGAGCACGTCGGCGGTGTCGGGCAGGCGCACGGGCAACACGTCACCGGGGCTCATGCGCAGCAGGTCGTCCAGTCGCATGTCCTTGGTCAGCAAGCGCACTGACAGTGTGACGGGGATGCACGCGGTGGCCGGCCGGCTGTCCGGCGCCGGGCGCTGGTGCTGTGCATCGAGGCGTGCGAATAAGTGGCCGAGCCACATATCGTCCAGCGCGAACTCGATGTTGCCCGCGAGGTTGTGCAGGTGGTCCGATACGGTCATGCGCAGGATGCGGACACCCGGGCCAGGCATGCTGGCCGCGCAGGGGGAAAAGGGTTCCGCCTGGTCGCCGATCATTGCGGTGGCAAACGCGGCCAGCAGTGCGGTGTGTTGTTGCGCGGCAAAGCGACGTTCAGCCCCTGTTTCGGGGCCCGGAGCGTTCAGCGTCACTTCGTCGAGCGGTGTGTCGTAATGGCTGGCCAGTAGCGCCAGCAGCAGCTTGCGGTCGCAGCGCACAGCAATTTGGCCTTGGTTGCACGTGTAGGTGTGCCAGCCGGAGGCGTCGCGTGACCGGATCGCCGCAATGGAGAAGTGAGAGGTAACGAAGCTCGTGCCGCGGCGCAGGTTGAAGCGTTCGTGAAAGGAGTAGTCGATTTTGCGCTTGATATCTTGCAGCACCTCGTCGAGCAAATGGTACGGACGCCCCAACGTGCACGGATCGAGCACCGCCAGCGATGAGGCTCGGACGCTGCGGGAGGAGGGGGAAAGTGCCGACACGTTCGTGGTTCCGTTTCGAAAAAGAGTTGGCGCCATTGTGGGTGGGGGGCGTCACGGGGCGGAGAAGGTTGTACAGATTTTGAATACGCAAAAAAACCGGTCCGCTCGTGGCGGACCGGTTCTGGGTTCCAGCGTATTGCGAAGTAGTGCTTACTGGACCAGCGACAGGACCATCTGGTTCATGCTGTTGGATTGCTTGAGCATGGCCATGCCGGCTTGCATCAGCACTTGCTGCGAGCTCAGCTTGGCGGATTCCGATGCCATGTCGGCGTCCATGATGCGGCCGTGGGCGTCAGTCGTGCTCGTCGCCATGTTCTCCAGGTTTTGATGGGTATGATCGAGGCGGTTTTCGGCTGCACCGATGGCCGAGCGCAGCGCGCCCACGCCGTCGATTGCATTGTTGATCAGATCGATCGTGGCGTTGGCGGTTTTGGTAAGTTCCGTGCCATTTGCGGCCGTCGGGTCCTTGTAAACTGCCGACAGGGCCTCGAACTGGGTCTCCGTGAATGTGAGATTCTTGGAGAAATCGACCGTCATCGTTTCCTCCTTGCTGGCGCCAATCTGGAAGATGACTTCCTTGGTCAGCTTGCCGCCGCCGTCGCCCTTATCATCCCCCTTCTTCAGGAGCTTGACACCGCCGTACGCCGTGTTGCCCATGATGTTCGACAGCTCCTTGCCCAGCGCATCATACTCGGCCTGCATGGCCGTCTTGTCGTCGTCGGAGGACGAGCCATCGGCGGCCTGCGTGGCCAGATCTTTCATGCGGTACAGGATGTTGGTGACTTCTTGCATTGCGCCGCCGGCCGTCTGGAGCATCGACGAAGCGTTCTGGGTGTTCTGCATGGCCATTTGCATGCCTTGGGTTTGCGCTTTCAGGCGCACGGCGATCTGCAGGCCAGCGGCGTCGTCCTTGGCGGAGTTGATTCGCAGGCCGGTGCCCATGCGGGTCATCGTGGTATTCAGGTTGCTGCTGGTGTTGCCGATGGCCTTCTGGATATTCATGGCGGCGGCATTGGTGTGCAGGCTCAGCATCGTACGTGTTCCTTGAGTCTTGGTTGGGTTGAGGCGAATCCGTTGCCGACTGCTCGTCAGGCGGCAACGTCTGCTCAAAACGGCAGCCGGTACGTCGGCGTTAAATCGGATCGTGCGGGTGGGGTAAAAAAGGCGGCGTGCTAGGCCAGTTATTCCTGCAACTCCATCGTTCTTCGCTTGTGATTTTTCTGCGATTGGCCTAGCTCCTCTGTAATGTGGCAGCACCCGAAAAATAAGAGTTATCTGATATTGGGTGCTATCGATGTCGCTCATACTTCTGTTTCGCATTGAGAGTCGTGCCGCTTGTTCAAAAGGGGCTTGTTTCCGTCAAGGGCCTCGTTGTGCGCACCTCGGGTTCCCTATTTTTTCGGCGATGATGCTGGCGTGATTGACGCAATCCATCGGGTCGTCGGCAATTTGCCGGGCTATGGCTGTCGTCGGATTTGACGCATGTTGCGCAATGGACGCATTGGGTTGGACTGGTGTCGCTCAAGGTCGCTCGCAGCTACCGCGTAATGTGTGCGCACGGGCTACTGATGGAGCACCGGGCGATTGCGCTTTGGCTGCGCCGCCGACATGGCCGCAAGGTGCTCGGGCGGCTTCGAGTTCCGCCGGTCCTTCTATCTGAAGCAAATCGCAGCTCAACTCGTTGGCCTCCACGAATTCCGTTCGATCTCGTATATGAGCGGGATGTGACGATGGGTGCCTCCCCAATTCATTCCAAACCTCCCACGATCATGTCGACAGTCTCTCCAACCGATGCAGAAAAGCGGCGCATTGCGCTCCTCGAAGACAACGTTGCGCATGCGCGAGTCGTCCGGCACTGGCTTGAGGGTGCGGGGTACGACACCATCGTCGAGCACGACGGCAAGCGCTTTATCGATCGCATCAGTCAAGAGCGGGTCGATATGCTGTTGCTCGATTGGGATGTACCCGGCATGACCGGCATTGACGTGCTGATCGGCACGCGTAAGCGCGTCAACTACCTGATTCCCATGGTGCTGCTCACGCAGCATGACGATGAGCGCGATATCCTGCATGGCTTGGCCAGCGGTGCAGACGACTATCTGGTCAAGCCTATCAACGAGCGCATGCTGATCGCGCGAGTTGTCGCACAGTTGCGCAAATACTACCCTCAGACGCAGCGAAAACAGCAGATCGAATATTCCGGCTACGTGCTGGACGAAACCGCGCGCACGGCAACATTGCCTGACGGTGAACAGATCGTGCTGCCCGAGCGTGAATTCTCCATTGCGCTGTACCTGTTTACCCACGCCGGACGTGTGGTGAGTCGAGAGGCGCTGCTCAAGCATGTTTGGGGGCAGGCGGATACGTCGCATGTCGGTACGCTAGCGACCTACATCACGCGGGCGCGCAACTGGCTTCGCCTGCGGCCGAACGGGCTCAGAATATCGAGTGTGTATCGCTACGGCTATCGCCTCGAGCACATGGCGGATGCCGCCGACAACGACCTCGACTGACTGCGCTGCAACCCCGTAGCCCTATGCGTGCACTCATCTTCCGCCTGATATCGATTGGCCCGTGGCGGGGCCTTGTGGTTCTCGTGATGCTGGCGCTGGCCGCTTTCAGCGGTCATCCTGGCAGTGGCGTGGTATCAGGCGCGCTCGATCGCGTGCTGTTCGACACGATGGCGCGGGTAGTTGCGCATCCTTCGACGCGGCAGGTGGTCGTCGTCAACCTTGATGAAGGGGCGGTCGCGCGGATGGGCCCGCATAGCATGGGCGGGTGCCTGGCGAAACTGCTCGGCGCGCTTGGCAAGGCGCGCAGCGTCACGCTCGATCTGGCTATGCTGCCGGGACTCGATTATTCGAGTCTGCAGGCTGGCATGCGGGCGTGTCCGCGCACGGTACTGGTCGAGCCAAACACTGCAGTGGACACGGCGGGCTGTCCTGGCGTGCTGCTGCCGTTGGCGTTGAGTTCGATGGCGGCCGCGTGCAGCCAGCGGATCATCACGACGGGTCACTACGGCGTGGTGAGCGGGTTCGTGCCATACAGTGTATTGGCGGGCACCCGGTATGCGCACGTCGCACTCGACGCGCTGCGGGTGGCCGGTATCGAGCCGCCGTTGCCGGTCGCCGAATTCGTGCGGCCATATGCGCAGTCGATCCGGGGCGCACGCACGGAGGCGGTGATGACGATGCTGCCGACATCGATGCACCTGACGCAATATTCGTATAGTGACGTGCTGCAGCAGCGTGTACCCAAGGATGCGTTCGACGGGAAGGTGGTGTTCGTCGGCAACCAGGCCTGGGGCGGCGAAGGGATGTTCCAGATCTCGTCGCTCAATTCGCTCGAAGTCACGCGTTCGCAACTCGATGCGCTCATCGCCGACGCCGTGGCTTCCGGCAATCTCGCGCGCGAGGCGTCGTTTGCTGTCGCGTTGCCGATCTATCTAGCGCTTGCGCTCGGCGTCGTGCTGATCTGCGTGCTTGTGCCAGGGCGGGCCTTGCATCTGGCCGTGCTTGCCTGGGGCGTGCTGATTTTTGCGGTGCCGTTGGTCATGCTGGTATTCCACATCTGGTTGCCGCTCGGGCTGCTGCCGGTCGTCTGCCTGATGATCTACGGTTTTTTCGCATGGGAGCGGCACGCGCGCATTCTGTCAATGTTGCGCGGCGAGTTGCACGAATGGTGGGCAATTGCGGCAGCGCTTCACTCGCCGGAGCACGCAGCAGAAGTGGCCGCGCCTGCCTGTTCGTCCGGCGAGTTGGCCAATATCAAGGCAGCGTTGCTGCAGGTGCGCAGCTGGCAAAAGTTGTACGTCGACGTGATCAACCAGTTGCCATATCCCGTCTTTCTGGCGATGGACGGTCACGTTGCGGTGTGGAACGCGAAGGCCGCTGCGTTGACGGGCATGGACGCAGCCGATCAGCCGGCTGCCTCCCGATTGCCATTCGTGCAAGTCGAGCGGCTCGTGGCCGAGAGCGTGCGCACGGGAGGCGATATCAGTCGCGAAATCGAGTGGGAAGGCCGCGTCCACATGCTGAGGTGCGCGGTACTGTCGAGCGGGCCGGACAGTGAAATTACCCCCGGCGGCACCACACAGACGGCCCACCTGGTTTGCGTGATCGACTTCGGTGGTGTGAAGGAGCTTTTCTCGCACGACGAGCGGATGCTGCGCCATATCGCTCATGACCTCCGCAGTCCGCTGACGGCCATCCTGTCGTTGATCGACCGCCAGGGGGCGTCCGCGGGTGACGATTCGCTCGCGCAGTCGGACGGCGCTTTCCTGAGCGATCTACGCCGGCAGGCTTCGTATTCGTTGCGTATCGCCAAGGACTTCATGCAGTTGAGTCGCGCCGAACGGCTCGGCCGCGTTGACTTCGAGCCCGTGGCGTTGAGCGAGGTGGCGGAAGAGGCGATCGACCAGAACTGGCTCGCCGCCGAGCAAAAGGGGGTCGTTTTGTGCGAGCCAGTGGTCTTGGTGGAGGACACACTCGTCGCCGGTAATGCCGACATGCTAATGCGCGCGGTTGTCAATGTGGTGGACAACGCAATCAAGTATTCGTCGTCGGGGGCGGTGGTGTCGCTCGCCATCGGCGAGGCTGACGATGGTGAGCTGGTGCTGAGCGTGACTGATGATGGCATCGGCATGACCGACGAGACGGTGCGCCGCTTGTTCGAGCCGTTCTTCCAGGCCGAGCCCAAGGCCGATGGCAGCGCGGGCGTCGGATTGGGGTTGCCCTTCGTCAAGGCAGTGATCGAAAGGCACGGCGGCAGGGCCGTCGTGCGCAGCACGCTTGGGGGCGGCACCGTGATTGCGCTGATCCTTCCGCGCATCTCGGCCGAGGAGAGATGGGGCGGGTCGCTGGAGGCTACCGCGTGTAATTTGCCCGGTGATGGTGGCAGTAGCGGCAGCGACTGCGCGTGATTGTCGCGTCGGGGTGTTGCGCGAAACCTGTAGCACACCTGAGCTGCCCGCCGTGCCCTCGACCGTGAGCGCGGCACGGAATTGACAGCTCTGCTCTCCGAAGCGGCGTGGTACCCACGGGCCAAGCCGTTCCTGTTTGCGCCCGGCGCGTTTGCTGTGTCGTCCCGTTTGCCGCCTTGCGGAGGATGAACGGCAAGGGCAGGCCGTCGCTATCGGGCCGATCAATGTTCCGTTGAACATTCTCGCTCGACTTCGATCGACGTCCCAAAATCCGTTCCCATAGCCAATCTGACATGAAAGCCGCCATGAATATCGACCTTTCGAGCGCGATGCTCGATTCGATTCGCCAGTCCGTCAACCGCATCAACGATGACCCTCGACCCGCAGCCGCTTCCGCCGATATCGCGGGCGGCTTCATCGATCTGCTCAAGCAAGCTGTGCGCGACACGGATGCGCAACAACACCATGCCGACGAGTTCGTTGCCGCCGTGGAAACTGGTGCCAGCGACGACCTCGTGGGCGCAATGCTCGCCAGCCAGCAGGCGGACCTGTCTTTCAGGATGATGACCCAGGTGCGCAACAAGGCCATGCTCGCCTTTGACGACGTCATCAAGATGCCGGTTTGACGAGGGCCGCCAACGTGCTAGCTCAAATCAAGGCTCTCATCGCGCGACTCAAGCCCGAAGGAGGTTTCCGGTTGCCGTCTTCCGCCGCGCTGTCCAGACTGGTGCCGATCGTCATCCTGGCGATCAGCCTGACCGCGCTGGCCATGATGCTGATGTATCGCCAGGACTCGCGCTACAAGCCGTTGTTCGGTACCCAGGAGTCCGTGACGGTCTCCGACATGATGGCCGCGCTGGACGCCGAAGGCATTCCGTATCGCATTCACCCCGACAGTGGTCAGGTGTTGGTGCCCGAGCAGAAGCTGGGCGTTGCGCGCATGCTGCTGGCCGCCAAAGGCGTGGTCGCCAAGCTCCCTGAAGGGCTGGAGCAAGTGGACAGGAGCGACCCGCTGGGCGTGAGCCAGTTCGTGCAGGACGTTCGCTTTCGCCGCGGCCTGGAAGGCGAGCTGACGAAGAGCATGGTGGCGCTCGACCCGGTGGCATCGGCGCGCGTGCATCTGTCGATTGCCAAGTCGACGTCGTTCATCCTGGCCGATGGTGACAAGAGTTCGGCGTCTGTGGTGCTCACGCTCAAGCCCAATCGCAAGCTGAGCAAGGAACAGGTTACCGCGATCGTCGCTCTGGTGGCAGGTAGCGTGGCCAACCTGGATCCGGCTCGCGTGACCGTGGTCGACCAGGCGGGCAAATATCTATCGGCTCAGATCGAGCCGGTGTTGGGTGCCTCCGCGCTCGACAGTGAGCTGGGCGAGCAGATGCGCGAGCAGACGCTGCGCAATATTCGCGAGTTGCTCACGCCGGTGTTGGGTGAGGGAAATTTTCGCGCGAGCGTTGCCGTTGAGCTCGATCACGATCGTGTGGAAGAAACCCACGAACAATACGGCGAGGCTCCCAAGGTCACGCAGGAAGCGATCCGCGACGAGAGGGACATTGGACAGGCCGCCCTGGGCGTGCCGGGTTCGCTGTCGAACCGCCCGGCACCGCCGTCGGCCGCCAGCGCGCCGGAAGCACCGCACTCGGCCAAAAACGCGCAGACGCGCCAATACGCCTACGACCGCAACGTCGTGCAGATCAAGCGCAGTCCCGTACGCGTGAAGCGCCTGAACGTAGCCGTGGTTCTGAACAACGCTACCGCGCCGGGCGACGGCAAAGCCTGGGCGCCGGATCAACTCGCGCAAGTCGACAAGATCCTGCGCAATGGCCTAGGCATTGATGCCGACCGTGACGATGCGCTGGTGGTGTCGTCGCTGGACTTCCGCAGCACACCGGTGGCCGCATCGTTGGCGTGGTGGAGGCAGCCCGACAACATCGTGACGATCGGCACCTGGGTGGTATGGGCATTGGGTGCGCTGCTCGGGTTTCTGTTCGTCTTCCGCCCGCTACTCAAGGTGCTGCGCACCTGGGCCAGCGGCGGGCGTGACCCGAGGGCGCATACCGCGAACGCCGCGTCCGGCGATTCGGGGGGCAATGTGCCCGTCATCTCCCGCGATGCCGACACACAGCCGCTGCTGCTGGCCGATGCGAACCTCCCGCCGATAGGCTCCGACGTGGACGTGTTGATCGAACATCTGAAGCATCTGGCCGGCCAGGACCCTGAACGGGTTGCCGAAGTCATTAAACCCTGGATTCGAGACGATGAGCACACCAATTGACGTACCCGCAACCGTGGATGCTGCCGCGCCGGCAAGCACTCCAGCCCTGAATCTCAGTGCGGTGGAGCGTGCCGCCATCATCCTGCTCAGCATGGGTGAGGAGGCTGCGGCGGGCGTGCTGCGCTGCCTTTCGCGTGAGGAGTTGCTGGGCGTCACGCGGGTGATGTCGCGCATGCAGGGTGTCAAGGTGGATGCCGTGCAGCGCACCGTCGAGCGCTTCTTCGCGAATTTCCGCGCGCAGAGCAGCGTGCGGGGCGCGTCGCGCTCGTTTCTGCAGCGCTCGCTGGATATGGCGCTGGGCGGCGTGGTGGCTAACAGCGTGCTTAATAAGATCTACGGTGACGTGATTGGTCCGAAAATGGCGCGCTTGCAGTGGGCGCAGCCGCAATGGCTGGCGGACCGCCTGCGCGACGAGCACGTACGCATGCAGGCCATGTTCCTGGTATTCCTGCCGCCTGAGCAAGCGAGTTCGGTGATTCAGTCTCTGCCGGAAGCGCAGCGCGAGCAAGTGCTGCTCGACATCGCTCGCCTGACCGAAATCGACTACGACTTGCTGCGCGACCTGGAAGACGTCGTAGACGGTTGCATCGCCAACCTCGGCATGCAGAGCACCACCGTGGAAGGTGTGCGTCAGGCCGCCGACATCATCAACCGCCTGCCGGGTGACCGTGCCCGCATGGTGGAGCTGCTGCGCGCACGCGATCCGGACCTGGTAGCTGCGGTGGAGAACCTCATCTACGACTTCGCCGTGATCGCGAGACAGGGCGACGAGGCGATCGCCGTCATCCTCGAGCACGTCGACACGGAGCTGTGGGGCGTGGCGCTCAAGGGTGCCGACCCGGCCGTGTGCGATGCGTTGCTGCGCTCGATGCCGCGCCGTGCAGTGCAGGCCTTCGAGGATATGCTGCACAGAACGGAACCCGCACCTGCCAGCAAGGTCGAGGCGGCCCGTCGCGAAATCATGGACATCGTCCGTGGACTGGCCGACGACGGTGATATCGAACTGCAACTCGTAGCGGAGGAAGTGCTTCGATGAAGACATACCGACGCCATGCGTTTCCGCCGCTGGCGCGTGTGCGCGCGGCCAGCGAGCAGCGCGACGCGTGCGCAGCGCCCGACGAGGTCGGCCTGTTCGCCACGCAACTGCATGCGCCGCTGGCTGAAGAGCTGCTCGACGAAGCGCGACAAGCCGGTTACGACGCCGGCCACGCCGACGGATTTGCCGCCGGCGAGCGTGCCGGCGCCGACGGCGCGCGACGGGACGTGCGCGCCGGGCTCGATGCGCTGGCCGCACCGATCGACGCGCTGGCCGCCGGCTTCCAGCGTGCGCAGCAAGCGTATCGGGCCAAGGTGCGCGACGAAGTGGCTGCGCTCGTCGGCAACGTTGCACGCCAGGTCGTGCGCGCAGAACTCGAAGCCCGCCCCGAACGAATCCTCGCGTTTGTCGACGAAGCCGTCGACACGCTGGCGAAGACTCCCGAGTCCGTCAGCGTGCGGTTGAATCCGGTCGATTACGCGCGCATTGCCGAAGTGGCGCCCGAGCGCGCACGCGGCTGGCGGCTGGTGCCGGACGATCGGCTGGAGCCCGGCGAATGCCGCGTGCAGGCCGACGACGTGGAAATGGACGCGGGCTGCGGCCAGCGTCTTGCCGCCTGCATCGAACGGATTGCGGCGCAGCTCGCGCACGTGGATACCGAGCACGCGGAAGGCGTAGCCGCATGAGTGAATCCGCACTCGGCAAGCTCGACCTCGGCGACGTACCCGTCGCGAGACCGGTAGGGCGCCTGTCCGCCGTTTCGGGCCTGTTGCTCGAAGTGACCGGCTATGCATTCGAAACCGGTCAGCTTGCGTGTATCGAAACCGCATCGGGCGGCTGGATCGACGCACGCGTGGTTGGTTTCCGGGAAGGCGTGTCGTATCTGATGCCATTCCGGTCCGCCGAGGGCTTGGCCGCTGGGGCACGCGTGTTTGCTGACGACGGCGCATGCACCCTGTCGATCGGCCCGGCGTGGCGCGGTCGTGTCGTCGATGGCCTTGGCGAACCGATCGACGGACGCGGCCCGCTCACCGGTGACGCGGTGCTCGATCTGGAGCCGCCGCATGTGAACCCGCTGCGCAAGCAGCCGGTGGAAGGTGTGATGGACGTGGGTGTGCGCGCTATCGACGGCATGCTCACGTTGGGCCGCGGGCAGCGTGTGGGCCTATTTGCGGGGAGCGGCGTTGGCAAGAGCGTGCTGCTCGGCATGATTACACGCCAGGCTGCCGCCGACGTGGTGGTAGTGGGCCTGATCGGCGAGCGCAGCCGCGAGGTGCGCGAATTCATCGAGCACTCGCTCGGCCCCAAAGGCATGTCCAAGGCCATCGTCGTGGTTGCGCCGGCGGATGAATCCCCGCTGATGCGCCTGATGGCGACCGAGCTGTGTCACGCCATTGCCACGCATTTTCGCGATGCCGGTAGCCATGTGCTGTTGTTGATCGACTCCCTCACGCGCTATGCGATGGCGCAGCGCGAGCTCGCGTTGGCGCTGGGCGAGCCGCCCGCTACGCGTGGTTATCCGCCTTCGGTGTTCAGCATGCTGCCGCGCCTGGTGGAGCGCGCCGGCAACGGCGAAGGGGCGGGCAGCATGAGCGCCATCTACACCGTACTGGCCGAAGGTGACGACGAACAGGATCCGGTGGTCGACACCGCACGCGCGATTCTCGACGGCCACATCATGCTATCGCGCGATCTGGCCTCGCAGGGACATTTCCCGGCGATCGACGTGTTGCGCTCGGTCAGCCGCTGCATGTCGCTGGTGGTGCCGCGCGAGCAGATCGATGCGGTGCGCAAGATAAAGCAAATGATGTCCCGTCACGCCAATGTTCGCGACCTGATCCCGCTGGGAGGCTACGTAGCCGGCGCGGATCTCGCCACCGATCACGCCGTGCAGATGCACGACCGGATCGAAGCCTTCCTGTGTCAGTCGCAGGACGAAGTCGCGTCGCGCCCGGCGACATTCGACACCCTGATGGAGATCGCCGCATGAGCATCCAGCGTGTTGTGACCGGACTGTCGAAACTCGTCGCATTGCGCGCGAAGGAAGTGGATCGGCTGAGCGTTGACGTCGCCGCGCGCGACGCGGAATGCGTGCGCTATCGCCACCACCTCTCGCAGATGACCGCGCTGATGCAAAGCGTGGGCACCGGCGCGCCAGTGCATCCGCAGCAGGCAATGAACGACGCGCGTTACCGTTCGGCGATGGTCGATCTGATCCACCAGCACGAACGCGAGTTGACAAGGCACGAGGCATTGGTCACATCGCTGCGCGCGGATTTGCAGCTCGCCCGCCTGCGGCACAAGCAGATCGAAGTGGTCCGCCGCAAAAAGGTCGGTGTGCTCGAAGCCGAGCTGCGCGTCCGTGATCGCAAACGCGAAGATCAACAGGCGTCCCAGGCATGGCTGCGCATGCGGCTGTCGCAGCGGCGTGCGATATCACACTCATCCTGACCAAACGAGGAGCACCATGTTCGCCAGTATTGAAGACCCAGTTGCACACGCCAGAGCATATACCGATAAGTATATGACGAACGCGCTGCAGTACTTGAAAAACCAGAAAACCAGCAACGAAACCGCCAAGGCCGCGCTCACTCGGTTGCAAGGCGCGTTGAGTTCGTTCCAGGCCGCGCTGCAGGGCCTGTCCGGCGCAGGCAGCATCGTCAAACAGACGGCCTTGCTGTCGAATCCGGCGCAGGGAAAAGCCACGGTGGGTGCCAGCGCGCAGCCGGGGAGCTATGCGTTCTTCGTCGAGCAGCTAGCGTCGGCGCATCAGGTGGCTTACAAGGGCCTCCAGTCATATGGTGCCAAGGGTGCCGGCACGCTCGGGATCGCGCTAGAGGGTGGCGAATCGTTCAAGGTGGACCTTTCCGCTGCCAAAGCCGACGCCAGCGGAAACGTGTCGCCGGCCGAGCTGGCCCGCGCCATCAATCAGGCCTCGGGCAATGAGGGCAAGGTGTCCGCGTCGATCGTCACGATCGAAGGCGAGCAGCGCCTCGTGTTGACCTCTGGCAAGACCGGCGAGGCTGGCGCTATTTCCATCGACATCGGCGGCATCGGCGACGTCGCGCTGGCCGCCGCGTTGTCGGGTAAACCCGACGAACTGTCGGTGGCGCGCGATGCCATCTTCAAGCTCGGCGGCAAGGATGGCATCGAGATCAAGCAGGACACCAACACTTTTACCGGCATTCAGGGCGTGTCCGTCACGTTCACGCATAAGATGGCCGACGGCGAGCCGCCGTTGCTGCTCGATATCAGTCTTGACAAGGGCGGCACGGCCGATGCCGTGCAGGCGTTTGTCGATGCTTATAACAAAGTGATGGACGTGCTGGCCGAGTTGACGAAGGTCAACCCCGACGATCCGTCGAAGGCAGGGCCATTCGTCGGCGACGCCGGTGTGCGCAACCTGCAGCGGAGGATGAACGACCTGTTACGCGGTGCCGTGGGCGAGGCGCGGATGCTGGACTATGGCATCTCGGCGGATCGTGCAGGCAAGCTGTCGCTCGATACAGGCAAGCTGGGAACTGCGCTGGCCAAGAATCCCAACGGCCTCGGCACTCTGTTCGCCGACGGTGAGAAGGGCATCGTCGCACGGATGGATGCCTATCTGAAGACGTGGACGTCGTCCGTCGACGGTCAGGTCAAGCACCGCCAGGACTCCGTCAAGCTTGTTGAGCAATCGTTGAAGAAAAAGGAAAGCTCGCTCGAAGATCAATACAACCAGGTCTATAAGCGATATCTGACGCAGTTCACGCGCGCGGCGGAACTGGAGCGGCAGATGAAATCCACGATGCAATTGCTCGACGGCCTCTTTGGCGGGAACAAGCAATGACGACGCAACACGGTTATGGCGATTACCAGGCAGCCAGCTTGGCGAGCCAGACGGCAAGCGCGTCACCTGTGCGTCTGGTGATCGTGTTGATGGACGGCCTGCTCGACGAGATGGCGCGCGCGCGGGCGCATATCGAAGCCGGGCGCTACGAAGAAAAGGGCAATAGCCTGAACAAGTGCATCGGCATGCTGCATGGCCTGACCAGCGCACTCGACTTCGAGGGCGGCAACGGCATCGTCGTCGATCTTGCCCGGCTATACGAGTACTGCACGGTGCGCCTGAATAAAGCGGGGCTCGCGCTCGATCCGTTCCTCATCGATGAAGTCTCGGAGCTGATTCGCACACTGCGGGCCGCTTGGGAAGGCGTCGATCAACGATTTGGATGATAGCCATGGACCAGACCGACTATGTGTTGCGACTCGCGACGCGCGTACGGCAAGCGATTCTGAAGCGCGATTTCAACGCACTGGGGCGTTTGAGCCTTGAAGTGCATGATGTCGTGAGCGGCATGGCGACCGGGCAGGCGTTGAGCATCGTCGAGTTGGACGCACTGAGACGGCTGACGATCGCGCACGGCGCCGCTATTTCGTTGCTGAAAATTGAATCCGAGCGGCTGATCGAGGCAATGAACGATCTCAACGATCGCCGCGCAGGCTGGGCGGCCTATGCCGCTCAAGGGGGCACGCAATGATGACGAGGTTGCCGACAGTCGCTTATTTTACCCCTGCAGCCGCACCGGGCTGCAACGCCGTGTTGGCTGCGGGGCCAGGCGTGCCACAGCCTGTATTACCGGGTGACTTTGAGCGCCTGTTGGCGGACGGCGCTACGCTGTCCGAAAGCACTGGCGCCACGGCGGACTCGGTCCCGGATCCGGATCCGGATATGTGGGCGGCACTGGCACGTGCGCTGGAAGTCGAGCCGTCGGTCGGCGTGATGGCGTCGTTGCAGGATGGCGCGATGGCCGCGCCGTGGCTGATGCAGGTACTGGAAATGCGTGCAGGCGGCGTAGCCGCACCGGATGATGCGGCGAGCGGCACATCGGATGTCGTCGTAGCGATGCAAACGCAATCGAGCGCTGTTCCGGTGCTGGCGCAAGCGCGTGCCGCGGGGCAGCCGGTAACTCCTGCGGACCTGCCCGAGCGCGGCACCATCGAATTGGCGGTCGTGCCGCACGCTGATACGCAGGAAGCCATCGGGCCGGTAGGGCTGTCCGTCGTCACGCCGGACGGGATGGCGCGCGTCGGCGCGACACCGGCCGGCCTAGCGGCAGAAGCGGCAACAGCATCGCTTGTACCGACGGAGTCGCAGCAGAAACTGATCGATGCGCTGGGCGACCGTCTCAGCATGCAGGCGGCTCAGGGCATGCGCCAGGCAGTGATCCGACTCGATCCACATTTGAATGGATCGGTACGCATCGACGTGCGCCAGAATGCCAACGGCATTGCCGTTCACCTGTCTGCCACTCATGCCGATGTCGTGTACCAGTTGCAGGCGATTGGCGAAAGCCTGCGTCAGGATCTCGGTGCGCGCCACGGCGGCGACGTTACCGTTCAGGTTTCGGCGAGTCGGCAGGGCCATGCCGATGCAGGCGCTTCCGGTGGCCGCGAGCGCCACACACGCGGCGATGCACCCGATCAAAGTCCGGGCCGCGGCCTGACGGCTGCGGGCGGCGACGCCTCATTCGAACTCGTGTCGGGTGAACAGCGGTACATGAAGAGGAGAACGACATGAAACGAAATGCACGGCACCGAGGGCGACACGCGGCTGCGCTCGATGCTGGAAGTGTTGAGCAACTACGGATACGAGCACATGTATGGCTGCGCCGACCGCATGCCCTTTAACAAGGCGATGGTAACGAAGGTCATGATGGACCGAATACGATGACTGCAATGACTTACACCGAATACCAAAGCGTACAGCGCGAACACCGGGCAATGTCTGCCGCCGATGAGGCGCGCTGGGTGGTGCAGTACGCGCCACTGGTGAAGCGCACTGTGCGCAAGCTCGGTTCGCACGCGGGCGGAGTGCTGGAGGCCGACGACCTCGAGCAACTCGGGCTGATGGGACTGCTCGAAGCGCTGCGCCGCTACGGTGAGCCGGACGACGAGTTCGAGTATTTCGCACTGGTGCGTGTGCGCGGCGCGATTCTCGACGAACTGCGCCGCCAGGACTGGCGCCCGCGCTCCGCGCGCCAGGGCGCGCACCGCCTGCGCAGCACCGAGCGCTCGTTGCGTCGGGAACTGCGTCGCGAGCCCACTAAGGAAGAAGTGTGCGATGCACTGGGAATCGATCACGACGAATACGACCAGTTGCAACTGGATGACTGTGCACAGGCGTTCGTTAGCTTTGACGCGTTGCTGGAAGAGGGTTCGGATCGGTACGAGCGTGGCTGCGACGACGGCATCGAACACCAGGCCATGCAGCGCCGCTCGCTTGAGCAGGCGCTGGGCGTGCTCGACGCGCGAGAGCAGCAGATTATCCAGCTCTATTACGAGTTCGATTTGAACCAGGCGGAGATCGGAGCGGTGCTGGGCCTGACACGGGCCCGAGTCTGCCAGATCAACAAGAACGCCCTGGCCAAGATGCGCAAGCACCTCGTTCAGCATTGACATAGAAGAATCGCGCGCCGCTCCAACCACGCGGCGCCTGAGTCGGGAAGGAATCATGCAACAGATATTCGGCATTTTCATCGTGCTTGCCTGCGTATTCGGTGGGTTCATATTCATGGGCGGCGATTTCGGCAAGCTCTGGCAGCCGGTCGAGTTGCTGATGATCGTCGGTGCCGCCGTTGGCGCACTGGTGCTCGGCAATCCGAGCCACGTACTGGTTGAGATGGGCAAGCAACTGCGCAAGGTCATGACCAGGCGCAAGCGTACGGCCAACAAGGAATTCCAGCGCCAGCAACTGCTGGTGATGTATGAACTGCTGAACATCGGCCGGGATCTCAAGGCGCTCGACAACCACGTCGAAAATCCATACGAAAGCCCTTTGTTCCAGCGTTATCCGCTGGTGCTGCAGGATCCCAAGCTGCTCGCCTTCATTGTCGACAACCTTCGCTTGATGGCGATGGGTAAGGTCAGCCCGCACGAACTGGAAAGCGTGCTCGAGCAGGAGCTGGACGCCATTCACGAAGACACGGAGCAGCCGTCGCGCTCGCTCAAGAAGATTTCGGACGCCATGCCGGGCTTTGGCATCGTGGCCGCCGTGCTGGGCGTGGTGATGGCTATGGGCAGGCTCGGCGAAGGCGCCAGCGCGGCCGAGTTGGCCGAGAATGTTGCCGCCGCCATGATCGGCACCTTCATCGGCATCTTCTTCTGTTATGGCGTGCTGGACCCGCTGTCGAACCTGATCAAGCAGGTAATGAAGGCCGAGATGTCAGAAATGGAATGCGTGAAAGTGATGCTGGTGGCCTTTGCGGCCGGCAAGCCGCCGCTGTTGGCCATCGACGCCGGCCGTCGTCTGATGCAACTCACCAACAAGCCGAGCTTCGCGCAGCTCGAAGGCTGGATTGGCGAGTTGGGCGAGGGGCGTGCATGAGCATCGACATTCCTCGCATACCCGTCACGGCCGAAGTGGCACCCGCCGCGCTGGCGACGGCCAATCCAGCCACGCGAGGCGGACGCCGCAACGCTCCGGTCGACCTGATCGTCAAGCGCGCTGCCCGGCGCGGTTACGACGGCGATGACGGTGGTAGCTGGAAAGTCGCGTTTGCCGATTTCTGCCTTGCGCTGATGTGCCTGTTCCTGTTGTTGTGGGCGCTGAGTGCCCGCGATGAAGAGGCAGCGCGCCTTAATGCGATGGTCGACAATGTGCTGTACGACGACGATTCGGACGTGATGAATGGCGCTCCGCCGGTGCTGAATGCCGCGGTGTTACCGGACAGCGTGATGCTGAGCGCCACCGACAAGGGGGGCGACGACGCGAAGCACGCCCCGTCGATCGTGGACACCCGGGAAGCGCTGCACGCGCTGGCCGAGCGTGTGCGAACGCTCGGCGAGGAAGCCGGGTTGCTTGAAAACCTTCAAGCGATCGTTACGCCAATGGGGCTGCGGATCATGCTGCACGATACCGATGAGCGCGGCGTGTTCGTCAGCGGCGGCGCGGTACCTTCCGAACCGTTTCGGCCGATGTTGACCAAGCTGGGCGCGCTCATGGGCACGGTGGGCAATTCCCTTGTTGTAATCGGTCACACCGATTCGGTGCCGTATCGTCCCTTGGGCTTCGGCTCGCGCTCGAACTGGGATCTGTCGGTGGACCGTGCGATGTCCGCGCGACGATCGCTGCTGGAAGGCGGCATGGCGTCCGGGCAAGTGCTGGAGGTGGTCGGCATGGCCGACCAGGCGCCGCTGGCGAACGATCCGCGCGCCGCCATCAATCGGCGCATTGAGTTCCTGGTGCTGACGCCGGAGCGCGCGCGCGCGCTCCAGGCCATGTTCGGCCCGCCCGAGCACGTAGTGCCCTTGACGGAGGGCGTCAACGCCACATCGGCCGGCGAGCCGGACGCGAGCCGGGTCGGCTCGCAGTTCGACGTCGTGCTCGACAAAAAAAAGACTTAACAGATCTTTCGGCCCGTTCGTTCTGAAGGGGGAGGGGCAGACAAATCAATCTTCAGGGCCGCTTGGGCCGTAGGGTGACATCATGCGAATCGCTAATTTGGTGGGACACGCCACAATCAATGGGGCGGAAAATGCCCAGCGTGCCGACGGTACGCCGCGTAAGGTAGCCATGGCCTCGGTTGAGGCGGTGGGTGAAAAGACTCGAGATCGCCTGGTGCTGGATGCCGCGCGCGCTGTGCTGGACGACACGCCGGAAATCGATGTGGCCCGTGTGGCCCGCGTTCGCGCCGCGCTGGCTGCTGGCGACATCCGGGTCGATGCGGGCAAGCTCGCGGACATGATTCAACGGTATCACGGAGGTTGTGAATGACGGGCAAGAGTTCCCTCCAGCAATTACTCGTGGATGTCGTCGCCGACGGCGTCGGCTACCGCAAGCTCGTACAACTGCTGGAAGATCAGTTCGCCGCGGCGCTGCGGCTCGATGCCGCCAAGCTCGGCACGCTCGCCGGGGCGATTGCGGCTGAGGTCGATGCGATTGATCTGCGCCGTCGCTACCGCATCGAGCGGCTCGGTGAGGCTCCGGGCGCGGTGCTGGCGCTTGGCCGGCGTCTGCTGGCTGGCGACAGACACGCCAAGCAACGCGCGTTGTTCGTTGATTGCTGTGCGGAAGTAAAGGCGCTGGCGGCGCGATGCCGTACCCTCACTCGGCGCAACAGTGGCCTGCTGGTTGCGCAGTATGAAGCGATGTGGCGCCTGATCCATGGAGAGCGTCACACCTATGTTCCGGCCTAACGTCTCATTCGCGCCTGCCACGCCGGGTACGGTTGCCGGGTCTCCCGCCCCCGTTGCACCTGCCGGTACGCCGGTAGCGGGCTTCGGGTCGTTGTACGCGTCGCTCAACCGGGACATCGGTGGCAAGATTCGCAACGGCTTCGAACGCTCTGTCGAGTCGCAGCTGTCGTCGCAGGCGGTGACGTGGGCCAACGTAATGCGCGCCCGTGCGGAAGCTGCCGAGGCTGCGAAAGTCGAGCGCGGTGCGCCGAGCGGCGTAGGCGCGACGGTGCCGGGCACGGCCGATTCCGATCGACAGGCATTTCTGGCCGAGATCATGCCGTACGCCCGTCGTGCGGGCGCGATGATCGGCGCGGCACCGGAGCTGATAGCCGCGCACGCGGCGCTGGAATCCGGCTGGGGCAGCAAACCACTGAAGAACGCGAGTGGCGAGACCACGCATAACTTGTTCGGTATCAAGGCTACTGGCGGTTGGACGGGGGCATCAGTGTCTTCCGCCACCACCGAGTATCTGAATGGTTCGGCCGTGAAGATGGTCGACCACTTCCGGGCGTATCGGAGCTATGACGGCGCGTTTCACGATTACGCCAAGCTGCTGCGCGATTCGCCGCGCTATGTCGGTGTACGCAACGTTGGCGACGACGCCCGCGCATTTGCCAGCGTGCTCAAACGTGGCGGCTACGCGACCGATCCTGCCTACGTGACCAAGCTCGTGGAGACGGTCGGGCAGGTCAAGGGGATGGCTCGCTGACGCTCCGGCGGTCATGCTATTTCTTCGTGCCGACCGGCTCGACGGTGCCGGTGCCTGTCACCCGCGCGGTGATCACCTTGCCGGTGCTCGCGTTCTTCACGCGGATCACATCGTCGATGGCGCCGTTCTGCATGGCCGTACCCGGCACGGACACGTGTACCGGTCCCGTATTCGCCTCAATTTGTACCGCCTGACCACGGCGGATAGCTTCCACACCCTTGAGCATCCGTGCATGAATCACCTGGCCGGCCTTGACCGCGCGTCGCAGCATGCGGCCGACAGCGGTGGCGGGATCGGTCAGTGCATCGGGCGTGAGCGCGAAGTCACGGACATCTCGCCTGAAATCCGCTTCGCCGAGCGTCTGGCCGGGCGCCAGCGCTGTTGCCGCCACCAGCATTGGCGTGTCGATGCGAGCTTTCACCAGATAGACCGTCGCACGCGATTCGCCCCTGCAGCGCACCGAAAAGCGCATGCGCGTCAGCGCCTTGGTGTCGGTCGCGACAATATCGTAGGGCTCGTCGCACGCCGGGGCGATCCGGCGCGGGGGGGTAACCGCAACGGAGGTCCGTGGCGCGGTCAATGCGTGATCGGCAACATAGCGCGCGAGCCACGCTTGTGCCGCTTCTTTCACCTGCTGGGCGGCCGGATCACCTCCCCGCGCCGCGGTGGGTACGGGCGCCTGTGCCAATGCCGCCATCGGCATCGCCAGCCCCGCGGCTACGACTGTCAGCGCCAAATGCGCGATCAGCTGCTTGGAGAAGTCGGTCGGGAGCATGGCGTCCTTTTTCTTGAATGGATGACCGCTCGATTATAGGGGCGGCGTGTCCGTAGCGAACGCAAGGCCCTTCGCGTTCAAGTTCTGTACAAACTCTTCGCCGTTACGTTTGCCCGCCCGTAACCTCCGCCCAGTCCATGACTTAACCGCTACCGTGTAGCACTTTCCGGAGGCAAGCAGCCACAATGGGACTGAATCTCGAACAAGCACTTGGCGTACATTCGGCGGCGCTGAAAGTGCGTGCCGAACGCACTGGGCTCCTTGCATCAAACCTGGCCAACGAATCGACGCCAGGCTATCAGGCGCGCGATCTGGACTTTCGCGTGAGTCTTGGCAACGCGCTTGCCAACGATGCATTCGAGGCGTCGCTGCAGTTCGAAGGTGAGGAGCCGAAGTACCGAGTGCCGAGCAGCCCGTCGCAAGACGGTAACACCGTCGAACTGGGTGTGGAGCAAGCGGCATTCTCGCAAAACGCGGCAGATTTCCAGGCCAGCCTGACGTTCGTCAACATGAAGATCAAGGGCCTGAAGGCCGCCATCACGGGGAACGTCTGATGAGCTTCAAAGACATTTCGCAGATCGCTGGTTCGGCGATGTTCGCGCAAACCGTGCGGCTCAACACCATCGCGAGCAACCTTGCGAACGCAGGTACTTCCGGCACCGAGGAAACCGCGTACCGTGCGCGCAAGCCGGTATTCGCTTCTGTGTTCCAGAACGGCGGTGCGCGTGTGCAGGTGCTGGACGTGATTGCCACCGACGACCCGCTGACCGCTCGCCACGAGCCGGGCCATCCGCTGGCCGATGAAAACGGCATGGTGTTTTACTCCAACGTGAGCGCCGTCGAGGAAGTGACCGACATGATGGCCGCGTCGCGCGCTTTTTCCACCAACGTCGAGGTGCTTACGCGCATCAAGAGCATGCAGCACGACTTGCTGCGCATGGGCGAGGGCTGAACGCGATGGATGTCCAGAACAACATCAGCAACGGCTCGGGCGTAGGTGTCGCGGGCGTCCCGCCGGCCGCAGGTAACGGCGGTGGTAGCGTGTCCGATATGTTCACCAGGTTATTGATCGCGCAGGTCAAGAACCAGGATCCGCTGGCGCCGATGGAAGCCAACCAGTTCGTGACGCAGTTTGCGCAGATGAGCCAAGTGGAAGCGATGCAGACGCTGGCTGACCTGAGCGCCGCCACCGCCAGGACGCAGGAAAGCATGCTGGTCGTGACGCTCGGCTCGCAAGTCGGATCGCAGGTGCGCGTGCGTGCCGATAGGGTCGAGTTGGACGATGCCGTGGTCAAAGGGGGCTTCAAACTCGAATCCTCCTCGTCGGAGGTCGATGTGATTCTGACCGACCGGGACGGCGCTGAGCACCGGGTTTCGCTTGGCGCGCAGCAGGCAGGTGACGTCGATTTCAACATCGATCCTGCGGCGCATGGCCTGCCGCCCGGCAATTACAAGTTGCGCGTGGTCGCGGACTCCGGCGAGAAGCCCGCCGTCGAACTCACCGGTGAGATGCAAAGCGTGCGCCTGGGCGCGGACGGTGGCGTGATCCTGGCGATTGCCGGCATCGGTGATGTGGCGGCCACCGATATCACTCGTTTTCTCGGGCGCTCAAACCGACAAGGTATGCCACCCGAAACCGCTCCTCCCCAGACTCTCCCCATTTCGAAGAGGTTCCAGTCATGAGTTTCAACATTGCTCTCGCCGGCATCAATGCCGTCAACGGCCAGCTCAACCAGATCAGCAATAACATCGCGAACGGCAGCACGCTGGGCTTCAAGTCGGGCCGCGCCAACTTTGCGTCGAGCTACATCAACGCGATGCCGTCGGGCGTGTCGATCGGCTCGACTTCGCAGTCGATGGACGTCAGCGGCAACGTCTCCTCGACCGGTCGCGGCATGGACGCCGCGATCTCAGGAAAGGGCTTCTTCATCTCTCGCGACACCGATGGCTCGATGGTGTATTCGCGCGCCGGTGTGTTCTATACCGATAAGAATGGCAGCGTGATCGATTTCATGGGCCGCGCCGTGCAGGGTTATGGCGTTGACGGCGCGCTGGGCAGCCTGACGGTGCCCACGGGCTCGATTCCCGCACAGGCGAGCAGCTCGCTGGAATACGTCGGCAATATGTCCGCCGACTGGCCGGTGCCGAAGGTCTCGCCATTCAATAAGGACGATTCGAACTCGTTCAACGGCGTGTCGGCCGCCATTGTGACGGATTCGCTCGGTCGCGAGCACACCGTCACGCAGTATTTCGTAAAGGGCGCGGGCAACAATATGCAGGTCCATTACGTGATGGGCGGCAAGGAAGTTGGCGAGCCCGCGGACCTGAGCTTCGACGTCAACGGCAAGATGGTCAAGCCGACTGGCACCGTTCAACTTGACCTCGGCACGCCGACTGACGCCGCACCGATGTCGATTGCGATCAGCTATGCCGGTACGACGATGTCCGGCGGCGTCCAGACGACCGCCAAGAATCGCGTAGATGGCTACAAGGCCGGCACCGTGACCGGCGTGTCGCTGGCCGAGAACGGTTCGATTGAGGTGCAGTACAGCAACGGCAAGAAGTTGTCGGCTGGTCAGCTGGCCATCGCGACGTTCCAGAACGAAAACGGCCTGGTGCCGGTGGACGGCTCCGGTTGGCAGGCCAGTGCCGCCACGGGCGAGCCGCTGCTCGGCACGCCGGGCGCCGGCATGGCCGGCAAGCTGACCGTGCGCGCGGTCGAGCAATCGAATGTCGACATGACCGCGGAGCTCGTGAGCCTGATGGGCGCACAGCAGAACTACCAAGCCAACTCGAAGGTGCTGTCGACCGAAAACGAAATGATGCGCACGTTGATGCAGGCGCTGTAACGCGATGGACAACTTCCTCTACACCGCCATGACGGGCGCCGAGCATTCGCTGCGCGCACTCAACGTCCGAGCCAACAACCTCGCCAACGCGCAGACCAGCGGCTTTCGAGCTGATCTGACCCGCGTGACGAGCGAGGCGGCCAGGGGGTACGGCTACGACTCGCGTTACCAGGCGACGCTCAAGTCCACGTACGTGAACCAAGCGCCGGGCAAGGTGAGTGAAACGGGGCGTACGCTGGACGTGGCCATCGAAGGCGCTGGTTATCTGGCGGTGGAAACCGGCCAAGGCGTGGCGTACACGCGGGCCGGCGCGCTCAAGCTCGACGGCGACGGCGCGCTCACGCTGAACGGACGCGCCGTGCTGGGGGAGGGACGGGCGATCGTGCTGCCCGAGCACGACGCGCTGACGATCGGCGCGGACGGCACGATCTCCGTCGTGATCCCGGGCGAGAAGGGCGTACAGGACGTGGGGCGCCTACTGCTGGTGAACCCTGAGCCAGCCGACCTGATGAAGGACGAACAGGGCCTGATTGTCTCGCGCACCCGTGCCAAATACGAGGCCGACGACAGCGTGACCGTCAAGGGCGGGCATTTGGAAACCAGCAATGTATCGGCTGTCGAGGAAATGATGCAGACAATGTCGCTCACGCGCTCGTTCGAGATGCAGATGAAGCTTTACAAAGTGGCCGATGAAATAGCCGACGCGGGCAACCGGCTCATCCGCGGGTAAGCGCTCGGGCGCATCGCCGCGAAACGAATCAACCAACGCTAAAAGGCAACCATGAATCACGCAATGTGGATCAGCAAGACGGGCATTCAGGCTCAGGACGCGAAGCTGCAGGCGATTGCCAACAACCTCGCCAATGTCAACACGGTCGGCTTCAAGCGTGATCGCGCCGTGTTCGAAGACCTGTTTTACCGCGTGGAGCGCCAGCCAGGCGCTCAGATGTCGGACAACTCCACCGATCCGGGTGTGCAGCTCGGCAACGGCACGCGCATTGCCGGCACGCAAAAGGTGTTCACCAACGGTGCGCTGCAAGAGACCAGCCAGACGCTTGACGTGGCCATTGTCGGCAACGGCTTCCTGCAGGTAGAGATGCCGAACGGCGAAGTGGGCTACACGCGCGCCGGCCAGTTGCGCCTGAACGACCAGGGCCGCCTGACCAATGCACAGGGCCTGCCTCTCGTGCCGGGTATTGATATTCCCCCCGAGACGACCGGCATCACTATCGGCGAGAACGGCATGGTGTCTGTCACCACGGGGGCGGGTACGACGCCGGCCGAAGTCGGTCAGCTTCAGCTTGCGCAGTTCGTGAACCCGGCTGGCCTGCTGGCCCTGGGCGACAACCTGTATGCCGAAACCATCGCCAGCGGCGCACCAACCGAAGGCGAGCCCGGCCAGAACGGTATCGGCACGCTCAAGCAAGGTGCGCTGGAAGGCTCCAACGTGCTGGCCGTGGAGGAAATGGTCGAGATGATCGCAGCCCAGCGCACCTACGAGATGATCACCAAGGTGCTGTCGGCCGGCAACAACATGATGCAGGACCTGTCACAGGCCGCTCGTTGATGAAGGCCGCCCGCTGCTTCGCCGCGTGCGGTGCACTGGCCTTGCTGGCTGGTTGCGCGACCGGGCCGTTCGATCGTTCGCTGCCGGACTTCGACGACAACATGCCCGATACCGCCTTCGATATCCGTCGCGGCACGGCGGGCGGTGTGCTGGTGCCCGATCAGGCGTGGTCGCTCACCTCGGACGCGCGCGCTTTCCGCGCCGGCGATGTATTGACAGTGGAGCTCGAGGAGTCCACCCAGGCCAGCAAGAAGAGCGGCACGCAGGTCGGCAAGGACAGCAGCCTCAGCGCCAAGAAGCCGTCGCTGTTCGGTAAGGCGCTGCCGGTCGAAGCCGAGCTCGGCACGAAGAGCGGTTTCAACGGTTCGGGCTCCAGCTCGCAGCAAAATACGCTGCGCGGCTCGGTGACGGTGGTGGTGCAGCGCGTGATGCCTAACGGCCTGCTGCAAGTGCGCGGAGAGAAGCGCCTCGTGCTTAACCAGGGCGAGGAGAACCTGCGCCTGGCGGGTTACGTGCGTGCTGCCGACATCGATTCGAACAATCGCGTGTCGTCGCAACGTGTGGCGAATGCGCGCATCACGTACGCGGGCCGTGGATCGCTGGCGGACGCCAACCAGCCCGGCTTGTTGACCCGATTTTTCAACAGCCCCTGGATGCCGTTCTGATCCAGCGACGATGAATGGATCGAACCCGGGCAATGCCCACTGGACCACTGGATGACACGATGAAACCGACCCGACTAACAAGCTGTGCCACTGCTCTGGCCATCGTCATGGGCATCGCGTTGTGCGGCGCCATTGAAGCGCACGCTCAGACCGTCGGCAACCTGGTCGATGTGGAAGGTGTGCGCGAGAACGCGCTGGTCGGCTACGGCGTTGTCGTCGGTCTTGCCGGATCGGGCGACGGCACCCAGGCCAAGTACACCGCGCAATCGCTGACGAACATGCTCAAGCAGTTCGGCACGCGACTGCCGGAAAATGTCAATTTGCGTTCGCGCAACGCGGCCGCCGTGATGGTGAGCGCGACCTTCCCGCCGGGCTATCGCCGCGGCCAGAAAGTGGACGTGACCGTTTCGTCGCTCGGCGACGCGAAGAGCCTGCGCGGCGGCACGCTGCTGATGACGCCGCTGCGTGCGGCTGACGGCGAGGTCTATGCGCTGTCGCAGGGCAATCTGGTCATTCCGGGGCTGAATGTGCAAGGGCGCAGCGGCACCAGCGTCACCATCAACACGGCCACCACAGGTCGAATTCCGAAGGGCGCGACGATCGAGCGCGAGATTGCCACCGATTTCGGTGACACGCCTACCGTGCGCTTGAACCTCAAGCGCCCGGATTTCCAGACCGCATCCAGTATCGCCGACGCCATCAACAAGGTACTCGGCGGCGACGTCGCCAGCACGGTGGATGCCACCTCGGTGGACGTGGTCGCCCCGCAGGTGCCGAGCCAGCGTGTGGCCTTCGTGGCTCGCCTGAACGCGTTGAAGGTGAGTCAGGGCGCAGAGCCTCCGCGCGTCGTCTTTAACTCACGCACCGGCACGGTCGTTATCAGTCAGGGTGTGACGGTCAAACCGGCGGTTGTCTCGCACGGTTCGCTGAAGGTCACGATTGCCGAAGGCACGATGGTTAGCCAGCCGAACGCGTTCGCCAACGGCAGCACGGTGGCCGCACCCGTTAGCGAGATCGGGGTGACGCAGGCGGGCGGCAATGCTTTTCAGTGGACGTCGGGCGCAAGCCTGCAAGCGATCGTCGACACGATCACCCGCACCGGTGCCACGCCAGACGACCTGATGGCGATCCTGCAAGCTCTGTCCGAAGCCGGCGCGCTGACGGGCGATCTGGTGGTGATCTGACGAGGAACTCGATTATGACGCTTGAACCCCGATACCTGCTGCACCCACAGAACGATACGGTCAGGAGTGGTGCGATCAAGCCGGCGGATTTGGCTTACCGCAAGCGCGTGGAAGACGCTGCCGTGAAGTTCGAGGGCCTTTTCATCGCGCAGATGCTGAATGAAATGAAGAAGGTGACCGACCAGCTCAAGAATGATGACGGCCTCGCCGACCGTTCGAGCGAAGCGATGCTCGACTACGCGAACCGCGCGGTGGCCGATGCAATTGCGAAACAGCGCGGCTTCGGTATCGCCGACACGCTGGTTGCGCAGATGCTGCCGCCCGACGCGATGCCGTCGAAAGACTGAAGCATCGGCATATTCACCGCTTTATTCATTGCAAACTGGAACATCATCATGAATATTACCCAAATCGGCTTGTCCGGCGCGCTTGCGGCACGGGCGGCAATAGATATGTCGGCACGCAACATAGCAAACCTGCAGACCGTCGGCTATACGCGCCAGGGTGTGCTGTTGAGTTCGCGTATAGGTGGTGGCGTCGATGTGAGCTCGGTGATCCGTTTTGGCGATTACTACAAGACGCAGCAGAAGTGGGCCTCGCAAGGGCCCGCCTGTCAATACGGCGCGGCGCAATCGTACTTCCGTCAACTGGAGGGTGTGATGGGCCTGGAGGACGGTAGCGTCAAACTCTCGATGAACAAATTTTTCGACGCGCTCGATGCAGTTAGCGCCGAAGTGACCAGCCCCGCGCTGCGTCAGCAGGTGCTGATGGCCGCCAGCGGCATGGCGACGAGCTTCAACAACTTGCAGCAGATGATGCGCGGCCAGCTCGACACGCTGCGCCAGCAGAGTGCCGCCACGACGGAGCAGATCAATGGCCTGTCCCGCACTGTTGCCGACCTGAACCTCCTCGTCGCAGAGGCGGAAGCAGCGGGCGGCGCGCCGTCCGAGCTGATCGATCGGCGTGACCAGGCGATTGACCAGTTGTCGGCGCTGGCCGATATCCGCACCGTACGTCAGTCCGACGGCACCGTCGACGTGAGTCTCGCGGGCGGTACGCCCCTGGTAACGGGGCGCCAGGTCGGCAAGATGAGCGTGGAAACGCTGGCCGACGGCACGTTTTCGCTCAAGCTGGAGTTGAACGGCACGCAGTATCCGCTGGACGGCCCCAAGGTAGGGGGCATGTTGGGTGGTTTGTCGGCCTTTGCCAAGAACACGCTGCTGCCGCAGATGGAAGCCGTCCGGTCGCTGGCGGGTGACATTGCGGAAAGTTTCAACAAGCAGTTCACCGCAGGCTTCGGCATGGACGGCTTGCCGGGCAAGGCGCTCTTCACCTTCAACCCGGCAACGGGCCACCTGACGGTCAACGAAATGAAGCCGGAGGAACTTGGCTTTTCCGGAGACCCGAAAGCCCCCGGCAACAGCGACAACCTGCTCAAGCTGATCGAACAGCGCACCAAGCGCATCGCCCTGCCGGGCTTTGGCGAGACATCACTGGGCGACGCGTACGTGCAGCTGGTGGGCAAGCTTGGCGCGCAGAGTCAGCAGAACCAGTCGAACTTGGCGATGGCCAGCAATGTCCGTCGGCAAGCGGAAGAAGCGTGGCAGGAACTGTCCGGGGTCAACAAGGATGAGGAAGCCATCAATGTTGTTGAGACCC
This sequence comes from Burkholderia sp. BE17, assembly GCF_009362305.1. Lineage (NCBI taxonomy): Bacteria > Pseudomonadati > Pseudomonadota > Betaproteobacteria > Burkholderiales > Burkholderiaceae > Burkholderia > Burkholderia sp. BE17. Next base: position 55,150 of record NZ_WHNU01000044.1, read on the forward strand.
AAAAAGTCTACGAGGCCAACATGAAAGTGATTTCCGTTGCCCAGAAATTGTTCGACGCGACGATCAATGCATTCTGATGTGGGAACAGCTACACGACCGTGAGGCCGGATCAGTACTGGCACGACGCGTCGAAAATTAACGATTAACACTGGGAGAATGTCGAAAGGTTGCGAAACAATTGAGTGTGGTGACAAGCCATGCAGGACCGGGATGCGCTAAACCTGAATGGTGTGACGAGCTTCGAGTTCGTCAGGATAGTGAATTGCAAGTTAATAATTTGGCGATCTGCAGCGACTGTACCCTGGCTGAAACATGACCAGATATAACCTGCGGCTCATCCTGTCAGTCTGATCACACGAAAATTATTGCAATCGGGACGCGTTCAATACAGAGCACCATGCGCTTCGCCACTCAACACTTCGGCAACACTATGCTCGCGATGCTGCGCGAGTCGAGCAGCAAGGCCGAGGATCTCACCTCCAAGATGTCAACGGGCCGGCGCGTGCAGCGCGCATCGGACGATCCAATCGCGTCCGTGCGGCTGCTGCTGCTTGAGAGCGACACCTCAATGCTTACGCGCTATCAGACAAACATCGACACGCTGTCGGTGCGCCTACAAAAGAACGAGACGCATCTCGACGGCATGCTCGACACAGTGATGTCCGCGCACGAATCGCTGCTGGCCGCCGCTGATGGCAGCCGCAGCGCAGCCGACCTGAATGCGCTGGCTGGGCCGCTGCTCACGCGGCTCGACAACTTGAAGCAGGCTGCCAACGCCAAGGATGGTGACGGCGACTATCTTTTCTCCGGTACGCAAACGGACACGGCGCCTATCGCATATGATCCGGCCGCACTGGCCGGCAGTCGCTACTCGTATGCGGGCAACGGCGAATTGCAGCAGGTGGTGATCGGTCATGGCGTCATGCAGACCGCCAACGTCACCGTCGAGCATCTGGTCGATGCGATGAACAAGCTGGACATGGCGGTGGCCGCAATGAAGGACCTTGAAGTCGACCCGAGCGACCCGGCGGTGCGAGGCATCCTGACGGCGGCGCTGGACTCGCTCAAGACCAACGGCATCAATGCCTTGAGCGCGAAGCTATCTGATCTAGGTGGTACGCAGAACACGCTGAGTCTGATGAAAGAGAATCATTCGGCACAGGTCGTCGCCAACGAGCAGGCCAGCGACTTGGTGGGGGGGCTGGACTTTGCCGAGGCGATGGTTCAGCTCAACAACTACATGACGGCAACGAAGGGTTCGTACGCGATTTATGCGCGCATGAACGAGTTGTCGTTGTTCGACGTAATCTGAGGCCGCGTTCGTGGAGATGCGATCTGCCGCACTCGTTCCTGGCCAGTCGGTTTCCCTGCGCGGCGATAGGAAAGTGGCCGGCCGTCTGCAGCACGGCGTCGGCACGAAGGAGGCCGCTGCACTCGCCGTGGTGCCCGCTGCCGGCCTACCGGCATTGGCGAGGTCCGCGGGGGCTACCGGGACACCGCGTGGGCCGGGCGCGACGGCTGCCTTCACGGCGCACCATGCGCAACTGAATGCCGACGTGACGGCCGCGCAGCGCGCGCTGGCGTTTGTAGAGACAGCCGGCGGACAGTTGCGCGGGCTAAAAAGGGCGATCAGCGCGGTTTTGAGCGGTGCCGAACGCGATGGTGGCGATGCCGCTGCGCGCATCGCAAGATTCGGCGCGCTCTGGCGCGACCGGGCGGCACTAGCGGGTGGTGTGCTGGACGCGCAGTTAGTGGTGCATCCGGCTGCCGATGCCGTGTGTATGTTCCGCATGCGTGCGCTCGATGTCGAGCAATGGCGAAGCGGCGGTGCGGAAACGCTGATGTTTCACCCGGCAGGCCTGGGCAAGCAGGCGGTATCTGTCAGTTTTGCAGACGAACTGCTTGACGCAACCGACTTTACACGCCGGCTCGACCACGCGCTGGCCGCCACGGGCGTTCGTGCGGCGTTGGCCGCGGACGGCCAGGTAGATTTCACCGTGACGGAGTCGCGCTGGCCCGCCGTGCGCGACCACCTGATGGTACAGGGCGGCGGCAAGCGGTTCCCTGGTGGTCGACCCAGCCGCGCACAGGTCGATGCGGTGCCGGAAGCCGTCGATCCGGCGCACTGGAAACTGACCGATCTCGCTTCGAAGCGCGCGGCATTGCGCAACGTGGTGCGCGCACTCGACGGGTTGACGGAGGTGGATCGCTCGCTGCGCGTGCAGCTCGATAATGCGGCACAACGGCTGCGGGGCGATACGCACGAATCCACCGACGCGCAGGCAATGACGGTTGTTCAGTCGGTATCGGGTGTGTTGGTCGAGGCGGCGGACTTTAAGGTGCTCTCCGTCGTCACGTCGACGCTGTTCGGCCTGAGCCGCATGAGGGTTGACGCACTGCTCAAGCATTGATGAGGGTGGGCCGGGAAATGAGAGGTTTTCGCTCTGTCTTGTACCTGCCGCTTGACGGTGTCGATTATCGACACCGTCAAGCGGCAGATGCGGTTGTTCAGTAGTGGATGCGATCACGACCTGTCTTAAGCCTTTTCGCCAGAATCCGGCCCGTTCATAGAACAGAAGCATCACGCGATCCTGTTTGCAGTTGTGGAATCTGGCGACGGCTCGTGCAAGCTGAGCTGTCGACGTCGATTAACGACACGCATTGCCGACAACAGTGGCATCGCGGCCGACATGAACGGTGCCGGTGACGACCGGCCGGCGGTCACCACCGGATCGACATCGGTGGTGATCGACGCGAATTCGAATGGCGGCGGTTGTTTGAACGTGGTGTCGGTTGGCTGCGACACACAGCAGCGCCAGACTATGAACGTCGCAGCGGGCGCGCAAGGCATCGATTCGGTCAACCTGAACCAGCCAACTTGGTTTGGACGATACCCTCTCTGGCGCTGTCGGGTCAGCAGGCGCGGATCGACTTGCTAGGGTTCGCAACTGCAGCAGATCGACCTGACGGCGAAGCAGGGAATCGCGGTCGTTGGGGCATTGGCGTCGAGTTCGCAGCTTGATCGGGACGTTAATTGCGGGATGGGTATCGGCTTGCGTCGTTCTTGGGTCAGAAGGCGCTGGCAATCAATATGCAGGTTCGCTCAAGGAGAACTTGGAGACGTCGATCAATGGCGTTTCAGCGGTACAGCGATAGTCAGAAGGTGATCGGCGCCGGCATGCTATACGAGTGGAAGAACGCATTGCCGACGACTCGCGGCGGTCCCGACGGCATGACGAGCCCGCAACCTGCGGTGGGCTTTAGTCTCCCGAACCATTGAGGACGTAATTGTGAACAAACTCGCTCTTGCTCTTGCTCTCGCTCTCGCTGCAGGCCCGACCTACAGCACAACCGAACTGCAGCCGCGCGACGGCGTGCACATGTGCGAGGTGCACTGCATTGGGCTGTTGTCGGGGCGGCAGACTGCCCGCAACGTCGGCAGCGATGAGTTGGTGGACATGGTCAACTCGCCTTACACACTTCACGACGGCTTGGGTCTCGCGACTCCAGTGTTCGAGTACGGAGTCGCGCCGGTGGGTCCGGCATCGGACGCCGAGCCGGCGTCCGATGTGGTCGAGCAAAGGAACCTCTTGGGCTACGCACTGTTCGCTACCGACCACGCCACGCTCACGCCGCACGCCCGCGAATCGCTCAACGGATTGCTGAGTGAGCGTGAAGACCGTACATACTCGCAGGTGACGGTCACCGGCTTCACGGATTCAGTCGGCAGTTCCGATTACAACTGCGCGTTGTCGAGGCACCGCGCCGAGGCCGTCGCCGCTTATCTAAAGGAGTACGGCCTGAAGGCCGGTAGGTTGACGGTCACGGGATGTGGCATGGCCGATCCGGTCGCGTCTAACGCAACGGTCGAAGGCCGCGCCAGCAATCGCCGAGTCGAAATCCTGCTGCAGCACTGAGCAAGCGGCTACCGCGCGGCGGTCCAATTCGGCAGGCCGCTAGCGCTGTGCTAGAAATCCAGCGTGCCGGCGCGAACGTGAACAAGGCAAGCTACGGCGCGCCGTCTCACGGCCAGGCACTCGACGCCACGGCCGAACGCACGACGCCGCAGAGGAAACCAACCGGTGACGGACATCAATCAAGCCGCCTCGGGCGGCACCCGCAAGCAACGGCTGGCCGTCGGCATTTCGTTGTTTGCACGGGACGGCCAGGTGATCTGGAAAAGCGGCGTTCACCAGAACATCGCGTACCTCGCGATGATGCTCAAGCGCTCGGACCGCGTCGGCCCCGCCCACTTCCTGAACGGCGGCGACGCGAACACGCTGCCGGCCGGCCTCGAACTCGACGGCGTCGACGTGCCGCTCGTGAAGCCCGTCGACGTCACGCACGACCTCGACGTCGTGATCGAGATGGGCGCGCGACTGCGGGTCGAATGGCTTCGGCACGTGAAGGTGCTCGGCACGAAGCTCGAAACACCGGAGTTCAACGCGAGAGAGAAGCGCGCTGAAGGCTACACAGGGAACTTAGAATCATCTTCTTACCGTTGGCGCGGAGTCTGTAGTCCGGACGTCGTATGTGATCTGCTAATGACGTTCTTGTGCAAAATTTTATGTTGTGGCGCGCGCATGATTCAACGAGGGCGATTTTTACCATGCCTCGATGATGATGAGTTTACCCAAACCACAGCGGCGACGGGTTTATCATCGGTTCGAAAGATTTCACGATTTTGGGGCAAGCATTTAATTCAGGTGCGTCCAGTTCGGTATGCCGCCGCCCTCGCGGGCTGTCTCGCCGCGTGCTTCGCGCTGCCGGCCCACGCGAAGTACGACGTCGACATCGACGCGCCGCGCTCGATCCGCAAGCTCCTGAAGGCGCATCTCGATATTGCCCGCTTCGCGAAGCGCGACGACATCAGCGACGACCAGTTCGACTTCCTCGTGACCGCCACGCCACAGCAGGTGCGCGACCTGGCCGCGACGGCTGGCTATTTCTCGCCGGTCGTGCGCACCGACGTGCGCACTCGCGACGGCAAGCGCGACGTGCGCGTCGCGGTCGATCCGGGCAAGCAGACCGTCGTGTCGACGGTCGACCTGACGTTCAAGGGGCCCGTCGAAACCGAGGATCCGAACCAGGAGACCGCCACCCGTTTCGCATTCTCGATGAAGCCGGGCGACCCGTTCACGCAGTCCGACTGGGACGACGCGAAGGGCGCGGCACTCCGGCAACTGCAGTCGCACCGCTATCTCGGCGCGAAGATCGCGTCGTCCGAGGCGCGCATCGATCCGCGCACGCAACGCGCGACACTCGCGGTCGCGTTCGACAGCGGCCCGACGTTCACGATCGGCAAGGTCGATGTCGACGGCGTGCGCCGCTATCCGGAAAAGATCGTCACGAACGTCAATCCGCTGTCGGAAGGCGAGATCTACGACGTGCGGCGGATCACCGAATTGCAGCGGCAGTTGCAGAACACGCCGTACTACGCGAGCGTCGCGATCGACGTCGGCGACGATACGTCGAAGCCCGAGCTCACGCCCGTGCACGTGAAGGTCAGCGAGTTCCCGTACAACAACATTCGCGGCGGCGTCGGCTTCGCCACCGATACCGGGCCGCACGTGCAGGGTTCCTATACGTATCTCGACACCTTCGGCGCCGCGTGGCCGCTGACCGTGTCGGGCCGGGTCGACCAGATCCAGCAGTACGGGCAGGTCCAGCTGTCGATGCCGCCGGGCGAGAAGGGCTGGACCAACAGCGTGCTCGCGTCGTACACGAACACCAACGTGTCGGATACGCGCATCTACAGCGCGCGGGTCGGCGTGCAGCGCACGCGCACCGGCCAGTTCATCGACTATGCGTATTCGCTGATGTACTACCAGGATCGACTCGACCAGAACGGCGCGGGGCCGACCACGAGCCGCGCGCTGGTGCCGCAGTGGGCGTGGACCCGCCGCAACGTCGACGATCCGCTGTTCCCGCGCTCGGGCAACCTGATTCACGCGGAGGCCGGCTTCGCGGTCAAGCACGTGCTGGCCGACGAGACCTTCATCCGCGGCTACGCGCGCGGGCAGCAATACCTGCCGATCGGCAAGCGCGACCTGTTCGTGTTCCGCGCGGAGCTCGGCGGCGTGTTTACGAGCGGCAGCTCGACCGGCGTGCCGGCGTCGCTGCTGTTCCGCGCCGGCGGCTCGAACTCGGTGCGCGGTTACGGCTACCAGAGCATCGGCAACAGCGTCGACGGCTCCGTTCTGCCGACCAAGTACCTGATGACGGGCACGGCCGAATACCAGCACTGGTTCAACCGCGACTGGGGCGCCGCGACGTTCTTCGACATCGGCACCGCGACCGATGCGTGGGGCGAGCGCGTGTTCTACCCGGGCGTGGGCGTCGGTGCGCGCTGGCGCAGCCCGGTCGGCCCGATCAACGTCGATGTCGCGTACGGCTTGCGCAACCACAGCGTGCGTCCGTACCTGACGCTCGGCATCGCTTTCTGAACCTGCCGTCCTATTGACGACGACCCGCACGACGAACCGCATGACGAAGGACCCGAACGACACGCCGCCGCCTCACGATCCGGATTCGCCCGACGGCGCGCCCGACACGCCGCCGCGCGCGCCGCGCCGCGGCCGCGCGTGGCGTGTCGTCGCGTGGACGTTCGCGACGGTCGTGCTGCTCGTCGTGCTGGCGGCGGGGCTCGTGCTGGGCGCGGTGACGACCGAGCGCGGGACGCGGCTCGCGTGGCAGGCGGCCGGCAAGGTGCTCGGCACGCGGCTCGCGGGCACGCTCGAAGGCGGCTCGCTCGCGACCGGCGTGCGCTTGCGCGGGTTCGCATGGACCAGCCCCGACGGCGCCGGCACCGAGATTCGCATCGACCGGCTCGACGGCCGCTGGGCACTGACGCGTGCGCCGTGGCGGCTGTCCATCGCCTATCTGCGCGCCGGCACGATCGACGTGCGGATTCCGCCGGGGCCATCGAAACCGAGTACGACGCCGCAGGACTTGAGCCTGCCGCTGCAGGTGCGGATCGACGACCTGCGCGTCGATCGCCTCGCCATTCACGAAGGCGGCTCGACGACGCAGCTCGATCATCTCGCGCTGAACGGCCGCAGCGACGGTCGTCACCATGAACTCGTGCTCGACGGCGTCGAGACGCCGTACGGCGCGCTGACCGCGCGTGCGAAGCTCGACGGCATGAAGCCGTTCGCGCTGACGGGCGAAGCCACCTATGCCGGCAAGCTGTCCGACGAAGCGGTCGACGCGCGGGCTCGCGTGTCGGGCTCGCTCGAGGCGCTCGTCGCCGACGTCGACGCGAGCGGGATGAAGCTGAACGGGCGCGCGCACGTCGAGGCCGCGCCGTTCGGCGCCGTGCCGCTCACGCGTGCGTCGCTCGCGTTCGACCACGTGAACCCGCAGGCGCTCTCGCCCGGCGCGCCCGCGGCCGATCTGGCGGTGCGCGCGGAACTCGCACCGGTGAGCGCGCCGGCAGGCTCGGCGCCCGAGAAGGGGTTCGCGGTGACGGGCCCCGTGTCGATCGTCAACGCGAAGCCGGGCACGCTCGGCGACCATCTGCTGCCGGTGATCGACGCGCATGCGAACGTGCATCTCGACGCGCACGCGCAGCGGATCGATGGTCTCGCGCTGAAGCTGATCCGCGACGGCAGCGTGACCGGCGGCGGCACGCTCGCGGGCGGCAAGGGCCGCTTCGACCTGAAGGTCGCGAACCTCGACCTGAACGCGTTCGTCGCCGCGCTGCGGCCGATGCGCCTCGGCGGTCCGCTCGGCGTCACGCTCGCGGGCGACGTGACGACCGTCGATTTCAACCTGAACGATCCGAAGCTCGCGCTTGGCGCGCGCGCCAAGGTCGCGCTGACGCAGCAGCAGACCGTGCTGACCGACACGCGCGTGACGGTCGGCAAGGGGCGCATCGACCTGACGGGCGTGTTCCGCCACGACGCGCATTCGACCTATGACGCGAAGGCGACGCTGACCGCGTTCGATCCGCTGCTGCTCGCCGCGATGAGCGCACCCAAGGCGAGCGGCGGCAAGGCGCCTGCGAAGGCAGCCTTGCCGCCGGCCAGGCGCGGCGAGACGCGCGTGTCGGGCACGCTGACCGCGTCGGGCGCGTTCGCGCCGCAGGTGTCGACGAAGGCGACCTTCAAGCTCGCCGACAGCCTGTACGACGGCGTGCCGCTGACCGGCGCCGGCGTCGTGCAGCTCGCCGGCGCGCGGATTCTGCCGAGCAACGCGAACCTGTCGATCGCCGGCAACCACGTCGACCTGCGCGGCAGCTTCGGCGCGCCCGGCGACCGGCTGCGCTTCGTCGTCGACGCGCCGCAGCTCGACCGGCTCGGCTTCGGCGTCGAAGGGCTCGTGCAGGCGCAGGGCGACCTGACCGGCAGCTTCGCGCATCCGAACGTGACGGCCACCTACAAGGCCGAGCACGTCGTCGTCGGTTCGAACCGGATCGGCACCGCCCAGGGCCGCGCGGACATCCGCGACGGCGCGCACGGCGCGCTCGTGTTCACGGCCGACGCGGCCGACATCGCGCTCGGCTCGTTCAAGCTGAAGTCGTTGCGCGCGAACCTCGACGGCACGCGCGCGAAGCACACGCTCGACGCATCGGCGCTCGGGGTGGCCGGCGGCCGCGTGATCGACCTGACGCTCGCGGCGAACGGCGGCGTAGTCGAGAACCGCGACGGCATGCGCTGGGACGGCACCGTCACCCGTCTCGCGAATCGCGGCACGCCGGCGCTCGCGCTGCAGGCGCCGCTGACGATATCGGCCGGCGCCGGCCGCGTGACGCTCGGCGCGACGCGGCTCACGCTCGAAGGCGCGGCGATCGACCTGAAATCGTTCGTGTTCGATCGCGGCCAGATGCGCTCGGCGGGCACCGTGACCGGCGCGTCGGTCGCGCGCTTCTTCGAGGTGCGCCAGGCGCTGACCGGCCAGCGGCCGCCGGTGCGGACCGACGTCGTGCTCGATGCCGACTGGGATTTCTCGCTCGGCGCGAACGCAACCGGCTACGTGCAGGTGAAGCGCCGCGGCGGCGACGTGACGATCGAGACCGGGCGCGGTATCGCGTCGCTCGGCCTGACCGATCTGTCCGCCCGCGCGAGCTTCGCGCCCGGCAACCGGCTCAACGTGACGGCGCTCGCGAAGGCGAGCCGGATCGGCACGCTCGACGCGAATGTCACGGTGCCGTTCGCGCTGCGCGACGGCGTGTTCGGCATCGTCGACGACGGTCCGCTGTCGGGCCGCATCGACGCCGACATCCCGGCGCTGAAGACCACCGGCAACCTGTTCGGGCCGAGCTACCTGCTCGGCGGGCGCGCGGCGCTGAAGCTGACGGTCTCCGGCACGCCGGTGAAACCGAACCTGTCGGGGACGCTGACGGGCGACGACCTGTCCGCGACGCTGATCGACCAGGGCGTGCAGCTGAAGGACGGCATCGTGCGCGTGAAGCTGTCGGACAACCTCGTCGAATTCCAGCAGGTCGAGTTTCACGGCGGCGACGGCACGCTGCGCGCGCTCGGCCGCGTGCGCCTCGACGGCGAGGCGCCCGACCTGACCGCCAGCATCGTCGCGGACAAGCTCGAGCTGTTCGCGGCGCCGGACCGCAAGCTGTCGCTGTCGGGCAAGGCCACCGTCGCGAACGACGGGCCGCGCGGCGCGCTGTCGATCGACGGCAAGTTCGTGGTCGACCGCGCGCTGTTCGACCTGCCCGAGCAGGCGGCGCCGCACCTGTCCGACGACGTCGTGATCGTGCAGCCGGACGGCACGGTGCGCGGCGAGACGCCCACCGGCACCGCGGTCGCGAAGCCGAAGCCGGTCGAGGAGAAGCCGGCGCCGTCGCTGGCGCCGCGCGCGAACATCGACGTCGGGCTCGGCAACAACTTCCGCTTCAAGGGCCACGGCGCGGATCTCCGGCTGCGCGGCACGATCACCGTGATGAGCGCGCCGGGCGTGCCGCTGCGCGCGGTCGGCAACGTGCGCGTGACCGAAGGCTCGACGTACACGACGTTCGGCCGCAAGCTCGCGATCGAGAACGGCTTCTTCACGTTCAACGGCCCGGTGTCGAATCCGGGCGTCAACATCCTCGCGATGCGGCGCAACCAGGAGGTCGAGGCCGGCGTGCAGGTGACGGGCACGATCCAGGCGCCGACGGTCAAGCTCGTGTCGGAGCCGAACGTCACGGACAACGAAAAGCTGTCGTGGCTGCTGTTCGGGCACGGTACCGACCAGGGCAACAACGTCGGCCAGCAGGGGGCGATGACGGCGGCGCTCGGGCTGCTCGGTAGCGTGACCGGCAAGCGCGTCGCGCAGACTTTCGGTCTCGACGAGGTCTCGGTCGGCCGCAGCGAAGTCGGCCTGACCGATCCGCAGGTCGTGCTGGTGTCGAAGGCGATCAACGAGCGGTTCGTGCTCGGTTTCGAGCAGGGGCTGCAATCGGCGAGCAATGCGTTCAAGGCGACGATCAACCTGACGCGCTTCTGGTCGGTATCCGCTTACGGCGGCACGTTCCAGGGTGTCGACCTGAACTACACGCGTCGCTTCGATCGCTGGTTCGGGCAGCGGTGACGGAGCGTCAAAAAGCGCTCAAAGGACTGGACGGGATTCAAGCCCTTTGGAGGGACCTTCCCTCCAATTGTGGTATGAAATAGTGTTCATGGAAACAGGGTAGGTAATTGTGTGCTGCACAATGTGCATATTGGATGCGAGGCGTCGAGAAAGTTCGGCTAGCGTGTGCCGCCCCACGGCGGTACTCTCGCCTTCCGTGCCCCATAATGAACAATATGAATTCATGTGCTGCATACCGGACAGTCAAAGTAGGGAGATTCACGTATTTCGACCCGGTCAGTGCCGGGGGCTGAATAACGTTTCAACCTGATTGACGAGCTGATAGCCGGGCCCTTCCTGAGAACCCGGGTTATCGCCAATCATCGAGAGGGTAGACATCTGTATTTGGGGAAATGGTGATGAATGCATCTACTGGTGGTGGCGCTGCACATCGTTGCATCAATGTCGTCGTGGCCGACGACCATCCGGTCGTTTCTACCGGAGTTGCCTCGATCCTGTCGGCTGAGATGGATATCAACGTGGTTGCCGTCACATCGACGATTTCGGGGCTGCTGTTGCTGTTGCAGCAGCATCCCTGTGATGTCCTGATCTGCGACTATTCATTTAACGGTGACCAACAGCCCGACGGGGTGGCCCTGTTCAAGAGGTTAAGGCGTAGCTATCCGGATGTTTCGATCGTCGTGCTGACCGCGCATCACGATATCTCCTTGCTTGTTTCTCGCGTCATGAGTACGGGGGTTGCCGGCTTTCTGAGGAAATCAAGCCAGGATTTTGCACGCCTGCCTGCAATCGTTCGCCGCGTGCACGCTGGGCAGACGTTTGTTGATCCGGCCGTGGCGGTCGAACTTCTTGAGGTCGGACGGACGACGCAGGCCTCGATCGAAACGCTCAGCGAGCGCGAGCTTGAAATCTTTCGAATGCTGGGGCGCGGGATGTCGGTCACGGAAATCGCGATGCACACGAATCGCAGCATCAAAACGATAAGCCATCAGAAGATGAAAGCCATGCACAAGCTCGGGGCGAGATCGGAAGCGGACCTTTACCGCATCTACACGGAGCATTTCGGATGATGGAAAAGGTGCGCGACGCGGCGGACGAAAAGTCCGATAGCTCCAGCGAAGGCGTCCTTGCGGTGGAGCATATTTATGCTCCGCTCAAGCTGACGTTTTCGAGACGTCTGCTTGTTGTCGCGTCCATAACACTGACATGTCTAATCGTGGTATGCGCCGCGGGCGTGACTGAACTCTTGATATCTCATCAGCACGAGGAATTTGCCCAGCAATTTGCCACGCATAGAGAGACTTTGAAGGAGGAAGTCGACCGGCGTGAGGCTCGCATTCGCCAGTTGGTGGTGACGTACCGGATTGCAAAGGAATACCTGGAGCCAGGTGGCACACGGGCTCGGAGGACCCGATCGCCAAAAGAGAGCCGGCCGGCCCAGACGCTGCCGGGGTCGACAGCGACGCCCGCGTTCTCGGTTGTGTCGACGCTGACTTCGGCCAAAGACACCGATCACCTTGGCAGATTAATCGATCTGGCAAGATACGCATCGACGTTTTCGGTTTCCCATCAGGATCATTCGCCCGAGCTGTCGGACGGATTTATCTATACGCCGGATAAGCGGTTTCTGGCAACGCTTCCGCCACTCGCGTCGGACCAGGTTTCTCGACTGAACACTGTAAAGGTTGCGGAAGAATTTATTGGCAAGCGCGTGGCGGTTGTTGAGCAGGAGATGCAGCGCGATGCCGTGAGTGGATTGCGGGACAAGGTTTTGTGGGTGACCGGCTCCAAGGACCCGCTCAACGCCATGACGACCACGTATTTTGCGACGTCCATCTACGACGGCGATCAACGGAAGGCGACGATCGTATTGTCGATTCCGTGTAATCGATTCAATCAATATTTTCTGCACAACGACGGCGATCCGCATTTTTTTGTCATCTCGTGCTCGTTGCAGCGAATGTTGGGAATCGACGATGTGAATCCCCAGGAAGCGCATTGGGCACACATCATATCGAGAACCCCGTGGGTATACCGAGTAGCGAATGATCGCCCCCAACGCATCTGGCGAGAGGGGAGCTTCTTCGTTCTCCAGCGCGTGCCGGGGCCGCAGTGGGTGGCGGTATATGCGTATGCTTGGGGAGACCTTCTTGGCGCAATCAAACTGCAATTGCTGCTTGTTGCTCTCGCCTTGCTGAGTGGATGTGGTTTGGTCATTTGTGGCGCGTTCTGGATTAATCGAGAGGTGATCCGGCCGGCCCGGGAGCGACTGCACAGCCTTGTGGAGGGTGAGGCGTTCAGTCGGTCCGTCATCCAGGTCGCGCCTGTGAGTTTGGCTATCGTTGCCAGGGGCGACGGCACTATCCTCTTGCAGAATGCAGAAGCGCACGGCCTTCAGAGCGCATTTGCCGGTAATACGGAAAACGACTCCTGCACGGACAACGTGCTGGCCCGTGTCGGAACACTGGTCAGGCATCACGCCGAGATTGCCGCGCGCTCCGGCACGATCCAGCGGTTTGAGATGGAACCCGATCTCGAGATTGCTTATGCACCGGCCAAGTATCACGGGGACGATGTATTCGTGATCGGGATGGTCGATCTGGCTAAAAGGAAGGAAATCGAACGACGGCTGCGAGAATCTCGAGCGCGCGCCCAAGCCGAAAGTCATGAGAAGGGAATGTTTCTGGCGACGATGAGCCATGAAATCAGGACGCCGTTGCATGGCGCATTGGGCAACCTCGAACTGCTGTCCCGGATGGGATTGACCCAGGAGCAGCGCTCGCGCTTGTTGATCGCGCAGGATTCGTTCGGTTCGCTCCTTTCATTGATCAACGGCGTGCTGGATCTTTCCAGAATCGAGGCGGGCGAGCTATTGCTGCAGGAGCAGCCGGCACGCATCGATCAACTCGTCGAACAGGCATGCCGGACGTTTGCAGTAGATGCACAAAGAAACGGCGTGCGGCTTCTCTGTCTGATCGATCCCGAGGTGCGGGGGGGGTGGATTTGCGATGCGTCCAGGTTCACGCAAATCGCCACGAACCTGATCGGGAATGCCGTCAAGTTTACTTCTCGCGGGGCGATCACCGTTTCACTCGGCTCGACCGGGGACGGCCACGTTCGGCTGTGCGTCGCCGACTCCGGCAGGGGCATTCCTGAAGACGAGATCGAGAAGATTTTCATGCCTTATGTTCAAGGCTCGGCCGGCCCGAAGAACTCGCGTGCCGGTACCGGACTCGGCCTGTCGCTGTGTCAGAAAATCGCCGAACGAATGGGCGGTGATATCACCGTCGAAAGCGAGGTTGGCGTCGGATCGATTTTCACCGTCGTGTTGCCGCTTCGTCGCGATTCCACGGAATGCGTCGCCGGCAATGCCGGCCTGGGCCTCGATTTCGTGGTGAACTGCGACATTCCCAGTTGGTATGGGCAACTGGTGGCCCAGCTCCGCGCGTGGTATCCGGGTGCCCGCGTCAGGAGCGATCGGGATGAAGAGCGGGGCGACGCGCTTGCATCGTCCGTATTCGTCGACGCGCGCGACTGGCTCGAGCTTGATGGTGGGGCGATTCAATCGATCGGCATCTACCGTCGAGTCATGATCGGACTGGACGGACCACTTGTTCCGGTCGTGACGGATCACGCCGTCATCATCAGCGCCTACAGTGGCCGGTTGCTTTTCGACGCGATCGGGATGGCGACTTCCAAAACGGACGACGATGACCGGAGGGGGGTGGAAGGGGCGGACAGGATCGACGTTGGCGCGTGGAGTGGCGCGAGCATTCTGGTGGTCGAGGACGATAGGGTGAGCGCGCAGTTGATGAGCGATCAGTTGCAGATGCTCGGCATCGGGCAAGTGGAGGTCGTCTCTACGGCGGCGGACGGCATTCGACGTTGCCTGACCCGGACATACGATCTCGTCATCACGGATTCCAATCTGCCGGGCAAGAGCGGGGCCGAGCTATTGGCGGACTTGCGCGCGGAGGGGATATCGTGGCCGGTCGTCTTGTGTACGGCCGATGCGACAGTCGCAGGCGCGGCAAGCGCCCCGTTCGACGCGCTCATAACCAAACCGTCTTCGTTGAATGATCTTTCGGGCGTGCTGGAGAGCGTGCTCGGATGGGGCGGCGCTCACCACGTGAAATCCGCTACACCCGGCGTCGAGCGACTTCTGGGGTTGTTCGTCGAATCGTGGAATCGCGACAGGGAAGAGCTTCGAGTGCTGGTCCAGGAGGGGCACGTCAGCCAGGTACTGGAACGATTGCACCGGATCCAGGGCGCTCTCATGATTCTCGATGGAGGTGATCTCGTGCGTCGTCTGGAGGACTGGTCCGCGACGATCGCACAATCGAAATGCATCGTGGAAGCAGATTGCCAGTCCTTTGTCGATGCGGTGGAATCCTGGCTGGCACAGCTCGCGTCGCGTTGCTGATTGGTGGGGGGGGCACAGCTTGCGAGCTGGTTCGCCCCGCGGAGGCATGAGTGATCCCCGAGCTGCCCGGCCAGCTCTGGGCGGCGTTGTCACGATGGCCGTGATGTAACTATTTTCCGATCCAATCCTAAATGACTGCTCTGGAGACTCGATGTATGCCATCGAGGCGATTGTGATCTGACGCAGCGGGCATGCTTCGACTATCGCGTCGGCGTGCGCACTACCGGAACCCAGTCGGATCTCCAGCCGTGGTCGGCCGTCGTGATACAGCCATCCAGCCTCTGCAGGCCCTCTCATCGAAACGCGAAGTCGGCGTTGTCTACAACGACGCTGGAGTTTTCAGGATATCGTCGCCATTCACGATTGCGGACGCCATGATGGTTGCGCTCAGCAACATGAATTCCGAGGTGGCGTAGCCCAGCTTCTGCGCGGCTCGCTCGACATGACTATAGTCGCCGGGATGTACTTCTATCACCATCACCTTACTTTCCATCTGCTCATTTTTCATCAAAGCCATCCTCCTTCGTCATAGCCTTTCCAGATTTTTCAATCCATAAACTTCAGTATTCGTATTGCCTATGTCGATAATTTGAAAGATTTTCCGCATTCCGAGTAGCGACATCGTTCAGTTTTTTTACTTGCATCATGTTTTATATCGATTCTCCATGAATGTGTCGCAACGTCTAATATCTTCAAAATATTTATTTACACCGATGTCGCCTTGTCTTATAGGCGGAAACGATTGGGGTGGAGTGGTCGTTAGCGAAATATATGATCAAAGAAAAATGATTTTGCGTGAATTTTGCATTGTGCGGTAGGTGTAGATTTTTGGCCATAAGACAATTCCTATTTTTCGCGAGAGGAGGACGTGGCCCAGGCAGGGATTTCGCATGAAGGGCTGTTGGCAATCAAGGAGTTAGTGACAAGGTTTTTTTGGTTCATCGCGGGAAACCGTGGAGGATTTGAGTGCGATTGCGTAACCTGACGCCTGATTTTAAGGATGTCAGGAAGAGTAATTGCTCGATCGCAAGGTACTTCAGGCACTGGGCTGCTGGATCCGTCGTATCAGCATCTGATCGGCCTCGCTGATCGGCTGCGGCCGGTATCACGCGCTCGATCTCGCGATGCCGACCAGCCGCGCCTGCTGCGAAACCGCCAGTGCAGGCGGACGGTTGATCACCGCTTCGCGCTCAGCAATCCCGCCTTGGTGAGCGCGCCTGCCAAAAAATCGTTCTTCAACGTCAACTGGCCGATCTTGGCGTGCCGCGCCTTCAGGTCTACCGGCTGCTCGCTCGACCGTGCGCCAGCGGCACCGAATACGTTCGCTGCGCGTTCCTGCAACTGCCGTTTTCATTCCGTGTTCTTGTTCGGATGCACATCGAACTGCTGCGCCAGTTCGGCCAGCATCCGCTCGCCCTTGACCGTAGCCAGCGCCACCCTCGCTTTGAATGCTGTTGAGTGCGTTCGTCGGGTTCTCTGCGCCATCTTCCAGGTTCCTTTGCCGGCATTATCGCCGGCCCAGGTCCCGAGCGCTCTACTTATCCGACTGTCCGAATTCCTGCGGCCACGTCTGTTTGCTCCTCGGTTTCAATCAGCGCAACAGCATATTTCATGCACGACTCCAGCATAGGCGATTCGCCGAAGTTAATAAGCTTAAAACTTGTTTGTCAGCAACACTTACAAAACTTCTGGGGATTGATCGCTGCGTTTATAGGAAAAAGAGGCTTTCCTGTCTTTTGATATTGGGAGGCTTATTGAAATGACTGGGATTACAATTCCATATTCCTGGTAGAATCTTTTTTGGTCATTTTTAGCATTGGCTATGGCTTGATCATCTCCGGTTATATAGAAAAACGAATGTATCGGAAGTTTTTCGCCATTATTTTGCTTCCATGTGGCCAAGCGCAGCTCGTTTTGGGTTTCCCACCACGGCGAAAGCATTTTTTGTCTTGCCAGAATGCTTTGGTAAAAATGATCTGCGATGCCGGCGTGTCCTTTGGTGACATCCCATCCGCATTGATCACTGTATTTTACCCTCAGGGAAGTAAAATGTTCTATCCATTTTTGAGCATCTGTAATTCCCTGCGTGATGCAGGGTCGGCTTTCAGTTGGGTAATTGGTGGATGCCCCGCAACCATTTCCAGAGCGATTGTCGGTGCCTCCATCCATTGAATAAGCGCAAAGAACCATTATGGCGTCTTTGTCTTGGAGTGTACTAAACCCAGGGTAGAGTATGAATCCATTTTTATAACCATAAGCAAGATGTGAAAAATTATCATCGGTTCTGATCCAGGAGAAAGAGACGCCGCCACTGGTTTGTGAGGCCGGACTTGGATTCCACGGCTGGAAAGCGGGACTTTCTACGGTGGCGCGCAACATCACGCCGCTACACAGGAAAGCTGGCCGATACGGGCCGCCGCAATCTTTGGGTTTTTTGTAATACCAATCATGTAATTGACTGATCGCAATAGGTCCGACGTAGTCGATAATTTTTGTGCTTGCCTGAGTGGTGGCGTTTTTTGCGGTTGCGGTTTGGCTTAGAAAAAACATTGCCACCAAAGACGCAAGAAGTTTGACAAAAAGATTCATATTAATTTTATTGGAACGGAAATTTCATGGCTGCTTTTTATTGAGATTTTTAATATCTATTCTGCTATTCGATGAATTCCCTCCGCGTGAACATGATCGGTTTGATTGAGAGCGGGGCAAGTGTATCGATGACGCCGCGTTTCCGGCCCCGGGGGGCGAACGGACCGGCGCAAGCTCGGTTCGAAACAGCACATCGTCGTAGATGCGTGCGGCGTTCCGCAGGTGATTGCGGTCACCGGCACGATTCGATGGCATTCGAGTCCATCGCTTGATGCCATTCCCGCAGTATCGGGCTTGAATGGCCGGCCCCGCAAACTTCTGGGCAAACCGGATGCGGACAAGAACTACGACGTTGCTCGCTGTCGGCGTTGCCTGAAGCAGCGTGGCATCACGGCCCGCCTCGCACGCCGCGGCGTGGACAGCAACGTGCGGCTCGGACGGCATCGGTGGGGCGTCGAGCACACGCATGCCTGGTTTGCCGGTTCCAGCAAACTGAGAATTCGCTGCGAGTGACGTCTCGATGTTCACGTTGCGTTGCACTCCCTTGCGGCTGCGGTCATCTGCTCACGCTTCATTGATGACTTTGTGTTAGCGACTCTTATGTAATCGCACGGCCGGAAAGATGGCGCCCCCCCCCAAAAAATGCTGCTAGACAATTCTGGAATTGGAATATTTTTCGAAATTACAACAGTATGTCCGCTATGTATTGAAGCTTGCCTCCCGACGCCGGTATTCTGCCGTCAGCGCAGAAAGTGCTATTTGCTAGAAATGATTATGCGCGTGTAGCTTTTGGGAGGGTGATTGGAGAGGGGTGAAAATTAATAGGTTGAATATTGGGGCAGGTTTTCTAGTGGTAATCGTGGGCATCTGTTTTGATATTCGGTGACGTAGTGTGAAGTATTTGTGGCGGCGGTAAGGCGGGTAAGGCAAAAATTAGGTCGTTCGCCTCGATGGCTTTGTTGCTCGAAACGTATGGCCGGGTTGGGTTATGTTCGGTTCGCGCTAGGAACTACTTGGAATCATGCCGAGCAATGAGCGCTGTGAACGTGCAAATCCTGATATGGAATTGGGGCGATATGTTTCGAGGGGGAGCGAGCGCGAGATTTTCCTATTGGTGTTCGTTATTGACTGCGGATCTCAATCGGTTGGACGCGCTGACTGCGCCTTGTAAATTAATCGGCACTGTACGCTGTGCTCCCTCAGCTCTGCGCATGCCCTGCATTTGTGTGCTGCGTTTTTATATGTCAATTTTTGCAGTGAGAAAAATAGAAATTTCGGATGGCGCCCTTGGTTATGAAAGTTCTGGCGGGCGATATATGCCAATTATTTCAGTTTTGGTCGGCGCAAAAAACGCTGCATATTGAGATTTTGCTCTCAAGCTAAAGTGCCGAGATGAATTCGGAGAAATTTGGAGTGGCATTGTTTTATTCTGGGTTTTCAGTTCGGGAGGATTGTTATGGTGGTTGTTGGTTTGTGTTTTAATTTTGGGGATTGATTGATATGCGGTGTGAATTCGTTTCGAGCGTGGTGTTGCGTGTTGGGGCGCGTGAGCTGTATAAAGTTTCCATTGTGCTTGCGACTGCGACCGCTGGCTGGTATGGCGCCCTGTTTTCTTCTGCTGCGTATGCGCATAACCCATATATTGGATACCAAACGCCGGCAGCTAGCAACTGCCTAAATGGCAATGGATTATTTGAGAATTGTGCTAGATGGGATAATGTCGATTATAGAGGCGTGCGTGGATCTCATTTTTCCCAGATGGCGGGTCGGTATTTCTCTTATCTTACCTCCGGGAATGGGGCGGACACATATTTGTGGTCAGGAGTATGGGCGGGAAGTAAATCAGCTGGGCTATTTTACGGTGACGATCCGTTCAAGGCGAATCGGGTAGTGGTCGATGCCGAAGGAACAACCATTGCCGGCAATCAGCTTGTGTTGTCGTCCAGGACGGGAGTCAGCGTTTCGGGTTCCAGGGTCACCAATGTCAAGAACGGCGGACACGCCAGTGATGCAGTCAACGTCAACCAGCTTTCGAGGGTGGCGAACGTGCTTGGCGTGAACATCGACGCCAACGGCTACGTAACAGCGCCAACATATAAAGTTGGCGGCGAATCATTCGACAACGTCGGCGACGCGATTGCGGCAGCTGCAGACAGTGGCGGCAGTAGGGATCCGAATACCGTGGCGTACGACGATGCCGCTAGGAGCACGATAACGCTGCGTGGCGAGCGTGGCACGACGGTGAAGAACGTCGCGGCAGGCATTGCGGATACTGATGCGGTTAATGTCGGGCAATTGACTGGCGCTATGCAACCGATACGGGATGAGCTGGCTGACGTTAACTTTGCCATGAAGTCCATCAAAATCAAGTCGGAAGGTGTGCCCGCGAATGCGACGGGAACTAATGTCGTTGCCATTGGCGCGGGTGCAAATGCGGGAGCGGACGGCTCGATCGCTTTTGGTGCTGGTTCGCGCGTGACTGGATTCAATTCGGTCGCGATCGGTTTCAATTCGGTCGCACAAGAGACAAATCAAGTGTCGGTTGGCGACGTGGGGCGTGAGCGTCGAATTTCGAACCTGGCGGCAGGTACGAAAGGTACCGACGCAGTCAACTTGAATCAGCTGACTGATGCTATTGGGAAGGTGTCGAGCCGTACCGACAAGCTCTCGCCTGATCGGGAGTCGCGGCGCGGCTCGCTGGTTGCCGATCCCTTTGCCATCGACGAGCAACGTTTGTCGAATTTCATACGGATTGACGGTCAGGGCGCTGACGGTAGCCTGCCGAACGAGGCGAATATCGTCGACGGTGCCCCGGAGAGTACGACTTCGGCTGCAATGGGTATCGGGTCAGTTGCGGCGGGCGCAGACACGATTGCTATCGGCTTGCGTACCATCGCGAATTCGGACAACTCGGTGGCGATCGGATCGCATGTGACGACGAATGGAGCCAGTGCACTTGCAATTGGTTCGCAGGCGAAGGCGAACGGCGAGAACGCGATCGCGGTCGGCAATAACAATGTGCAGGCGATCGGGGAGAGTTCGATTGCGATCGGCAGTGGAGCTGAGGTCGTAGTGGGCGCGACGAATGGCATTGCGTTGGGCACGGGGGCGAGCGTTGCCCGGGAAGTGACCGCCGCGATAGCGCTGGGCGCGAATGCCTTCGTGGAAAAAGGGGCGAACGGTGCCGTCGCCCTGGGGGCGGGCTCCCAGGCGAGTCGAGCCAATACCGTTTCAGTGGGCAGTGCTGGAAGCGAGCGCCAGATCGTGAACGTTGCGGCGGGTACGCAAGGCACCGACGCAGTGAATATGG
The DNA here is from genome assembly GCF_009362305.1 of Burkholderia sp. BE17. NCBI lineage: Bacteria > Pseudomonadati > Pseudomonadota > Betaproteobacteria > Burkholderiales > Burkholderiaceae > Burkholderia > Burkholderia sp. BE17. The sequence continues at coordinate 76,002 of NZ_WHNU01000044.1, forward strand.
CGCAGTTGCACGGCGCGGCTGCGAGTCTTGCGAACGTGATCGGAGGCGACACGACGGTCGATGGAAGCGGCCACGTTGCCATTCATTCGATTGAAGTGAGCGGTCACAAGTACGCGACGGTATCGGAGGCGGTGCAGGCGGCTGCGGCGTATGGTGCCACGGATTCGCTAGCGGTGCGCTACGATCTCGACTCGCACGGCAATCCGAACTATGGCTCGGTGACGCTGGGCGGCCCATCGGCAGCGCCGGCTATGCTGACCAACGTTGCCGATGGCAAGAGCCGATACGACGCAGTGAACTATGGCCAGTTGTCGTCGCTGCAAAGCGACTTCGAAAACCGAATGGGTGCGATGGACGATCGCGTCAGCAAGATCGAAACCGATGTTGGCGATTCGCGCGATGATAGTCGGGTCATGACGATGACCAATCTGCGCAGTGACGATAACAACATCAAGACTGGCCCAGGCTCCGTTATTGAGAGCGATGCCGGAGACACCACGGCAATCGGTGCGAATTCGGCGGTGCAAGCGTCGGGCGGGACGGCGATAGGCGCCGGGGCGGATGCACATGCAGTCAATAGCACTGTGATCGGGCAAACTGCATCAGCTCACGGCGAGAACAGTACGGTGGTCGGCCAGGGCGCCGTCGCCTACGGTGACAATAGCTCTGCGTTCGGCCAGGGTGCGGTCGCCTCGGGCGGCAACAGCACTGTAATGGGACAAAACGCGAATGCGGCTGGCAACAACTCGGTCGCACTCGGCGCGGGCTCGGTCGCGGATCGCGACAACGCGGTATCGGTCGGTGCCTCCAGCGCCGAACGCCAGATCACGAACGTTGCGGCCGGTACGGCGCCAACCGATGCGGTCAACCTGCAGCAGATGAACAACGTGGTTGGCAGCGCGCGTCAGGATGCAATGGGTGGGGTGGCAGCCGCGATGGCGGTGGCCGGCCTGCCGCAATCGACGCAGCCGGGCCGCACGTTTGTCTCGATGGCCGGCAGCACGTACGGCGGCGAGTACGGCTCGGCGATGGGCCTGTCGTACATGACCCGCGACGGCAAGTGGACGGTGAAGGCCGCCGTCAACTCGAGCACCCGCGGCGAAGTCGGTGGAGTGATCGGCGGCGGCTTCTACTGGTAAGCCGGCGAGCCGGTTACGGCTCGGCAGGACATCGCTTGTCTTCCGCATCCGGATAACATGTTTTACATCCGGAGCGGGAGCGAGCGATCGCGCGTGCGTGGCTGCATCAACGCAAGCTCAGCCGGCTACTGCACGGCCGCCGTGACAGCGTGGCTGGCGTCGAGAATGCGCGAGCCCGCAGGCAGCGCTTGCACGTCGTGCCGGCTCCGACCTGCGCCGCGCGTGTGTTGCCCGTCAGCCTCTTCTGAATCTGCACGGGTGTGAGGTTGCCGTTTACCGCTAGCATTAGCGCGACGACGCCCGTCACCTGCGGCGTTGCCGAACCTGTCCGCATTTTGTGGGCGAGGCGGTTGAACAACAGGTTATCCGCGTGCCCGCGTGAATCGCTCGCCGAACAGGATAGCAAACTGGTTCATCGCTGATTTCCAGTCGAACGCGGCCCGCACGGTCTTGACCAGCACGTTGCGCAGCGCCAGCCAGAGCAGCTTGATCGCGGCCTCGTCATTCGGGAAGTGGCCGCGCGTCTTCATGATCTTGCGCAATTGCATGTTCAAGCTCTCGATGGCGTTTGTAACCGGCATGATATAGCCGGTGCCTCGCGTTCCCGCGCCGAGTGGTTTGAGCGTATGGTGTGACCATCCGGGACAGGGGCACTGGGGAGCACTTCGGGTGGGCAGGCCGTTGTTACACGATGAGCCGCGAGCTCGTGTTTGTAGTTGGCCGCCCCTGCGACCCGCCCGGTTGCGCTGTGAGCGCGAATCCGTAGTTGTCGTGCTGTCCCACCGGCTCCCAGCAGTGATCTGATACGGGAGACGGTTATGCGAATCGTGGGGTTTGATGTCTCGCGCTCAGTGGCCGAGATCGCGTACCTGGAGGATGGCACGCTGCATGCAGGCGGCCGCACCGGGTTGCGACGCGACGAACTGGAGCGTTTTGCCGAGAAGCTGCGCGCCACCGATCATGTCATGCTCGAAGCAACCGGCAACACTGCCGCCATCGTCAACGTGCTTCGTCGGCTCGTCGCGCGCGTGGCGATTGCCAATCCGCTGCAAGTTCGGCTGATCGCGGAGGCTCGCGTCAAGACGGACAAGATCGATGCAGCCGTGCTGGCACAGCTGTATGCAAGCGGCTTTCTACCGGAAGTATGGATGCCGGACGAGCACACGCTGGCGTTGCGTCGACAGATCTCACGTCGTTCACAGCTGGTGCGGCAGCGCACGCGGTTGAAGAACGAGATTCATGCGGTTCTGGCCGCGCATCTGATCGAGCGATGCCCCGCCACCGATCTGTTTGGCAAGAAGGGCGTGCCTGGCTCGGCGTTCAACCGCTTCCGTTGGACGAGCGACTCGGTTTTGAGCAGCGGCTGCGCGAACTGGACCGCCTCGCCGAGGATCTGCGCGAGGTGGAGCAAGCACTCGCGCAAGCGACCATCGACGACGCGCGATTGCGCGTGATGCTGACGATCACCGGCGTCAACACCACGGTGGCGATCGGGTTGCTATCTGCCATTGGCGACATCGAGCGGTTTCCGAATCCGGAGAAGCTGGTGAGCTACTTCGGACTCAATCCGTCGGTCTATCAGTCCGGCCCGACACCGGCCAGGCACGGCCACATCACCAAGCGCGGGCGCTCTTACGCACGGGCGATGCTGGTCGAGGCTGCCTGGGGCGCCAGGCAGGCGCCTGGGCCGCTGCGCGCCTTCTTCCTGCGCGTGCGCGATCGCCGCGGCCAGCAAATTGCCATCGTCGCGACCGCTCGGAAACTCGCAGTGATCGTATGGTATGTGCTGACACGCGACGAGCCGTTCGCGTGGGACCGTCCCGCGTTGACCGCACACAAGTTACGCGCGCTGGAACTGCAGGCTGGAATGCCGGCGCAGCATGGCTCGCGCAAAGGTTCGGCTGCCGCCTACAGTCTGAAGAGTGTCCGTCAGCAAGAGCGAGCCGTGGCTGAGCAGTCTGAGCGAACCTATCAAAGACTGTTTAACCGGTGGAAGCAGTCGCGCCCCAAGTCAGACAGCGCGCCGATACGATGGCCGGAAGCGCGGACATAGCGAACGAGCGAAGTACGGCGTGGGGACTTGTGTATTTCATCCGTCGTATAAACGACTCGCCGAATCTCCGGCGGAAACACGAAGAACGGTATGACGTGCTCCCACGCGCGTTGCCACGACTGCACGATCGTCGGGTACTTCGCGCCCCAAGGTCCGTCGGCGAAGTCTTGCAGCGCCTGCCGTGCCGCCTCTTCGCTGGCAGCCGCGTAAATCGGACGCAATGCGGCGGCGAATACCTTGCGGTCCTTGTAGCTGGCGTACTCGAGACTGTTGCGGATCAGATGCACGCTGCAGGTCTGGACAGTCGTCTTGGGATAGGCCGCGCCGATCGCCTCGGCCAATCCCTTCAAGCCGTCGACCACGGCGATCAGGATGTCCTGGCAGCCGCGTCTTGAGTTCGTTGAACACCTTGAGCCAGAACTTGGCTCCCTCGGTCTGCTCGATCCAGAGGCCCAGCACGTCGCGCTGGCCGTCGGCCTGGAAGACGGCCTTGTCGACCACGCCGTCGTCGCGGATCTTGACCCGCAGCGCGTCGAAGAACACGACCGGATACATTGCCTCGAGTGGGCGACTCTGCCAGCGCAGCGCCTCGGCCATCAGCTCGTCGGTGACCGAGCTGATGAAGTCGGGCGATACCTCGGTGCCGTAGTGCTCGGCCAGAAACGCCTGAATTTCGCGCACGCTCATGCCGCGCACGTACATCGCAATGATGCGCTCGTCGAAGCCGGTAAAGCGGCGCTCCGTGCTGGAGACTCATCCGCTTCCAGCGCTCGATAGTGGCCTGTTCCGCCGTCACGTGCAATCTCACGGGAAATCGTGGAAGGCGCGCGGTTGAATTGGCGGGCAATCGCTCGAATTGAAAGTCCAGCCGAGACGCCGCGCGAGGTCTCTTCACGTTCACTCAAAGTCAATGCTCGAAACGACCGCTTACGAGCAGCAGGGGCGTACCCTCCGCATAGTCTGCGCTGGTCTCGGCGCCAGTTGCCTAGTGTCGCTACCGGTACGCCCAGCCTGCGAGCGGCCTCATGCAGACCAACGCTCTTCGACAAGCGTACCGCCTCCACCTTGAGTCCCTGCGTGTATTGCCTTCTCGGCACCACGTTCTCTGCCAGCGCGTTCTCCATACAGTTAAAAAATTGACCCTAGCCCACAAAACTGTCCCATTTGGAAGTGGAAAATTCCGGCATGACGTTGTCATCGAGACCAGGAGGTCATGCCGTGAAGAAGAGCAGGTTCACCGAAGAGCAGATCACATACGCGTTG
>NZ_WHNU01000045.1:0-77411 GCF_009362305.1 Burkholderia sp. BE17
AAGGTGCGATGGGGGTGGAGCGTGCTGCCCGCGGCGCTGCTGGATCGGCTCCGGCTTCACGTTCGGATCGGGTTCGAAGCCCGCGATCACTTCCTGCGGAATCTCGCGCTTGATCAGCCGCTCGATGTCGCGCAGCAGCTGCTTCTCGTCGACGCACACGAGCGACACGGCTTCGCCGGTCGCGCCCGCGCGGCCCGTGCGGCCGATCCGGTGCACGTAATCCTCGGGCACGTTCGGCAGGTCGAAGTTGACGACGTGCGGCAACTGGTCGATGTCGATCCCGCGCGCGGCGATATCGGTCGCGACGAGCACCTGCAGCGTGCTGTTCTTGAACTCCGCGAGCGCGCGCGTGCGTGCCGACTGGCTCTTGTTGCCGTGGATCGCCATCGCGCTGATGCCGTCCTTCGTCAGCTGTTCGGCGAGCCGGTTCGCGCCGTGCTTGGTGCGCGTGAACACGAGCACCTGGAACCAGTTGTGTTCGCGGATCAGGTGCGTGAGCAGCTCGCGCTTGCGGTCGCGGTCGACCGGGTGGATCTTCTGCGCGACGCTCTCGGCGGTCGTGTTGCGGCGTGCGACCTCGATCAGCGCGGGCGAGTCGAGCAGGCTGTCGGCGAGCGCCTTGATCTCGTCGGAGAAGGTCGCCGAGAACAGCAGGTTCTGGCGCTGCGGCGGCAGCTTCGCGAGCACGCGCTTGATGTCGTGGATGAAGCCCATGTCGAGCATCCGGTCGGCTTCGTCGAGCACGAGGATGTCGAGATCCGACAGGTCGATCGTCTTCTGCTGCATGTGGTCGAGCAGGCGCCCCGGCGTCGCGACGACGATGTCGACACCGCGCTTGAGCGCATCGATCTGCGGATTGATGCTGACGCCGCCGAACATCACGGTCGAGCGCAGCTTCAGGTACTTGCTGTACGCACGGACGCTTTCCTCGACCTGTGCGGCGAGTTCGCGCGTCGGCGTGAGGATCAGCGCGCGCACCGCGCGCTTCGCGCCGCGATGCTCGGCGTAGAACGTGTGCAGGCGCTGCAGGATCGGCAGCGTGAAGCCGGCGGTCTTGCCGGTGCCCGTTTGTGCGCCGGCGAGCAGGTCGCCGCCGCCGAGGACAGCAGGGATCGCCTGCTGCTGGATCGGAGTCGGCGACGTATAGCCGAGCTCGTTGACCGCCTTGACAAGCGGTTCGGCCAGGCCGAGAGATTCGAAAGACATAGATACCACTCTTGAGTTTTATGATCGGCGACACCTCGCGCGGCCCGCGCGGGGACTGGCGTCGCAAAAAGCAAAGGGGCGCGGCTGCGGTTTCCCGCAGCCGCGCCCCGTTTGCGTCACGCGTTATTTAGTCAAGCGGCGCGGAACGCAGGTCGCTCACCTGTTGGGGCGAGATCGGCGTACCGTTGTTGCCCCACGACATCCGAATATACGTTACAACGGCTGCGACTTCCTGGTTCGACAGCGACTGCGCGAACGGCGGCATGCCGTACGGACGCGGATTCTTGAACGTACTCGGCGGATAACCACCGTTCAGCACCATGCGGATCGGGTTGACCGCCGATTCCATCATGATCGAGTGGTTGCCCGCGAGCGGCGGATACGCCGGCGGCTTGCCCGCGCCGGTTTCGGCGTGGCAGGTCGCGCAGTTGTCGGCGTAGATCTTCTTGCCCTGGTCGAACAACGCGTTGCCGAACTGCTTCGACGGCTCGTACTGCATGTTCTTCGGCGCTTCAGCCTTCTGCGGGATCGACTTCAGGTACGTCGACATCGCGCGCGTATCTTCGTCGGTCATGTACTGCAGGCTGTTGTGGACCACGTCCGCCATCGGGCCGAACACCGCGCCCTTGTGCGACACGCCGGCCTGCAGCAGGTCGGACAGTTCCTGCACGTGCCAGTCGCCGAGGCCGAGTTCCTTGTCGTTCGTCAGCGACGGCGCATACCAGTTCTGCAGCGGGATCAGGCCGCCTGCGAACGCCGACGAGCTCACCGGGCCGCCCATCATGTTGATCGACGTGTGGCACATCGAGCAGTGGCCGAGGCCTTCGACGAGGTAGGCGCCGCGGTTCCATTCGACCGACTTCGTCGGATCCGGCTTGTATTCGCCTTCCTTGAAGAACAGCGTGCGCCAGCCGATCAGCAGGTTGCGGTTGTTGAACGGGAACTTCAGTTCGTGCGGACGGCTCGGCACCGACACCGGCGGGACCGAACGCAGGTACGCGTAGATCGCGTCCGAATCCGAGCGCGTGACCTTCGTGTAGCTCGCGAACGGGAAGCCCGGGTACAGCAGGCTGCCGTCCTTCGAGCGACCCGTGTGCATCGCGCGGTAGAAGTCGTCCGACGTCCACTTGCCGATGCCGTTCTGGTCGTCCGGCGTGATGTTCGGCGTGTACATCGTGCCGAACGGCGTCGCCATCGGCAGGCCGCCCGCGAACGACTTGCCGCCGCGCACGGTGTGGCACGCGATACAGTCGCCGACGCGCGCGAGGTATTCGCCCTTCTTGATCAGCGCGGCCTGGTCGGCCGGCGTGGCCGCGACGGCGGCAGCGCCGTGCAGCGTATCGTTGCCCGGCCACAGGACCGGCACGAGGGCGGCAGCCGCGACGATCGCGACAGCCGAGAGTGCAAACAGGGACTTGCGTTTCATTGTGTCTGTCTCCCTTGCCTTATTGCGGTTCGCTGCCGCAGGCGAGCGGAGTCTTCATCGAGCGCGCCGGGGCCGGCACGGGGTTGGCGGGCGCCGGTTGCGCGGCGAGCCATGCGGTCACGGCCGTCACGTCTTCGTCGGAAAGCTTCGCCGCGATGTCGTGCATGCAATCCGGTGCCTTCGCGTGGCGGTTGCCCGAGCGCCATGCGCCGAGCTGTGCGCTCAGGTAATCGGCGTGCAGGCCGACGAGGCCCGGGATCGCCGGCTGCATGCCGGTCAGCCCTGCGCCGTGGCAGGCAACGCAGGCCGGCAGCTTGCGGGACGGGTCGCCCTGCGTGACGAGCTGCTTGCCGCGCGCGAGCGTCGCGGCCGGCAGCGTCGGCTTCGCCGGCGTCGGGTACGGCGGACGTTCGGCCGAGAAGTGCTCGGCGATCTCGCGCAGGTAGTCGTCGTTCAGGTAGGTCAGCAGGTAGTTCATCGGTGGGTACTTGCGCCGGCCGTCACGGAAGTTGACGAGCTGGTTGTACAGGTACTCGGCCGGCTTGCCGGCAAGACGCGGGAAGTAGTCGTTGTCCGTGCCCTGGCCGTGGACGCCATGGCATGCGGTACAGCCGCGCACGCGCTCGGCCATCGTATCGGGTGCCTTGAGCGGCGCCTGCTGGGCGTGCGCTTGCTCCGTGGGCTTGGTCTGCGCTTGGGCAGCGCTCATAAGGCCCGCTCCGCCGATCAACAGAACGGCGAGCAGCGGACGGAAGAGGCGTCTTGAAGACACACGAGACTCCATGATTATTCGTCGGGGACCTTGTCCGGGCTACGATCGGCTCGGCGCATGGACGGCAGGACAGCCGGGCTGCTGCGACGCGGCATTCTATCATCGATGGGTAATGACGGCTATTTGGCAAAAGGACAGCGGTTCCTGTCTGTTTACGACTTGCGACAATTTGACGCGTATTGCACAGCAGCGAAGTGAACCGGCGTGCGCTTTCACCATCGAAGACCGTACACTCGCGGGTCGCGCGGCGCCGCCTCCGCCGCAGGTCCAGTCATTTCTCCCGTTTCCGGATTCATCGATGACGTTTTCTACCGTGCCGTTGCCTCGTTCCCGTTGTCTGTCCCGTTGCCGCCGCGTCGCCGGCCGGCCGTTTCCGGGAGGGTGCGCGCAATGAAGTTCGACAGCTTGTGGATCGGGCAGGTCGCGCTCGCGGCGCTGATGGACGCCACGTTCGCGATGGCGGTCGGCTCGGCGCTGCTCAAGGCGTGGCTCGGCAAGGACGGCGCGCGGCCGGTCATCGCGCCTTCGCATCCCGCGTGGTTGCGCGCGCAACATTCGCTGGTCGCGGCGGCGCTGGCGCTCGTGCTCGCGGATCTCGGCTGGCTCGTCTACGAGGCCGCGACGATGAGCGGCGCGGGGCTTGGCGGCGCGTTTGCCGCGATTCCCGTCGTGCTGATGCAGACGCACGCGGGCTTCGCGTGGAGCGTCGCGTTCGCCGGTGCGGTGGTGCTCGCGATCGTCGCGCTGGCGAAGCCGGACGGCCCGGTCGCGCACGCGGTGCTGTGGCTCGCGGTGATCGTGGTCGCGGCCGGCAAGGCATCGCTCGGCCATGCGGCCGATACGGGCGCGCTGTCCGCGGCGGTCGGCGTGCAGACGCTGCACCTGCTCGCGACGGCCGTGTGGGGCGGCCTCGTGCTCGCGGGCGGGCTCGCGGTGCTGCCGGCGCTCGGTTCGTCGGTCGCACGCGGCGCGCTGATCCGCATCGGCCAGCAATTGTCGCGTACGTCGATCGTCGCGGTCGTATTCGTGCTCGGGGCGGGCGTGCTCAATGCGGTGCGCGGGCTCGGCGGTTCGCTCGCGCCGCTCGACGGCAGCACGTGGGGGCGCGTGTTGCTGCTGAAGCTGCTGCTCGTCGCGCTCGCGCTCGTGCTCGGCGGCCTGAACCGCTTCTCGGCGCTGCCGCGGCTGCGTCGCACCGCGTCGACCGAGGATGCGCACACGTTCCGCAACATCCTGCATCTCGAAGCGATGACGATGATCGGCGTGTTCGTCGCGGCCGCCGTGCTGTCGTTCAGCGTGCCGGGGTTCGCGGCGCTCGGCTGACGGCAGGTTCCGCATGGCGCGGCGCAAGGTCGCCGGCGCATGCATGGCACGTGCCGCTCGTCGCGCCGCTCACGTAAAAACGGCCGCCTGTCGGGCGGCCGCTCCGAAGTCGCTGCGTATCGCACGGGCCGCAGCCGCGCGCGATGCGCAGCGCGCTCACCACTCGGCGACGCTGCCGTCCGCATGGCGCCACACCGGGTTGCGCCAGCGGTGGCCCGTCTTCGCCATCTCGCGCACCTTTTCCTCGTTGACGTCGATGCCGAGCCCCGGGCCCTGCGGGATCGCGACGAAGCCGTCCTCGTAGCGGAACACCTCGGGGTTGCGCAGGTAGTCGAGCAGGTCGTTGCCCTGGTTGTAGTGGATGCCGAGGCTCTGCTCCTGGATGAACGCGTTGTAGCTGACCGCATCGAGCTGCAGGCACGCGGCGAGCGCGATCGGGCCGAGCGGGCAGTGCAGCGCGAGCGCGACGTCGTAGCTCTCCGCGAGCGTCGCGATCTTGCGGCACTCGGTGATGCCGCCCGCGTGCGACGCGTCGGGCTGGATGATGTCCACGTAACCGCCCGCGAGGATGTGCTTGAAGTCCCAGCGCGAGTACAGCCGCTCGCCGAGCGCGATCGGCGTGTTGGTCTGGTTGACGATGTCGCGCAGCGCCTCGGCGTTCTCCGACAGCACAGGCTCCTCGATGAACATCAGCTTGTACGGGTCGAGCTCCTTCGCGAGCACCTTCGCCATCGGCTTGTGCACGCGGCCGTGGAAGTCGACGCCGATCCCGACGTGCGGGCCGACCGCGTCGCGCACCGCCGCGACGTTCGCGATCACCTGCTCGACCTTGTCGTAGGTGTCGACGATCTGCAGTTCCTCGGAGCCGTTCATCTTCACGGCCTTGAAGCCGCGCTCGACGACCGCGCGCGCATTGTTCGCGACGTCGCTCGGCCGGTCGCCGCCGATCCACGAATACACCTTGATGCGGTCGCGCACCTGGCCGCCCAGCAGCGCGTGCACCGGCACGCCGTGATGCTTGCCCTTGATGTCCCACAGCGCCTGGTCGACGCCCGCGATCGCGCTCATCATGATCGGGCCGCCGCGGTAGAAGCCCGCGCGGTACATCACCTGCCAGTGATCCTCGATCAGCAGCGGATCGCGGCCGACGAGGTAGTCGGCCAGCTCCTGCACGGCGGCCTCGACCGTGTGCGCGCGGCCTTCGACGACCGGCTCGCCCCAGCCGACGATGCCCTCGTCGGTTTCGATCTTGAGGAACAGCCAGCGCGGCGGGACGACGAAAGTTTCGAGGCGAGTGATTTTCACGATGCGAGTCTCCATGGTTGGCCGGCGCGGGCGCTCGGGCGCGGCGCACGGTCGCGTGCTTTCACGATTATCCTAGCGTAGCCGGATAAAAAATAGTATTAATAGCATTATTGTGCAGATAGTGGGCAGCCTGCACGCCGGCCCAACGGAGAACGATCATTCAACACGACCTGCATGGACAGACGGCTTTCCGGCTTGCGACGGCGATCCTGCGCGGCGACTATCCGCCCGAATCGCTGCTGCCGAGGGAGCCCGACCTGATGGAGATGTACGGCGTGAGCCGCACGGTGATGCGCGAGGCGCTGCGCACGCTGACGTCGAAGGGGCTGGTCGAATCGCGGCCGAAGGTCGGCACGCGCGTGCGGCCGCGCCACGCATGGAACCTGCTCGACGCCGACCTGCTCGACTGGTACGCGCGTGTCGCGCCGCCGCTTGCGTTCGCGCTGAAGCTGCAGGAGATGCGCGAGATGATCGAGCCGTACGCGGCCGCGCTCGCCGCGCGCGCGCATACGCCGGAAGCCTTCGACGCGATCGACGACGCGGCGCGCGCGATGGCCGATGCACGCAACGTAGACGAATGGGTGCGCGCCGACCTGCGCTTTCACCTGAGCGTGCTCGCGGCGGGCGGCAACGAGCTGCTGGTGCCGCTCGGCGCGCTGATCGATCGCACGCTCGAGGCGCAACTGCATCTGAATGCGCGCCGCGCGGACGTGTACAACGCGTCGCTTGCCGAGCACACGGCCGTCAGCGACGCGATCCGCGTGCGCGACGAGGACGGCGCGCGCCGCGCGATGGCGGCGCTGCTCGCGGTGACGCGCGCGCGGATCGAGATGTCGTGACGGAACGGGGCGGGCGGGGCGGCGCCGTCAGGCGGCGTTTGCGCAGCCGCCCGGCTTGTGGATGCGCTCCGTCGACGCAGGATACTTCGCGAGCAGGCTTGCCGGACGCCGCGGGCGCACGACCAGGTCGCCGCCGCAGTTCGGGCAGCGGCCTTTCAGCACGTCGTCGGCGCAGGTCGCGCAGAACGTGCATTCAAACGTGCAGATGCGCGCGTCCGCTGAATCGGGCGGCAGGTCCTTGTCGCAGCATTCGCAGCCGGGGCGCAGTTCGAGCATGACGGTTTTCCTTGGTTGGGGAGGGTCAGGACGGGCCGCCGGACATTGCGTGCGGCGCATGTGCGCGCTACTGTACCCGCTTGAATCGGCCTAGCCAACGGTGCCCGTCCGGGCGCCGCCGACGCGCACGGGCCGCACCGGGAGACGACCATGCTTTATCGCGGAAGCTGCCACTGTGGAGACGTGAAGTTCGAGGTGGAAGGCGACCTGCAGGGCGTGATGGCGTGCAATTGCTCGATCTGCCAGCGCAAGGGCGCGCTGATGTGGTTCGTGCCGCGCGACCACATGAAGCTCCTCACGCCCGACGAGAATCTCGCGACCTACCTGTTCAACAAGCACGTGATCAGCCATCGCTTCTGCAAGCGTTGCGGGATGCAGCCGTTCGCCGAGGGCGTTCATCCGAACGGTACCGCGATGGCCGCGATCAACGTGCGCTGCCTCGAGGATGTCGACCTCGACACGCTGCCCATCACGCACTACGACGGCCGCTCGCACTGAGCGGCGTGCCGTCGCGTGAACATGCGCGCCGCGGTCAGGAAGGTTGCGCCGCGGCGGTGCCCGGCGCGGGCATTTCCGCCCGCGGCGCGGGGGCCGCGGCGTGCGTGCCGGTGGCGGCCGGACGCTCGATCAGCGGCGCGAGCGCCGGCGCCATCGACTTCAGCAACTGCACGGCCATCGCGCTCGTGAAGTCGTAGCGCGCCGCATACGGTTCGTGCGCGGTTGCCGTCAGCACCCCGAAGAACCGATCGCCGATCACGAACACGAACGTGCCGCTGCGGTTCACCTTGCGCGACTCGATCAGCCGCGCGCCGCGTGCGTAGACGTTGAAGCGCTGGTCGCCCGTGCCCGTCTTGCCGTATACCGCGAGCGTCTTGCCGTCGGGCAGCGTGAAGCCGCCCGCGAGGCGGCGCGCGGTGCCGTTGAGCACGACGTCGCGCAGCAGCGTGCGCGCCACGGTGACGATTTCCGGCGACAGCGTCGGCTGCGGCTGCGCGGCCGCGCGCACGAAGCGCGTCTCGTACGGCGTGCCCTTCGCGAAGTCGAGCCGCGTGATCGTCTCGGTCGGCGCTTTCTGGCCGCCGTTCGCGATCAGGCCGATCAGTTTCGCGAGCGCGTCGGGCTGGTCGCCCGATGCGCCGATCGCGGCCGCGTAGGACGGCGTGACTTCCGCGAACGGGTAGCCGAGCGCGCGCCACGACTTCGTGATCTCCGCGTACGCGCGCAGCTCGACCATGCGGCGGATGCGCCGGTCCTGGGTTGCGTGGTAGCGCGTCTTGTACAGCCACGAGTACGTGTAGAAACGCGCATCGCGGCTCTCGCGCTGGACCTCGCCGAGCGACGCGGCAGGGTGCGCGCGCAGGTAGTTGAGCGTCCACAGCGCGAGCGGGTGCACGCTTGCGATATAGCCACGATCGTTGAGGTTGAAGCGGTCGATCGCGTATTTCGCGTAGAGCGCGGCGAGATCGTCGTCGGACAGCGTCGCGGCCGGCGTGCCCTTCAGTTGTGCGCGCATCTGCGCATCGAACCATGCGAGCGATTCGTTCGGCGCGACGCTGCGCAGCACCGTCGCGATCTTCGGCGGCGATTTGCGCACGTCCTTCAGCAGCAGCGCGAGCGCGTCGTCGGGCGCCTTGCCCGCATAGCGCGTGTAGTAGCGCTTCACGTAGACCTGGCTTTCGCCGTCGACGAACTGCTGCAGGTAATGCCGGCGCTGCTCGGGATCGCCGAGCCACGACGTCGACGGGCCGGCCGCCTGCAGCGTCTCGTAGTGGACGATGTCGCGCATCAGCCGCACGAACACGAGGTTGACCGAGTGCTCGAACGCCGCGTGCAGCGTCAGGATGCGGCCGTTGTCCGACTTCTCGAAGTTCGAGAACACCTGCGCGCCGCCGCCCGTGTAGAACACGTCGGGGCTCGCCGAATACTTGCGTTCGACGGCCGCGTCGAGCATCGCCTGCAGCGAGCGGTCGCGCGTATGCGACAGATAGTCGAGCGCCCAGCGCGACAGCGCGTCGGCCGGGTCGGGTTTCACGCGGGCCAGCTCCGCGTTCGACAGGTTCGCATAGCGTGCATGCAGGTCGGAGACGATCTGCAGGTACGTGATCAGCGTGCGCAGTTTCGCGGTCGAGCCGAGGTTGATGCGGCCGCCGCGATTCACGTCGAACGGCTCGTTCACGCTGTCGGTCTGCACGCGCAGCATGTTCGCGCCGTTGCGGCGTTCGTACAGCGTGAAGCTGTATGTCAGATGCGACGGGTCGTCCTTCGGCGCGAGCATCTCGTAGCCGTAGAGGCCGGCGGCCTGCGCGCCGTCGCGCGTCGACGCTTTCGCGAGCCGCTCGGCGACGGCCTGCTGCACGCCGTTGTCGAGCGTACTCGTGGCCTCCAGGTCGAACTGGTCGAGCTGGTACACGTCGCTGATGCCGAGGGCCGACAGCAGCGACGCGCGCGCGGACGTCACGGCCTTGCGCGACACGAAGGACTGCACCTGCGCGGCGGCCGGCGGCGCGCTGCGTTCGATCTGCGCGGACAGCGCGGCATCGCGCAATGCAGGCGAGATCACGCCGCCGTTCGACAGCAGCCGCAGGTAGCTGTCGGTCAGCCGCTGCAGTGCCGGATAGCCGCGGTTGAGGAAGTACGACGGCGCGCGCTGCGCGATGATCAGCGACAGCACCTCGCGGAACGTCTTGCCCTGTTCGTCGACGTTGTCGCCGGTCGTCGGCGCGGACAGGACCCGGTTCACGTCGTTGAAGTCGCGGCCGTACCAGGCGGCGAGACCGTCGCCGATGCCGGTGATTTCGCCGATGTGCGGCCGCGCTGCGAGCGGCACCGAGTTCAGGTAGCGCACGACGATCGTGCGGCGCGCGAGCATCGTCTGCGGGCCGTTCAGGTACGCGCGGACCGATGCGGACGCGATCTGCCGCAGCTTTTCCGGCGGCGTCGCGGTGCGGCCCTCGGGCGAATGGCGGAACTTCTCGATCTGTGTCGCGAGCGTGCTGCCGCCCGGGCGCGCCTGGTGACGGTTGACGACGTGCAGGGCCTGGTCGGCGAGCGCGCGGCCGAAGCGCCCCCAGTCGATCGCCGGGTTGCGGTTCGGTTCGTTCGCGTCGAGCAGGTAGCGATCCTCGATGAACAGCAGCGCATCGACGACCACGCGCGGCACCGTGTCGAAATCGGCGTAGACGCGCTGCGGGAACACGGTCGCGAACAGCGGCGCGCCGGTCGAATCGAACAGCATCAGGCCCGCCTGGTCTTTCTCTTCGTAAGGGAGGAACAACCCGCGATCGCCGAGCGACAGCATCCGCTGCGAATCGCGTGCCTGCTTGCCGACGACGAAGCCGCGCGCGAGCAGCCGCTCCTGGAACGACGGAATCATCGCGTAGCCGAGGCGCTGGTCGTAAGGGCCGCTCGCGGGGAAGCGGATATGATCGCTCGGGCCCGTTTCGACCGTGTAGCCGACATCGCGGGTGAGCTCGGACAGGTAGCGCGCCTGCAGCCGGGACGTTTCGATTTCGGTCTGCACGAGTCGCGCAACGATCGCGAACGCGATCACCAGCGCGGCCAGCAAAGACCACTTGACCCACGTCCAGACCGATGCAAGACCGGTCACGCGCGGCAGGATACGATTCAGCGGCCGATTCATGGCGGCGTCTCCCTGAAGGCGCGGGCTCCGGCCGCACCCCATTAAGAATTAGTGTAGTCCTCAACCGCGTGCTGCCAAGGGTGGTTCACTACCGAGATGCGCCGACGCAACGCACGTGCCTGCGACGCGCGGCAAGCGGCGTTGCGGTGCGGCGGCGCGCGCCGTCGCGGGCTAACGTTTGCGCGTTTCGCGCCGAAGCGTCCGCGTGACAAGGGTGCCGGCGCGCAGGCTCGGGCGGCCGGGCAGGCGGTCGATGCACCGGTTTCGTGCGCTGCGGTATCGCGGCAATTCGGGCCGGATCCTGTTCGTGAAATCGCGGGCGGCGCGCGACGACGCTCCGGTTTTCCGCGATAGCCGCGCGCGCCGGCCGCGGGTACGATCGCCGGATCTGCGGCGCATTTCCGCTTTTGCCGGGAGTCCCATGCCGATCCATCCCGTCGCGCTCGTTTGTACGGCCATCCTCGGGCTGCTGCTGTTCGGGCTCGGGCTCGTCGTGTCCGTTACGCGCTTTCAGTGCACCACCGGATCCGGGTGTGCGTCCGATCCGACGAATGCGTTGCACAAGGTCGTGCGCGCGCACGGCAACACGGCCGAATACGCGCCGTTTCTCGCGGTGCTGTTTCTCTATTTCGGCGCACACGATCCGTCGCGCGCGATCCTGTCGCTGATCGTCGCGGCGACCGCGTGCCGCTGCCTGCTCGTGATCGGATTGCTTGCGTGGCCGACGATGGCCAGACCGAATCCCGTGCGTTTCATTGGTGCGCTCGGCACGTATCTGTGCGGCGCCGCGCTGTGCATCGCGCTGTTCGTCTGAGCGGCCGCGACGGCGCGACGTATCACCAGGTCGCGGCAGGGCTCGACGACTTCCCGTCGAAGAGCACCGACGTGTATCTGACTGCCGTCTGCCAGCGCGCGTCGGGCACCGACTCGACGGGGCGGGCGGCGGTCGCCGCGAGCGGTGATATGCTCGCGGGACGCCCGCGACCGACGGGCGGATTCCGATTGCCCGTGCGCGGCCATGCTGCCGCGCGACGCGGCGTTTCCGAGGGAAGAACCGACATCATGAGCCGCAAATTCATTCTGAAGGGCGACACGACCGACCACGGCGGCGTGGTGCTCGAGGGGATCGCCAATTCGTCGTTCGACGGACGCGAACTCGCCTATCTCGGCGCACCCGTGTTCTGCGCCGCGTGCAAGACGACGGGCGTGATCGTGTCGGACGGCGGCGAGCGGACGATGACCGTGATGGGCAAGGTCGTCGCGCTCGAACACGACCTGTGCCAGTGCGTGTGCACGCCGCAGCCGAAACTGATCCCGTCGCAGGGCACGGGGACGATCTCGGGGTGAAACCCGCCGCCGCGGCTCGGCCCGCGGCCGCCCGACCTCAGACGCTGCCTTCCGTCTCGATCACGAGGATGCGCGCTTCGCCGAGCGGATGCGCGACGTGCTCGGTGCCGGCCGTCGCGTGGAAGACGTCGCCGGTTTCGAGCACCGTTGCGTGCTCGTTGCCCGCTACGCGGTAGCGCATCTCGACGCGACCGTCGAGCACGGCGAACACTTCGTCGCCGTCGTTTACATGCCATCGATACGGCCGGTCGGTCCAGTGCAGCCGGACCGTGATGCCGTTCAGGTTCGCGATGTCGAGCGCGCCCCACGGGCGGTTCGCGGTGAACGCTGCGCTGCGGATGATGTTCATCGATATGTTCTCCGGCGCGAGTGCGCGTCGTCTTCCAGCCAACTCATCCGCACCCGAATTCAACGCGACATCGCGCGCAGCGCCTGCTCGATTATCTGCTTGCGTTTCGCGAAGCCGGCCGCCGAACGCTCGGTGACGCGCTTCACGACCGATGCCGGCGCGGTGTCGGGCGAGCCGGCGTCGAACGGCGGCGCGGGTGCGTATTCGAGCTGAAGCTGGATCGCCTGCGCCTCTTCATCGCCGGCCAGCTCCGCGGCGATCGTCAGCGCGAAGTCGATGCCGGCCGTCACGCCGCCGCCCGTGATCAGGTTGCCGTCGCGCACGACACGCTCGCGCACGGGCACCGCACCCAGCGGTTCGAGCAGCGCGTGGAACGCCCAGTGCGTCGTCGCGCGTCGACCGCGCAGCAGGCCGGCCACACCGAGCAGCAGCGCACCCGTGCAGACCGACGTCACGTAGCGCGCGGTGGCCGCGCGCTGCTGCACGAACGCGATCGTTTCGGCATCGAGCAGCAGGTCGTTGATCCCGATGCCGCCCGGAACGCAGATCACGTCGAGCGGCGGGCAATCGTCGAACGTGCAGGTCGGAGCGAGCGCGAGGCCGCTGCTCGACGCGACGGCATCGGGAGACTTCCAGACCAGGTGGACGGTTGCGTCGGGCAGCGACGCGAGCACGTCGTGCGGGCCGGTGAGATCGAGTTGCTGGACGCCGGGAAACACGAGAAGACCGATATGCAGGGTCATGCGAAGACTCCGGGTGGAAGTGGAGCGCGCCGTTGCCGGCACACGATGGACAGATCGATTCTAGGCGCGTAGTGTTTGGCGAAATTGCCATATCACCCACGTTTTCAGCCAATCGCCATGCCTGCCGTTCCGCGCTCGATCCTGATCCTTGCTTTCCCCCGCGCGCAACTGCTCGACGTGACGGGGCCGCTGCAGGTGTTCGCATCCGTCAACGAACTCGCGCTGGAGCGTGGGCAGTCGGCGCCGTATGCGCCGCGTGTCGTCGCGGCCGATGCCGGGCCTATCGAGACGTCGTCGGGCCTCGTCGTGATGGCCGAGTCGCTGCGTTCGGCCGCGCGCCGTCCCGATACGGTGATCGTCGCGGGCGGCAAGGGCGTGCACGCGGCATCGCAGGATGCCCGGCTGGTGCGCTGGGTGCGGCAGCAGTCAGAGCGTGCGCGGCGCGTTGCGTCGGTCTGCACCGGCGCGTTCCTGCTCGCCGAGGCCGGCCTGCTCGACGGACGGCGCGCGGTCACGCACTGGGCGCGCTGCGACGAATTCGCGGCGCGCTACCCGAACGTGCGTGTCGAAGCCGATCCGATCTTCATCCGCGAAGGCGCGCTGTGGACGTCGGCCGGCGTGACGGCCGGCATCGATCTCGCGCTCGCGCTGGTCGAGGAGGATCTCGGCCGCGCGACCGCGCTCGACGCCGCGCGCGAACTCGTCGTGTTCCTCAAGCGTCCGGGCGGACAGGCGCAGTTCAGCGCGATGCTGTCGATGCAGCGCACCGACGACCGCTTCGGCGAACTGCATGCGTGGATGGCCGAGCACCTGGCGGCCGACCTGTCGGTGCCCGCGTTGGCCGAGCGCGTGCGCATGAGCGAGCGCAGCTTCGTGCGCCACTATCGCGCGGAAACCGGGCGCACGCCCGCACGCGCGGTCGAGCAGATCCGCGTCGAGGCCGCGCAGCGCCTGCTCGGCGAAACGACATGGCCCGTCAAGCGGATCGCCGCGCGATGCGGATTCGGTTCGGAGGAGACGTTGCGGCGCAGCTTCGTGCGTGTACTGGGCGTGTCGCCGCAGGCGTATCGGGAGCGGTTCGTGCGGTAGGTTCGTGCGATAACGCGCGGCGCGCGATCGGGGCCGGAGCGGTTGCCGTCTGGAACTGAACGAAAACCGGTCGTTTTCCAGTGCGAAATGCCGAGACTATTCAGGGTTGAAGAACAATGGGTGGGGGCTTGTGCCGTGCCCGCCGCGCGCTCTATTCTGTCCAGTTGGCGATTCGAAGGGGGCAGCATGGACCGAATCCAGGCAATGGAAGTTTTTACCCGTGTGGTCGACGCGAACAGCTTTACGCGCGCGGCCGATACGCTCGCGATGCCGCGTGCGTCGGTGACGACCATCATCCAGAATCTCGAGGCGCTGCTCGGCGTGCGCCTGATGCACCGGACGACGCGCCGGCTGTCGCTGACGCCGGAAGGTGCCGCGTACTACGAGCATTGCATGAAGATCATCGCGGAGATCGCGGAAGCCGACGCGAGCTTCCAGACCGGCAACCGCAAGCCGAGCGGCGTGTTGCGCGTCCACATGCCGAGTTCGCTCGGGCGGCGCATCGTATTGCCGTCGCTGTCGATTTTCCGGCAGCGCTATCCGGACATCACGCTCGAACTGGGGCTTTCCGACCGCTATGTGGATCCGATCGAGGAGGGCATCGACTGCATGATCCGGGTCGGGCCGCTCGAGGATTCGTCGATGGTCGCGCGGCGCATCGGAATGCTGAAGCGCGTGACCTGCGCGTCGCCCGATTACGTCGCGCGTCACGGCGAGCCGCACGAGATTGCCGATCTCGCCGAGCATCATGCGGTGAATTTCCGTTCGAGCCACGGCGCGCGTGCGATTCCGTGGGTGTTCATGATCGACGGCAAGCCGGTCGAGGTGCGGATGAGCGGCGACGTCACGGTCAACGATTCGGATGCCTACGTGACGTGCGGGCTCGAAGGATTCGGGATGATCCAGCCGACGCTGTTCATGGTGCTGCCGAACCTGCTCGACGGGTCGCTGGTCGAGGTGCTGCCGGACTGCAATCCGAAGCCGAAGCCGATCTCGATCGTCTATCCGCACAACCGGCATTTGTCGCAGAAGGTGCGCGTGTTCGCCGACTGGATCGCGGAGGTGTTCGAGTCGACACCGGCGCTGGAGGGTGGGGAGAACTGGCGCGGGAAGGTGCTTGCGCACGCGGCGAAGCTGGAGAGAGGGTCGGTGGCGGCGTGATGAGAGCGGTGCGGCCTGGTCGTCGGCTGCGCCGATTTCATTGGCATCATTAAACGCTGTCGATGGGTTTGCCTTACGGCATCATCGTGGCTGCAAAGCTGATGACGTTGATGCCGACCGCGACAGGAGCGTTTTTTTCTGAGCAAAGAAAAAGAGCCCAGCTTGCGCTGGGCCCTTTTTGCATTTGGTGGCGAATCAGGGATTCGAACCCCGGACCTGCGGATTATGATTCCGTCGCTCTAACCGACTGAGCTAATTCGCCGAAGAAATGAATTATGGAGGTCGGCCGTCGGGCTGTCAACACCTTTTTTCGTCTTAGGTGAAAAAAGGTGCCGGCGGCCCGTGCCGGCGGTGTCGCGGAGCCGGTTGCCGGTCACCGGAGCAAGCCCGGCAACGGCAGCCAGCCCGCGCGTCGACATCAATCCTGCGCGTAGATGTTCGAGTCCTTCGTCTCCTTGACGAACAGCAGGCCGATCACGAACGTGCCCAGCGCGATCACGATCGGATACCAGAGCCCCGAGTAGATGTTGCCCTTCGCCGCGACGATCGCGAACGCGGTTGCCGGCAGGAAGCCGCCGAACCAGCCGTTGCCGATGTGGTACGGCAGCGACATCGACGTATAGCGGATCCGCGTCGGGAACATCTCGACCAGCATCGCGGCGATCGGCCCGTAGACCATCGTCACGTAGATCACGAGGATCGTCAGGATCACGATCGTCATCGGCCAGTTGAGCTGCGCGGGGTCGGCCTTCGCCGGATAGCCCGCCGACTTCAGCGTGGTCGCGAGCGTCTTGTCGAACGCCGCGCCCTTCGTCTTTGCGTCGGCCCCCTTGGCGTCGTATGCGTCGATCACGGTGTCGCCCACCTTGATCTGCGCGGTCGTGCCGGCCGGTGCCGCGACGTTCTCGTAGTTCAGGCCGGCCTTCGCGAGCGCGCTCTTCGCGATGTCGCACGAGTCGGTGAACTTCGACGTGCCGACCGGGTTGAACTGGAACGAGCAGGTGGCCGGATCGGCGACGACGGTGATCGGCGCCTTCTGCGTGGCGATCTCGAGCTGCGGGTTCGCGTAGTGCGTGAGCGCCTTGAACAGCGGGAAGTAGGTCAGCGCCGCGATCAGGCAGCCCGCGAGGATGATCGGCTTGCGGCCGATCTTGTCCGACAGCGAACCGAAGAACAGGAAGAACGGCGTGCCGATCAGGAGCGCGATCGCGATCAGGATGTTCGCGCTTGCGCCGTCGACCTTCAGCGTCTGCGTGAGGAAGAACAGCGCGTAGAACTGGCCCGTGTACCACACGACGGCCTGGCCGGCGGTCAGGCCGACGAGCGCGAGGATCACGATCTTCAGGTTCTTCCACTGGCCGAACGCTTCGGTCAGCGGCGCCTTCGACGTCTTGCCTTCAGACTTGATGCGCAGGAACACCGGCGATTCGTTCAGCTGCAGCCGGATCCACACCGACACCGCGAGCAGCGCGATCGATGCGACGAACGGCACGCGCCAGCCCCAGCTGCCGAACGCTTCCTCGCCGATGAACGTGCGCACGCCGAGGATCACGAGCAGCGACAGGAACAGCCCGAGCGTCGCGGTCGTCTGGATCCACGCGGTGTAGAAGCCGCGCCGGTTCGACGGCGCATGCTCGGCGACATAGGTCGCCGCACCGCCGTACTCGCCGCCGAGCGCGAGGCCCTGCAGCAGCCGCATCGCGATGAAGATCACCGGCGCGGCGATGCCGATCGACGAGTAGCCGGGCAGGAAGCCGACCACGAACGTCGAGATGCCCATGATCACGATCGTTACGAGAAACGTGTGCTTGCGTCCGACCATGTCGCCGAGCCGGCCGAACACGATCGCGCCGAACGGCCGCACCGCGAAGCCGGCCGCGAAGCCGAGCAGCGTGAAGATGAACGCGGCGGTCGGATTGACGCCGGAGAAGAAGCTCTTGCTGATGTAGGCCGCGAGTGAGCCGGCCAGATAAAAGTCGTACCACTCGAACACGGTCCCGAGCGACGACGCGAAGATCACCTTTTTCTCTTCGCCCGTCATCGGCGCGTGCGAAATTTGCCCGCCTAACGTTGCCATGAATCGTCTCCAAGTCCCTTGATATAGATATGCGGCCGCCTTGGGTGGGCGGGCCTGTCGACGATTATTGGCACGGAAACTTACGGCGCACTGACTCGCGCGCACAAAACGACTGCGCGTTAACCCGTGCCGAATCGGATGCTTCGCGCGCCGATCGTGGTGCGAACGTCCGGCAAATCGCCGGTTTCGGCGCGATCGCGTCGCGTTGCCGCGGCGCGTGTCAGGGTTAATCCGGAGCGGCTTCCGCCAGCGGCAGGCTGACGCGCACGAGCGTGCCGGCGAGGCGGGGCGCCTGCTGGTAGACGTGATCGTCGAGCGTCAGCGTGCCGCCGTGCTGCGTGGCGATCTCGCGCACGATCGCGAGCCCGAGGCCGCTGCCGTCGCCTTCGCGGCCGAGGATCCGGTAGAAGCGCTCGACGACGCGCTCGCGCTCGGCGGCCGGGATGCCGGGGCCCGTGTCCTCGACTTCGAGATGCACGAGCCGCGCCGCGGGCTCGGCACGCACGCGCACCGTGATGCGGCCGCCTTCCGGCGTGTAGCGGATCGCGTTGTCGATCAGGTTGCCGAGCATCTCGCGCAGCATCACAGGATTGCCGTCGACGTCGAGCGGCGCGTCGTCCGGCGGGCCTTCGTAACCGAGATCCATCCGCTTCGCGAGCGCGGCCTGCACCCAGTCGCGCACTGCGCGCCGTGCGAGCGCGGCGATCTCGACCGGCGCGAACGTGAGCCCGCTCGCGCGGTTCTCGGCGCGCGCGAGCGCAAGCAGTTGCGTGACGAGCCGCGCGGCCTGCTCGGAGCTCGTCGCGATCTGCTCGAGCGAGCGCTGCACGTCGGGCGGGACGGGGTGGCGCAGCGCGAACTCGGCCTGCGTGCGCAGGCCCGCGAGCGGTGTCTTCATCTGGTGCGCGGCATCGGCGATGAAGCGCTTCTGCAGCGCCATGTTCTGTTCGAGACGCGCGAGCAGGTCGTTGAACGACGTGACGAGCGGTTCGATCTCGGGCGGTGCGCGCTGTGCCTCGACGGGCGACAGGTCGTCGGGCCGCCGCGCGCGGATGTGCGCCTGCAGCGCATTGAGCGGCGCGAGCCCGCGCGACAGCCCGAACCAGACGAGCAGGATCGCGAGCGGCAGGATCACGAACTGCGGCAGGATCACGCCCTTGATGATGTCGTTCGCGAGCGCGTTGCGCTTGTCGAGCGTCTCGCCGACCTGCACGAGCACGGGCTGCGTGCCGCTCGCCTGCGGCAGCGCGACCGTCGTATACGCGACGCGCACGTCGTTGCCGCGCAGCAGGTCGTCGCGAAACACGACGACGCCCGGCGGCGGGCGATCCTCGTCGCGCGGCAGCGGCATGTCGGCTTCGCCCGCGACCAGCTCGCCGCGCGCGCCGAGCACCTGGAAGTAAACGCTGTCGACGTTGTCCGCGCGCAGGAAGTCGCGCGTCTGCTCCGGCAGCGTCAGCTCGGCGACGCCGTTCACCGGATGGATCTGGCGCGCGAGCACGTATGCGTTGGTCTCGAGCGCGCGGTCGAACGGGCCGTTCGCGATGGTCTTCGCGACGAGATAGGTGACGGCGATGCTCATCGGCCACAGCAGCAGCAGCGGCGCGAGCATCCAGTCGAGGATTTCGCCGAACAGCGAGCGCGGGCGCGCAGCCTCGGGCGCGTCGGTTTCGTCGGGCGGCGCGAACGGGTTCTCGTAGCGCGCGTCGCGCGCATCGTCGGCGGCCGACGACGGCGCGCCGGTCGGGTGGCGGGAATGGGCCGGCGTGGCCATCGCGGCGACGCCCGGCTTCAGCGCAGCGGCGTGCCGGCCGTCGCGGGCTGGGGCGCTGTCGTGTCGGCCGGCGCGGCGGGCGCGACCTTTTCGAGGCAATAGCCGAGGCCGCGTACGGTCGAGATCCGGACGCCGCTCGGTTCGATCTTCTTGCGCAGCCGGTGCACGTAGACTTCGATCGCGTTGTTGCTGACTTCCTCGCCCCATTCGCACAGATGGTCGACGAGCTGCTCCTTCGATACGAGCCGGCCGATCCGCTGCAGCAGCACCTCGAGCAGGCCGAGCTCGCGTGCAGAGAGATCGAGCACGCGCTCGTTCGCATACGCGATGCGGCCGACCTGGTCGAACGCGAGCGAGCCGTGCCGCACGACGGTCGGGCCGCCGCCCGCGCCGCGCCGGGTCAGCGCGCGTACGCGCGCCTCGAGCTCGTTGAGCGCGAACGGCTTGGCCATGTAATCGTCCGCGCCGAGGTCGAGACCCTTCACGCGCTCGTCGACACTGTCGGCGGCGGTCAGGATCAGCACGGGGAGGTTGGAATTGCGTGCGCGCAGGCGCTTGAGCACGTCGAGCCCGGACATTTTCGGCAACCCGAGATCGAGGATCAGCAGGTCGAATGTCTGCATCGACAGCGCCGTATCGGCATCGACGCCGCTCTTCACGTGGTCGACCGCATAGCCCGATTGGCGGAGTGACCGGGTGAGGCCGTCCGCGAGTATGCTGTCGTCTTCGGCGATGAGAATTCGCATGTTGCTGACCGATGGCCGGCAGGGTATTCACGCCGGCGCGGCTGTCTCCGAAGTTATTCGTGTACAACGCTCTGCATTGCGGGCTTGCACAAAACACTGTTTTTTTATACAGTGTCTGCATTCGTGGGCGGCGCTTGAAAGCGGGCGCGCCTTTAACAGACGCTGCTCATCATAGCAAAGGACGATTCATGGAAGAAAGCAAGAAGGGCTCCGGGATGACCGCCGAGAAGAGCAAGGCGCTGGCGGCTGCACTCGCGCAGATCGAAAAGCAGTTCGGCAAAGGGTCGATCATGCGGATGGGCGACGGCGAGGTGGCCGAGGACATCCAGGTCGTCTCCACGGGTTCGCTGGGGCTCGACATCGCGCTTGGCGTCGGCGGCCTGCCGCGCGGCCGGGTGGTCGAGATCTACGGTCCGGAATCGTCCGGTAAAACCACGCTCACGCTGCAGGTGATCGCCGAGCTGCAGAAGATCGGCGGCACGGCCGCGTTCATCGACGCCGAGCATGCGCTCGACGTCCAGTACGCGTCGAAGCTCGGCGTGAACGTGCCGGAACTGCTGATCTCGCAGCCGGACACCGGCGAGCAGGCGCTGGAAATCACCGATGCGCTGGTGCGCTCGGGCTCGATCGACATGATCGTCATCGACTCGGTCGCGGCGCTCGTGCCGAAGGCCGAAATCGAAGGCGAGATGGGCGATTCGCTGCCGGGCCTGCAGGCCCGCCTGATGTCGCAGGCGCTGCGCAAGCTGACCGGCACGATCAAGCGCACGAACTGCCTCGTGATCTTCATCAACCAGATTCGCATGAAGATCGGCGTGATGTTCGGCAACCCGGAAACCACGACGGGCGGCAACGCGCTGAAGTTCTATGCGTCGGTGCGTCTCGACATCCGCCGGATCGGCTCGATCAAGAAGAACGACGAAGTGATCGGCAACGAAACCCGCGTGAAGGTCGTCAAGAACAAGGTGTCGCCGCCGTTCCGCGAAGCGATCTTCGACATCCTGTACGGCGAGGGCATCTCGCGTCAGGGCGAGATCATCGACCTCGGCGTGCAGGCGAAGATCGTCGACAAGGCGGGCGCCTGGTACAGCTACAACGGCGAGAAGATCGGCCAGGGCAAGGACAACGCGCGTGAATTCCTGCGCGAGAATCCGGAAATCGCGCGCGAGATCGAGAACCGCATCCGCGAATCGCTCGGTGTCGTCGCAATGCCCGATGGCGCAGACAACGAAGCCGAGGCGATGGACGAAGAAGAGTGATGGTCGGGCGCCGAGGTCAGGCTGGCGAGCCGGCGGAGAGCGACGCGCCCGAAACGGCGGGTCGCTCCGGCCGGCGAGCCGGTTCCTCGGGCGCCGACCGGCGGGTCGCGGGCAGCAACGCCGCGAACCGCACCGCGACGAGGGCATCCGACGATGCCCTCGTTTCGTTTGAGATTGCCGCGCCGGACGATCCGTTCGACGACGATGAATCGTTCGACGCGCACGACCGGTCCCGCCGTCGCGTATCCGGTGTCAGCTTCCCGGGCGATCGCGCGTCCGATGCGTCGGCGCCTGCGACGGAAGACGTCTATACGCGCAGCAGCCAGCATCCGCGTCGCACGCGCCGCGCGTCCGGCACTTCTTCAAGCGCTGCCTCCGGCGACGATCCGGGCACCGGCAAACGCAAGTCGTCGAAGCCGCCGCGTTCGTTGAGGGGCCGCGCGCTCGGCTATTTGTCGAGGCGCGAATACAGCCGCACGGAACTCGCGCGCAAGCTCGCGCCGTATGTCGGCGAAGACGAGTCCATCGAACCGGTGCTCGATGCGCTGGAGAAGGAAGGCTGGCTGTCCGACGCGCGCTTTGCCGAGAGCCTCGTGCATCGTCGCGCGTCGCGCGTCGGGGTCGCACGCATCGTCAGCGAGCTGAAGCGCCATGCGGTCGGCGACACGCTCGTCGAGGAAGTGAACGCGCAGTTGCGCGAGACCGAATGGGCGCGCGCGCAGGCGGTCTGGCGCAAGAAATTCGGTGCACTGCCGCAAACGCCGGCCGAGCGTGCGAAGCAGGCGCGCTTTCTCGCCGCGCGCGGCTTCTCGAGCGCGACCATCGTGAAGTTGCTGAAGGTCGGCGACGACTTCCCGATCGACGACTGACCGGTTCAGTCGCGCGCGCTGCGCGCGATTTTGCTGCAACGCAACCGCTTCCGGACAGGCGGGAATACCCGCCGTCGCGGCCGGATGCCTCAAATACCCAATATGCTAAAATCCACGGGTTTTCCTCTTCGGCCTCAACCTCCAGCATGCCGCTATCCGAGCCCGTGCCCCGTCAGTTGCGACATCGACGCGCAATCCGAGCGGAAGCTTACGAGCGCGGCGACGGCTTGTGGGACATCGAAGCCTGCCTGACCGACCACAAGCCGCGCGACGTCGCGCTTGCGTCGGGCATCCGGCCCCAAGGCCTGCCGATCCACGAACTCTGGCTGCGCGTGACTATCGATCGTGAACTCAATGTCGTCGACGCCGAAGCGTCTTCGGAATGGGTGCCTTATCCCGGTCAGTGTCAATCCGCCCCTCCCGCCTATCGGGCCCTCATCGGGCTCAATCTCTTCCGCCACTTCCGCCGCGATGCGAACCGACTGCTGTCCGGTGTCGCAGGCTGCTCCCATCTCACCGAACTGTGCGCCGTGCTGCCGACGGCAGCGATCCAGGCGTTCGCCGGTGACGTGTGGAACGTGCGCGAGGAGGGGGGCGAAGGGCCGGATCACGACGGCGTGCGCGACGAACCGCCTTTCCAGCTCGGCCGCTGCCGTGCGCTGCGGTTCGACGGCGAGGTCGTGCGGCAGTACTACCCGCGCTGGTATGGCGCGGAGCGGCCGAACGTGCCCGGTGAAGGCAGCACGAAGGAATGAACGGAAATCATTCGAAGAAGCGTCTTAAGCGACTTTTCATCCAACTCTCAGACTGAAGGGAATCACGCATGAAGATTCACGAGTACCAGGGTAAGGAAATCCTGCGGAAATTCGGAGTCGCGGTACCGCGCGGCAAGCCGGCATTCTCGGTTGACGAGGCCGTCAAGGTGGCGGAAGAGCTCGGCGGCCCGGTGTGGGTCGTCAAGGCTCAGATTCACGCGGGTGGCCGCGGCAAGGGCGGCGGTGTGAAGGTGGCGAAGTCGATCGAGCAGGTTCGCGAATACGCGAACCAGATCCTCGGCATGCAGCTCGTCACGCACCAGACCGGTCCGGAAGGCCAGAAGGTCAACCGTCTGATGATCGAAGAAGGCGCCGACATCAAGCAGGAACTGTATGTCAGCCTCGTCGTTGATCGCATCTCGCAAAAGATCGTGCTGATGGGTTCGAGCGAAGGCGGCATGGACATCGAGGAAGTTGCCGAGAAGCACCCGGAACTGATCCACAAGGTCATCGTCGAGCCGTCGACCGGCCTGCTCGACGCCCAGGCCGACGACCTCGCCGCGAAGATCGGCGTGCCGGCTGCCTCGATTCCGCAAGCGCGTGCCATCCTGCAAGGCCTGTACAAGGCATTCTGGGAAACCGACGCGTCGCTGGCCGAAATCAACCCGCTGAACGTCTCCGGCGACGGCAAGGTCATCGCACTCGACGCGAAGTTCAACTTCGACTCGAACGCACTGTTCCGTCATCCGGAAATCGTCGCTTACCGCGACCTGGACGAAGAAGATCCGGCTGAAATCGAAGCGTCGAAGTTCGACCTCGCGTACATCTCGCTCGACGGCAACATCGGCTGTCTCGTGAACGGCGCAGGCCTTGCGATGGCGACGATGGACACCATCAAGCTGTTCGGCGGCGAACCGGCGAACTTCCTGGACGTCGGCGGTGGTGCGACGACCGAGAAGGTCACGGAAGCGTTCAAGCTGATGCTGAAGAACCCGGACCTGAAGGCGATCCTCGTGAACATCTTCGGCGGCATCATGCGCTGCGACGTGATCGCGGAAGGCGTGATCGCCGGTTCGAAGGCCGTGAACCTGAAGGTGCCGCTCGTCGTGCGCATGAAGGGCACGAACGAGGACCTCGGCAAGAAGATGCTGGCCGATTCGGGCCTGCCGATCATCTCGGCGGACAGCATGGAAGAAGCTGCGCAGAAGGTCGTCGCGGCTGCCGCAGGCAAGTAAGCGCGCTCAATGAATAGGTATGGCGGCGCGGCTTGCACGCGACGCCAATCGAACAGAGGTCAAAATACATGTCGATTCTGATCAACAAGGACACGAAGGTCATCACGCAGGGCATTACCGGCAAAACCGGTCAGTTCCACACGCGCGCCTGCCGTGAATATGCAAACGGCCGCGAAGCATTCGTCGCGGGCGTGAACCCGAAGAAGGCCGGCGAAGATTTCGAAGGCATTCCGATCTACGCAAGCGTCAAGGAAGCGAAGGAAGAAACCGGCGCGACCGTGTCGGTCATCTACGTTCCGCCGGCAGGCGCTGCCGCTGCGATCTGGGAAGCGGTCGAAGCCGATCTGGATCTCGCGATCTGCATCACGGAAGGCATTCCCGTGCGCGACATGATCGAAGTGAAGGACCGTATGCGCCGCGAAGGCCGCAAGACGCTGCTGCTCGGGCCGAACTGCCCGGGCACGATCACGCCGGACGAACTGAAGATCGGCATCATGCCGGGTCACATCCACCGCAAGGGCCGCATCGGCGTCGTGTCGCGTTCGGGCACGCTGACGTATGAAGCCGTGGCACAGCTGACGGCACTCGGCCTCGGCCAGTCGTCGGCAGTCGGTATCGGCGGCGACCCGATCAACGGTCTGAAGCACATCGACGTGATGAAGATGTTCAACGACGATCCGGATACGGACGCGGTCGTGATGATCGGCGAAATCGGCGGTCCGGACGAAGCCAATGCGGCCGAGTGGATCAAGGCCAACATGAAGAAGCCGGTCGTCGGCTTCATCGCAGGCGTCACGGCGCCTCCGGGCAAGCGCATGGGCCACGCCGGCGCGCTGATCTCGGGCGGCGCGGATACGGCCGAAGCGAAGCTGGAAATCATGGAAGCGTGCGGCATCACCGTCACGCGCAACCCGTCGGAAATGGGCCGCCTGCTGAAGGCAGCGCTGTAATATTTCCGCCAGGGTTCGTCCCGCAGAAAACGCCGGCTTCGCCGGCGTTTTTTGTTATGCTCGCGCAATGAATTCGTAAGCACCGGGCATGCATCGCGCATGTGCCGGCGATGAACCGGGCCGCCCGCCGGGTGGCCATATCCAGCACATCACCCCCATGCTCGAATTCCTGACGTCGCTGCACTGGGGCGCCGTTCTCCAGATCGTCATCATCGACATCCTGCTCGGCGGCGACAACGCGGTCGTGATCGCGCTCGCGTGCCGCAACCTGCCGGCGAACCAGCGGCTGCGCGGCGTCGTCTGGGGTACCGCGGGGGCGATCCTGCTGCGCGTCGCGCTGATCACGTTCGCGGTCGCGCTGCTCGACGTGCCGTTCCTGAAGATCGGCGGCGGGCTGCTGCTGCTTTGGATCGGCGTCAAGCTCATGGCGCCGGCCGCCGATGCGCACGACCACATCAAGCCGGCCGACCGGCTGTGGGACGCCGTGAAGACGATCGTGATCGCCGATGCGGTGATGAGCCTCGACAACGTGATCGCGATCGCCGGCGCGGCCGAGCAGGCCGACCCGTCGCACCGGATCGCGCTCGTGATCTTCGGGCTTGTCGTCAGCGTGCCGATCATCGTGTGGGGCAGCACGCTGGTGCTGAAAATGCTCGACCGCTTCCCCATCGTCGTGACGCTCGGCGCCGCGCTGCTTGGCTGGATCGCGGGCGGGCTGATCGTGAACGATCCGGTCGGCGACCGTTGGCCGGTGCTCGATACGCCACCCGCGATCTACGGCGCGAGCATGGCCGGCGCACTGTTCGTCGTGGCGGCCGGTTACGCGCTCAGGAGGCGCCGCGGCGTACCGGGCGCGCACTGACGTTGGCCGTCCGGCCGACTGCCGGGTTCGCGGCCCGCTGGCTACGATCGAGACGCCTGCCTTTATCGGCAGGCGTTTTTCGTTTCCGGAGCCTGCCATGTTCGAAGCCTTTTCCGTTTCACTGTTCCGTCGCGTTGCCGCCGATCTGCGGCGCGCGAACCGGCCGTCGCCGCGCTGGCGGCCGGCCGGCTTCACGCTGATCGAGCTGATGATCGTGCTGGCGATCGTCGGCGTCGTCGCCGCCTATGCGATTCCCGCGTACCAGGATTACCTCGCGCGTTCGCGTGTCGGCGAGGGGCTCGCGCTCGCATCGTCCGCGCGGCTCGCGGTTGCCGACAACGCGGCGAGCGGCGCGAGCCTCGACGGCGGCTACAGCCCGCCGGCCGCTACCCGCAACGTCGAATCGGTTGCGATCGACGGCGAGACCGGCCAGATCACGGTCGCGTTCACGACCCGCGTCGCCGCGGCCGGCACGAATACGCTGGTACTCGTGCCGTCCGCGCCCGACAAGGCCGATGCGCCCACCGCGCGCGTGGCGCTCAAAAAGGGCGCGATGCAAGCCGGTGCGATCGCGTGGGAATGCTTCGCCGCCGGCAAGGATGCGTCGTCGCTGCCGGCGCCGGGGGCCGGGCCGCTGCCGGGCACCGCCGCGACGCTGCCGGCGAAATATGCGCCCGCGGAGTGCCGAGCGTAGCGCCGGCGGAGGAGGAGGGCGACGGCGCGCGGGGCACGCCGGCCGCCGCTTCGGCCGGCCGGGCCGGTCGCGCGTCGTCGGGTCGCCGCGCGACGGCCCCGCACAGAGGGGGCAAAGTTTTGTATAGTGCGCCGGTTGCTGACATCCGGTTCGCTCATGCCCTCTACTTTTTCCCGTTCGTTGTCGCTCGTTGCGCTGGCTGTCGCCCTGATCGTGCCGTACGCGATCACGAATCACACGTATCCGATCCCGACCTTCTATTCCGAGTTTTCCGCGCTGGTGCTGTATCTGCTGGTGGGGCTGTCGGTCGTCCTGCTCGTGCGGACGAGCCGTGCGGCCGAGCCGTTTGCCGCGCCGGCCGCGTTCGTCGTGCCGCTCGGGTTCGCCGCGGTGCTGATCGCGCAGGTTGTGCTGATGCGGCTCAAGGTGCCGTCGATGAACTGGCTGGCGCTCGGCTATCTCGCCGCGGCGCTGGTCGCGATGCAGGCCGGCTACGCGCTCGCGCGCGACGGGTTGGCCGAAATCGTGTCGCGGATGATGGCCGGGGCGCTGCTCGTCGGCGGCGTGTTCGCGGTCGGAACGCAGATCGTGCAGTTGTTCCACCTCGAGTCGGCCGTATCGCCGTTCGTCGTGATGTACAACGTCGCGGTCGATCGCCGCCCGTACGGCAACATGGCGCAGGCGAACCACCTGGCCACCTACATCGCGTTCGCGCTCGCGGGCGCGCTGTATCTCGTGCAGACGCGCCGGCTCGCGGTGTGGGCGTGGTTCGTGCTGTCGATCGTGCTGTCGGTCGGTCTCGCGCTGACGGTGTCGCGCGGGCCCTGGCTGCAGGTCGCGGTGATGGTCGTCGCGGGCTTCTGGATGGCGTGGCTCGAATCGCGCCGCGCGCCGGGCAATACGCGTGCATGGCTGATGCCGGCCGTGCTCGCGGTTGCATTCATCGCGGTGAACGTCGCGGTGCGCTGGGCCAATGTGCACTATCACCTGAATCTCGCGGAGTCGGCGGCCGACCGGATGCGCGATGCGGGGCAGATCGCGCCGCGCCTCGCACTGTGGAAGTACGGGCTCGCGATGTTCCGCGAGCATCCGCTGCTCGGCGTCGGCTGGGGCGAATTCCCGTCGCACCAGTTTGCGCTCGTGCGCACGCTCGGCGGCGTCGAGATCGCGAACAACTCGCACGACATCTTCATCGACCTGCTCGCGAAGTCCGGTCTCGCCGGCCTTGGCGTGCTCGTCGTCACGCTCGTGATGTGGTTCGTGCGTGCGCTGCGCGCGCCGCAGTCGAGTACGCGCGTGTTCGGCTTCGCGCTGATCGGCATCCTGCTGATGCATGCGCTGGTCGAGTATCCGCAGCAGTACATGTTCTTCCTGCTGCCGGCGATGTTCGTGATCGGGCTGCTCGACGTGAAGCCGCTGCGCATCCTGCCGGGCCGCGCGGCGTTCGGCCTGTTCGCGGTGCTGTCGTTCGGCGGCGTGCTGGCGGCGGTGCCCGTGCTGCGCGACTACCAGCGCGCGGAAGTGCTGTATTACGGCAGCGATCCGGCCGCGCAGTATCGCGATGCGCCGTCGCTGCTGTTCGGCGCCTGGGGCGATTACGGCGCGGCAACGCTGCTGACGATTTCGCCGGAAGACTTGCCGGCCAAGCTCGCCGCCCATGAACGCGCGATCGCGCTGTTGCCCGGCGAGACGGTGCTGCGCCGCTACGCGGCGCTGCAGGCGCTGGCGGGCCGCGAAGCCGACGCGCTCGATACCGTCGCGCGCCTGCACGTGTTTGCGAAGGAGCTGAAGGACTGGCCGCAGCAACTGGCGTTGCTGTACAGGCTGTGCGACCAGCAGCCGGCGCTGAAGACGTTCAAGGCGGCCGTTGTCGCGAAGTACGGGGAAGTGCCGGCCGATGCGGCCGACGACTCGGACGACGACGACTCGGATTAAAACGCGCAGCGGCCGCCGGAACGGGGAATTCCGGCGTTTGCCGCGCAGCGACGCGCGACAGGGTTAGCCGTCGGGGCAGATCGGCCCTGCGTGAATCGCGTGAATTCGGCCAGGTAACGATTACCTCACGAATTGCGCGGATTCCGGCCAAAGGCGCGTCGATTCGCGTCAACCATTGTCAAATCGCCGCCACTGGCCGGGTGGCGCGTGCACAATGCGCGCAAGCGCTCGTATGCCGGCCCGCGTCGGGCACGGGGGCGGCGCGAACATGCAACACCCCGGCTATCCGGGAAGCCCTTCAGGCAGGATCGCGGCCGAGCATCGATCGGCCGTGCGGCTGTAACGGGGCGCCGGTCCGATGGCCGCGGCGCAGTGCGACGCACGTGATGCGGAGGCGAGGTCTTCCGGTGCGCGGCGCGTTCGTCCAGAACAGTGCTGAAGAACGATATTCGACCATGGCTATTCGCTCGACCTACCTGATCCTGCCCGCCGCCGCGATGCTGTTTTCCGGCTGCGCGATGCTGTCGTCGTCGCAGGAAAGCAAGCTGACCTGCCACATTCCGCGCGCCGTCTATCCGGACACCGCGAAGCCGCTCACGCGCCCGGCCACCGTGCTCGTGCGCGCGCTGATGACGACGTCCGGCGAAGCGCAGAACGTCACCGTGACGACGAGCAGCCGCAATGCGGCCGCCGATCGTGCGGCCGTCGAAGCGATGACGCACGCGACTTGCGCGCAGACGGGCGCGACCGCGAATCCGTTCCTGCTGACCCAGCCGTTCGTGTTCGAGCCGCGACGCGGCGAGTGACGTCGGACGGCGCGCGCTGCGCGCCGC
Organism: Burkholderia sp. BE17; assembly: GCF_009362305.1. NCBI lineage: Bacteria > Pseudomonadati > Pseudomonadota > Betaproteobacteria > Burkholderiales > Burkholderiaceae > Burkholderia > Burkholderia sp. BE17. The sequence continues at coordinate 29,466 of NZ_WHNU01000045.1, forward strand.
TTCCCGTCCGGTTTTGCCGCAATCCTCCGGCCGTACCGTTGCGCGCGGCCGTTGCGCCGCGCGTGCCCGATGTTCAGTGCTGCGGCATCAGGTTTGCGCCGCGGCAGGCCGGTTCGGCCGAATTGCGCAGCCCGAGCATCGTGAAGCCGTTGTGCTCCTGGCGAATCAGCGCATAGTGTCGGGCGACGGTTTCCCCGCTCTTGCCCGTCAGATCCAGTTCGACCTGAAAGCGATCCTTGCCGTCCGAGCAGCCGCGCACGGGGCCGTACGCGAAGCCGGTATCAGGCGCCTTGCTTGCCGCGTTGAACGCCTGCCTGGCTTTCAGCGCGGCGGCCGCGGCGGCGGGCTCGCTCCATTCGCGCGCAAGCGCATCGTCCACCTTCAGCCATTCGTCGACGAAATCGCGGCCGTTGAGCGCCGCGGGCTGCACGCGTTGCACGGTGTCGCCGTCGACGCGGTAGCGGAAGATGCCCGGCCGCGTCATGACTTCGCTGTCGAGCGAGCCGACCGTCGTGCGCAGTTCGAAGCCGTCTGGGCGCACCTTGAACCGGATCGCGTCGTCGTCGATCACGTAGCCGTGTTCGGTATGGAACAGCGTGCGTTGCGCGGTCGGGCCGTTTGCCGGTGCGACCACGTCCGCGCCGAACCGGCTCCAGCGCGACGAGCACCACGGCGTGCCGTGCACGACCGCGACCTGGCCGCCGGGCAGCGCCGAGAACCAGAAGCCGCCGCCGTAGGCGCCGCCGATGTCCTTGTAATCGTCGGCCTGCCAGCGCAGCGCGCGCCGCCAGCCGCCGTTTTCCCATGCGTACGCGGTGAGCAGGTTGTCGTCGCCGCACGCGATGTCGAAGCCGGCGCGCACGAACAGAAGCGGGCGGGACGTGCCGCCGCGTTCGACGTCGATTTCCGGATTGCGGCCGAACGCCGATTCGCCGTTTTTCAGCGCGGCCGACTGGGCCGATTGGGCCGATTGAGCCGGCACACCGAGCGCGGCCGCGAGCGTGCGTTTCAGTGCAGCCGGGTCGACGTGTTCGTCGCTGCACACGAGCCGTGCGTCGATTGCGCCGACGAGCGCCTGCTTGTATGCGCGAAGCGCGTCGCGCAGCGGTGGTGAAACATCGACGTTGCCGCCACCGTCGCCTTGCGGATTGCGGACCTGCTGCACGCGGTGCTGCGCGTCGATTGCCGCGCGCGCGGTGGTGTCGGCGGTGGGGCAGGTGCCGGCGGCGAAGGTGGCGGCCGGTGCGGCGGCAACCCACAGCGAGAGCGCGGCGTAATGCAGCGTTTTCATCATCGATTGAATTCTCAGGTTGTAGCGAGGGGATTCAGTCTTTTGAAGCGGGGGCATTTCGCATCAGGAACGACAGCTTCTTCAGTCTCGCACCGAGCAGCGAATAGAGCGTGTTCGTATCCGGATCGAAGTACTTGCTGCGATAGATCGTCTCGTCGTCAGTCTGCTTCCAGGTCTTGCCCGCGTCAGTGCTACTGAACATCCGGGTGACCGGTGGATCATCGATTGCCTGCTTGGGATCGATCGCGTACACGAGCAGCAGGCCATCGCGGCCCACGTCGAGGCCACCCAGAATGAGCTTTTTGTCGAACGTCGCCACTTGCCGGACGTGCTCGGGTTGCGCGTTCGTCCATGTGGAAATTGCGCCGGTCCGGTGTCCGCGATCCCGTGCCGCGTCGATGTCGCTCGCATTGTCGAGGTGGGACAGCACGTAAAGCGCGTAGCTCCCCGTCGTGGCAGGCGTCGACGCGAGCCGAACGACTGTCTGGTTCGGCAGGACGGCATCCGGAACGAACGCCTGCTGATCTGGGACGAGTCGATATATGACGCTGCGGGCAGGGGCCGTTGCCGATCGATCGACATGGTAAGCCACTCGAAGTACGCCGTCAGGGCCAAGGCTCACACCGTTGAAATTGCGCCGAGTTTCACCGGGGACAACCGCGCCTGGGGGGGACGCGATCTGCTTCCAGGATTCACCGCCGTCGGATGTGCGTCGGACGGTAGGGCCCCAGCCGATCGCGTAGCCGTGCTGCGCATCGATGAAAAGGAATTGATCGATATCTTCGTGCGCGGGCCGTTCGAGCCGTGACCAATGGCGGCCGCCGTCGAGCGATTTCCAGACCTGGGTTTGCTGCGGGACGAGATCGTCTGCAGTACGCGCAGACGTGTAGCTCATCCAGCTGGCACTGATCAAGTGGATGTTCCCGTCGCGCGAATGCCACCACGCGGTGTGCTGGCCGGGAGCTTGAAAGTAGCGCTGCAGCCCGTGATCGATCGTGCCGCGGAAGAAATTCGCGGTTCGTCGATTCAGCGTTTCTCCCGCATTGTTCATCCACGCTTCGGTGGGTTCGGCGACCATCGGTCTTTTCCACTCGCTGGCAGGCTTCAGCGTAATCACGGGATCGGAGACCGTGAGCGACATGATCGCGCTGCCATCAAGGTAGAAATCCCCACCACCGACCGGCGGGTCCGGCCACGTGACCTCCGACGAAACGGTTTCCCATCGAGGGCCCGTGCTTTCGTACAGAAAAGCCAGCGCGGCGCTTCCGAGCGCGATGGCAGCCAGTCGCTTCAATTTGGATCGATTTCGCATGGGGACCGACGGAAGTCGACGGACGAATTCGGGTTGGCGCTTGACCGGCCTCGCGCGCGACGGTTTTGCCTGGTCACTGAACTACGCTACGCCGTTGTGTTTGCTCGTGCGACGGGGCATGTCGCGGGCTTTGTCGAGTTCTGCGGACGCAGCCCGCGCCAAGCACGTCGGGCGGCAATCAGAATTGCCGCTTCCTCAGCGTGTAGGCGAACACCGAGTAGAGCGTGTTCGATTCCGGGTCAAAGTAGCCGCCCTGCGAAGCCTTGTCGGTGGTCTGCTGCCACGTCTTGCCGCCGTCGGTGCTGCTGATGGTCAGGTCGATGGGCGAGCCACCGCCGTTGGCGGTGTTTGGATCGGTCGCGTGGACAAGCACGACGCCGTTGCGCCCCGCGCTCAGCCCGTTGAGCGTCAAGCGGTCTTCGAATGTGTGCAACTGCCGGATCTGATCGGGGTGCTCGCTGGTCCAGGCTGAAATGACACCTGCACCGTGGCTGACGCCGGATTCACTACTCGCGCGCGACAGCGCATACAGGGCGTAGTCCCGAGAGGGCGTCGGCGATGATTCGAGGCCGACGACGACTTGTCCGGGCAGCACCGCTTCCTGGGTGAAGTCCTGCTGATCCCAGTCGAGGCGACTGACGATGCCTGCCGGTTGCGGATGCTCGGTGTCGTCGGCCTGATAGGCGACGCGCAATGCGCCGTCCGGGCCGAGGTTGGTACCGTCGAAAGTCCTGCGGGACTTCCCCTGGACGATCGCGCCCGGAGGCTCCTTGATTTCCTGCCACGATTGGCCACCGTCTGCCGTTCGCCAGACGTGTGGCCCCCAGCCGATCGCGTAGCCACGTTGAGCATCGATGAACAGCAACCGGCTGATGTTGTGGTCCGCCGGCCATTGGAGCTGGGACCAGTGTTGGCCGCCATCGCTCGATTTCCAGAGCTTGGTGGTCTGAGGGACCGCGCCGTCGTCGGGGCGAGGCGCCTTGTAATCCATCCAGCCGGTACTGACGTACAGGACGCGCCAGTCTGGCGAGTACCACCATGACGCGGTCTGACCCGGTTGCTGGAAGTGACGCGCGACGCTGCCGCCCAGGGTGCCGCGCAGGAAACTGACGGTGGACCGGTTCAGGCGCTCGTTCGAGTCGTCCATCCACGGTTCGGCGAACTCCGCGACGTCAGGGTTCTTCTGCTCGCTTTCCGGCTTGAACGTGAGTTCCGGTCTCGCAACCTTCAACGACATGAAGTCGTTGCGTTGCACGCGAAATGCGCCTGCGCCGTACGGCTTGTCGTTGCGCATGAATTCGGTCGATACCGTTTCCCACCCTGAAGTCATTTCCGTATATCCGTAAATAGCGATCGGCAGAACAAGAACGCATCCCGCGATCAAAAGCCATCGTTTGCCTTTTCGCATGTCACTTCACCAGCAGTCTTCCGAGCGCCTTGCCGACCGGATCGTCGACATCCCATTCCTCGGCCTTTTTCCGGAGAACGGGGATGCCCGAATCGAAAGCCTGCCCCCACGTCTTTCCTTCGCTCCATTCCTGGATGTTCGGACGCATCCCGATCTTGACGAGATCCGTGACCGGCAGGTCCGCCAATCCTCCGTCGAGGTACGCCATCGGGTGCGTCTTGAACGCGAACTCCTTGAATTTTTCGTTGTTCATTTCCAGTTCGAATTGCGGCCAGGTCATATCGACCCCGCCGTTTCCCGGTGTCGGGCTGGCCATCTGGATCGTATTGCCCATCATGTTCTGGTTCAGGCCGTCTTCCATGTTGGCCTGGAGCAGCTTGCGCGCCTTGTTCAACCACGCTTTCCCCTGGGCGGACAGTCGCGGGAGGAGGTTGGCGCCGTAGTCGGAGCAATAGTAGTAGCCGTAGCTGATGTAGTAATCGGGCGGTTTATGTCCGCATCCGATATGACGCATCATGAAGTTTCCATGCCGCGACCAGTCGGAATCCGAACTGCCGGGCTCGATCAGTTGCTCGCGCCGATGCAGGAGGCGGTGCGCTACATCGGAGTCGGTCCACGGATCCCACGAGAGGGCGAAGCCCTTGATGGTCGACCAAATGCTCGACATGCTGACCTTTTCAACCGTTTCCAGATAGGCGCCGTGAAGCGGTCGATAGTAGAACGGACAGGTGCCGACGATCCATTTCGGCGCCGGCGTTACATGCTTGTCGCAGATATTGATCTCCACCTTCGGCCGATCCTTGTACCCCGTCGGCGTCAGCATCCCCGAGCCGGTGCCGAGCACCTTTTCCTGTTGTCCGTCAGCCATTCGATTTCCCTAGAAACTTGACGACGACGTCATGCGGCACGTGGCTCTGTGTGAGCCCCGTCTCTCCCGCCGCGTTGGTGACGCCTTCCGAGAGCAGCTTGCCGTTCGAGAACATCTGGTACCGCGTGTTCGCGACCGGAATGTCGGTGCCGGCCCAGTGCGCGATGAACGCCTGATCGTAGTTGCCGGTCGAGTTCGGCAGCGTCGGCATGGTTTGCGACAGGTGCGTGGGGCCGCTGAACGCATGCTGCGCACCCTTGATGTCGATCTTGCCGGGCGCGTGCACTTCGATGTTGCCGTCCGCGATGCGGATGTAGGCGCCGCCGGACGTCAGCAGGATTTCCTTCGCCGCGGCGCCTTCGATCGATTCGGTGACCGCCATCAGCTTCAGCGCCTTCTGTGCGGTCAGCTCGATGTTGTCCGCGTGCGCCTGGACTTCGACCTTGCCCTTGCCCGCGAACAGCTTCATCCCGGCGTTTTGCGCGAACAGGCTGATCCGGTCGAGGACGCTCGCGATCAGCGACTTTCCGGCGGCGACGTGCGTGCTTTGCCCGCTGACGAGGTTGATGTGCCGGTCCGCGGCAAGCTGCGTGGACTGCTGCGTGGACATCCCGATGCCGGCCGGGCTGCCGAACAGCATCACGGGCTCCTTGAACGCATTGGCGCTGCCGGTTCCGCCGCCGGCGGTTCGGCCGCCCGACGCACTGCCGCTCACGCTGTTCTGCGTTGCGTCGGTGAACTGCTTCAGCGCCGCGTGGCCGGGGTCGAGCGACTCGCCCTGATGCTGTGCGCTGACATCCGACATCGCCTCCATCAGGCCTTCCGCGCGAACGAGTTGCTGTTGCGTCTCCTCGACGTCGAGCGGTTGGCTTGCCGGCCGTTTCGGATGCGTCGTGACGTACAGGCCTCGATTCGCGCGCACGGCGCCGAATGCGTCGGACCGCAGGTCGAAGCCGCTGCCGAGATAGCTGCCGCGGTTGTTGCCCGTGTGGTCGATCAGGTAGCCGAGGTGCAGGTGTGCGTTGGTCTGGCTGCTGTACAGGTGCACGCGGTTCTGCGATGTCGCGTCGTCGAGCACCAGCTGGTTGTAGCCGGCGCCCGCGTATTCCTTGGACCGGTATCCGGACAGGATCCCGTTGGTGTGCCACTGCGGGCTCGTCGCGCCGTTGTACAGCTTGCCGACGATGATCGGGCGATCGCAGTCGCCGCCGAGGAAATCGACCAGCACCTCTTCGCCGCTGCGGTGCGGGTGCACGGCGCCGTAGCCGTTGCCCGAATCCGATGTCACGGCACGCAGCCAGCACGATGCTTTCTCGTCACCGTCGTTGAGGCGGTCCCAATGGAAGCGGACCTTGACCCGGTTGAGTTCGTCGGTATGGACTTCCTCGCCTTGCGGTGCGACGACGATCGCCGATTGCAGGTGCATCGGCGGTTTCGCGTGTTCGAGCGGGCTGCGGAACGGCACGGTCGTGCGCTGCGCTTCGATGCTGATCCGGAAAAAGCCCTCGCTGCCGTCAGGATGGCGAACGCGCGACGAGTCGGCGCCACCGGCCTGCACGATGCTGCCGACCTCGGCCTGCAGGCTGTGCGGGAAGGCGGCCTCGCCGTCACCGACGGGCAGGTTGTTGACGATGATCCATGCCGTCTCGATCACGGCGAATTCGCGCTGGCCGGCATCGTCCTTGTCGTGTTCGGGGTGATCCGCGAACTCGAACGTGCGTCCCGCGTCCATGCGCCGCACGCCGCCGACGCCGTGAAAGCGCTTCGCGTGCGACTCCTGCTCCTCCATCCAGATCTTCGACAGATGATCGCCGCGGGACTGCTCGGGGTACGTATAGGCGCCCGTGTATTCGTAGACTTCGAGCTGCTGCGGCAGGTCGCCCTGGTTCGCGATCGTCGGCGTATGGGTCGCTTTCGGATTCGACGCGGTGGGCGGCTGCTTGTAGTCGAACGTACGCGTGGTGCGCTCGACGCTTCGCAGCGTACGCGTACCGGAAAACTGGACGAGCGTGTCGGCTTCGTCGCCCGTGCCTGCGTGATGAAAGCGCACGGTTCGCGGCGACAGCGCGGGCAATGCGTCGATGCGGTCGACGACGACGAGCCGATGCGACTTGCCGTCCTTGTCCTGTTCCCAGAAGCCGTACAGGCCTTCCGATTCCATCAGGCGATGCACGAAATTCCAGTCGTCTTCGTATTGCATGCAGAACGAGCGGGACGGCAGCGGCTGGTAGAGCCTGAAGGTGAAGCGCCCCTTGGCCTGCGGATGCTGGTTCAGCACGTCGGCGATGATGTCGTCCGCGGACCGGTCCTGCCAGATACGCTGATCGCGGCGGAACCTCAGGAAGTGCAGGAACGACGCAAACACGATCTGATAGTGCGTGAGGCCGCTGTCCGATCCGAGCCGGCGGGCGGCATGCACGTAGCCGTGGTGAGGCGCGTACGACCGGTCGGCCTGCTGGATCCACAGCGTCACCGGCTGCGCGATCAGTTTCTTGAGTTCGAGGTTGTCGGACACCGAGACGGTATCGACGGTGAACTCGAAATGGCGCCCGAGCCGCGATCGTCCCTTGACGCGATGCGGCAGCAGCACGTCGGGGCCGAGCGGCGTGTCCAGTTTGACAAGCCGTTCATGCTGAACCGGTCCGGCCAGCAAGGCGCTTCTTAACGCTTGCGAATTCATCACCAGTGCTCGCTCTTTTTGTGCTGGTTCGCACGCTCTCTCGTGCGGAATCCGGTAATTGTATGAGAAACCGGTTCTATCTCGAATTTTCAGGCGGGCGGCGCGCTGGCTTCAACCCGCGACGTCTTCCGCCTTCCAGTCCCCCGACTTCCCGCCGCGCTTTTCCCGCACGCTCACATCGGTGATCACCATCCCGCGATCGACGGCCTTGCACATGTCGTAGACGGTCAGCAGCCCGACCTGCACGGCGGTCAGCGCTTCCATCTCGACGCCGGTCCGGCCGAACGTCTCGACCTGCACGACGCAGTGCACGCCCGGCAGCGCATCGTCGAGTTCGAAGTCGACGGCCACGCGCGTCAGCGCGAGCGGGTGGCACAGCGGAATGAGGTCGGCCGTGCGCTTCGCGCCCTGGATGGCCGCGATGCGCGCGACGCCGAGCACGTCGCCTTTTTTCGCCTTGCCGTCGCGGATCAGCGCGAACGTGGCCGGCAGCATCCGGATCGTGCCGCGCGCGATCGCGATGCGTCGGGTTTCCTGCTTGTCGCCGACGTCGACCATGTGCGCATGGCCGGCGGCGTCGAAATGGGTGAGTCCTGACATGTCTTGCTCCGTCTCAACGGGCGCTTATCATAGCAGCGGCGTTCGCGTCGCCGGGGGCGCAGATGATGCATGCGCGGCACGAGACAGTCGCGGCACCGCCGGTACAATGAACCGAATATTCAGACCAAACGCCGCGATGCGCGCCGGGCGCGCGGGACGGCGTCGTTTTCATCCTGCCATGCGTGTCAAACAGTTGCTTGCCGTGTCGCTGTCGGCGGCGCTCGGGTTGCCGCCGAGCGGCCATGCGCAGAGCGCGTTCGCGCCGCCGCTCGAGCCGGCGGCCGGCGGCTCCTCGTCGATTTCCACCGTGCCGCCCGGCATCGCGACCGGCGTGTTCGGCACTTACGGCGGTGCGGAGAGCCGGTTTTCGGGCGCGGGCGGCGCGTCGGCGCCGGCCGCGAGCCTGCGCGCGCCGCTGCGCGCACTCGAGCTGCCCGACCTCGGCGACGGCTCCGGCGGTTCGCTGACGCCGCGTGCCGAGCGCCGGCTCGGCGAGCGCGTGATGCGCGAGGTGCGGCGCGATCCCGATTATCTCGACGACTGGCTCGTGCGCGACTACCTGAACGCGATGGCGGCGCGCCTCGCAGCCGCGGCGGCCGCGCGCTACATCGGCGGCTACACGCCGGACTTCGACCTGTTCCCGGTACGCGATCCGCAGATCAACGCGTTCTCGATGCCGGGCGGCTTCATCGGGATCAACAGCGGGCTCGTGGTCACGACGCAGACGGAATCGGAGCTCGCGTCGGTGGTCGGCCACGAGATGGGCCACGTGCTGCAGCGGCACATCGCGCGGATGATCGGCGCGAGCGAGAAGACCGGCTACACGGCGCTCGCGACCATGCTGATCGGCGTGCTGGCCGGCGTGCTCGCGAGAAGCGGCGATCTCGGCAGTGCGATCGCGGTGGGCGGGCAGGCATACGCGGTGGACAACCAGCTGCGCTTCTCGCGTTCGGCCGAGCGCGAGGCCGATCGCGTCGGCTTCCAGCTGCTCGCGGGCGCGGGCTACGACCCGTACGGGATGCCGGGCTTCTTCGAGCGGCTCGACCGCGCGTCGATGGGCGATGCCGGCGTGCCGGCCTATGCGCGTACGCACCCGCTGACCGGCGAGCGGATCGCCGACATGGAGGATCGCGCGCGCCGTGCGCCGTACCGGCAGCCGCGCCAGTCGGCCGAGTACGGATTCGTGCGCGCGCGGCTGCGCGTCCTGCAGAACCGCGCGCCGACCGACATCGCGGACGAGGTGCGCCGGATGCAGCTCGAGATCGACGATCGCACGGCGCCGAACGTCGCGGCGAACTGGTACGGCATCGCGCTCGCGAACACGCTGCTCGGCCAGTACGACGCAGCGGACAAGGCGCTCGCTGCGGCGCGCGGCGCGTTCGATGCACGCGAGCGGCACGAGGGCGACCCGGCGGCCAGTTCGCCGAGCCTCGACGTGCTGGCCGCCGACATCGCGCGGCGTGCGGGCCGGACCGACGACGCGGTGCGGCTCGCGGCGCTCGCGCAGCGGCGCTGGCCGGCGTCGCACGCGGCGATCGTCGCGCACCTGCAGGCGCTGATCGCCGCGCGCCGCTTCGCGCAAGCGCAGGCGCTCGCACGCGCGCAGGCGCAGGCCGATCCCGAGCAGCCGGACTGGTGGGACTACCTCGCGAAGGCGAGCGACGGCAAGGGCGACGTGCTCGCGCGGCGCCGCGCGCTCGCGGAGAAACTCGCACTCGACGGCGCATGGCCGTCGGCGATCCGTCAGTTGAAGGAAGCGCGCGATGCGAAGGACGTGTCGTTCTACGAGCAGTCGATCATCGGCGCGCGGCTGCTGGAATTCGAGGCGCGCTACAAGGAAGAGCGCGACGACGAGAAGAACGGCCGCGGGTAGCGGCCGGCGCGGCGGGTGCGGGTCAGTTGCCGCTGTCGGCCGCGTCGCGTGCCTGTCGTGCCGGACTCGCGACGTAGCCGAACCGCGCGGGCACGTCCGCGCAGACGATGTTGCCGAGCGGCAGCGCGCGGCCACGCCAGCGCAGCACGGGCGGCGCGGCGTCGAAATCCGCGTGATCGGCGAACAGCCCGAGATCATGGTCGTGCAGCGCCGCGATGCGCGGCGGCGCGCCCGCATCGCGAAACAGCACGCCGCCCCCATCGTCGAGCCATGCTTCGCCCGGTTCGAACGGTGCGCCCGTCTGGTCGGTGAGCGTGAGCTGTCCGTCGCGCTCGGCGAGTCGCACGACCCACGGCGTATACGCGAGCTCGACGTACACGCGCTGCGGCCCGTTCTGGAAGAACCACTGGCCCCGCGCGTCGCATTCGTAGTTGCGGCCGATGAACGCGTTCAGCGCCGCATGCCGGATCGGCGAGCCGAGCTCGCCGGCCGCCTGCGCCGCGTCGTCGCGCAGCCGCCATTCGCCGCGCCGGTCGAGCAGCAGCCAGCCGGTGCAGTGCGGCACGTTCGGCCATTTGGCGAGCGCCTGCCTGACGATGTCATCCATGGTCGACGAATTTCGAGCAATAACCGAACACCCGCGCCGACAGCCAGTCGAGGCGGCCGGGGAACGGCCCGGTCATGAATCCCGCGTGCCCGCCGTCCGCGGGCTGGTCGAGCTCGACGGCCGGCGATACGTCGGCCGGGCCAGGCAGTGCCGATTCGGGCAGGAACGGGTCGTTGCGGGCGTTGAGGATCAGCGTGGGCACGTCGATCGCGGGCAGCAGCGGCCGGGTCGTCGCCTTCGTCCAGTAGTCGTCGGCGTCCGCGAAACCGTGCAGCGGCGCGGTCACGACCTCGTCGAAGTCGCGCATCGTCACGGCCTGCAGCATCGCGTCGCGGTCGAACAGCCCCGGGTACTGGTCGAGCTTCGCGAGCGCCTTGCGCTTGAGCGTCTTCAGGAAGCTGCGCGTATAGACCATCGCGAACCCCTGCGACAGCGCGCGGCCGCCCGCATGCACGTCGATCGGCGTCGAGATCGCGGCGGCGGCCCGCAGGATCGACGTGTCGCTGCGATGCTCGCCGAGCCAGCGCAGCAGCACGTTGCCGCCGAGCGACACGCCGGCCGCGACCAGCGGCCCGCGATGCTGCGCGGCGAGCCGGCGCAGAATCCAGTCGACCTCGGCACTGTCGGCGAGATGGTAGAAGCGCGGCTGGCGGTTGATCTCGCCGCTGCAACTGCGAAAGTGCGGCACGACGGCATGCCAGCCCTTCGCGCGCGCGGCGGCCATCATCTCGAGCGCGTAGTGCGAGCCGGAACTGCCTTCGAGGCCGTGGAACAGCACGAACAGCGGCGCATCGGGCGGCGGCGCCGCACTGTCGAGATGGGCGACCCAGTCGAGATCGATGAAGTCGTGATCGGGGGTTTCCCATCGCTCTCGTCGGTATGCGACGGCCGGTCGTCGCGCGAACAGCGCGGGCACGATGGTTTGCGCATGGCTGTTCGGCAGCCAGCGTGGTGCGCGATAGCGCAGTGTGTCGTCGTCCGGGGCCGGAGCCCCGGCGAGCGGCGAGGTGGGCGGAGAAGCCGTACTCATGATCGCCCCGCGTATGCGTTGCTTCGTCTTTTCGTCAGTGCAGCGGGCCCTGCCCATGACGGATCTTCGCGGCGAACTGCCCGGCCGCTTGTTCGGGAATCGGGCTCGCGTGGATGTGCGCGATGCGCCACTCGCCGCGTTCGTGAATCATCACGTACGTGGCGAAAACCATGTCGGGGTCGGCCGTCAGGTCGGCCTGCTGATGCGCTTCGGCGATCGTGTAGACGACCGTGCCGAGGCTGTCGTAGACGCGGATGTCGAGCGGTTCGATCGTCACCGGGCGCGTCGCGAGCCGGTTGGCGAGCCCGCTGCGGATCTGGTCGAGGCCGTGCAGATGCTCGCCGTCCGCCCACACGCAGCTGGCGAAATCCTCGTCGATCCACAACGCCAGCAGCGCGTCGAGATTGGCATCGGCGACGGCCTGGTAGTAGGCGTTCAGCGTATCGGCAGCGGCTTCGAAGAGGCGGGCAAAACGTGGCATCGGGGTTGTCTCTCGCGCGCGTCGCGCGCCGTATTCAGCACGGCGGCCCGGATGGGGCCGCCGCACACCGGTGAATCGGATTGCCCGGCGCGTCGTGCGACGCTGCCGGCCAGGGTCAGCGCTGCCCGACGAGCATGCCGCGCAAATCGCCGAATACCTGCTCGGGACCGAGTTCGCGCAGGCACTTCAGGTGGCCGAGCGGGCACTCGCGTTCGAAGCAGGGACTGCATTCGAGATGCAGCCATTGTACCTTCGCCAGGTCCGACAGCGGAGGGGTGTGGCGCGGATCGGTCGATCCGTACAGCGCGACGAGCGGCCGGCGCAGCGCGGCGGCGACGTGCATCAGCCCCGAATCGTTGGTGACGACCGCGTTCGCGCGCGCGATCAGCGCGCATGCCTCGGACAGCGACGTCTGCCCGCACAGGTTGCGCACGTTCGGCGCGTGGTCGGCGATCGCCTGCGCGGCCGCGGCGTCCTTCTGCGAGCCGAGCGCGACGATCTGCGTGTACGGGAACGACTGGTGCACGATCGTCGCGAGCGACGCGAAGTGCTCGGGTGGCCAGCGCTTGGCCGGGCCGTATTCGGCGCCCGGGCAGAACACGACGAGCGGCTTGCGTGTATCGAGATTGAAACGCGCGGACACGCGTGCCGTCTCGTTCAGGTCGGCGTCGAGGCGCGGCGCCGGCAGCGTCTTCATCGATTCGGGCAGCTTCGCGCCCGGCGCATATGCGAGCGCCGCGTAGTGGGTCGTCATCGGCGGGCGCTCGCCCGACTTGGTCGGATTCGCGTGCCGCACGTTCAACAGCCCGTAGCGGTGCTCGCCCGTGTAGCCGATCCGCAGCGGGATGTTCGCGAGCCACGGGATCACCGCGGACTTCAGCGAATTCGGCAGCACGTACGCCGCGTCGTAGCCGACGTCGCGCAGGTCGCTCGCGAGCTGCCAGCGGCGCAGCAGCTGCAGCTTGCCGTGCGCGAGATCGGTCGCGTAGACATCGTGGATCTCGGGCATCCGCTCGAGCACGGGCGCGACCCACGAGGGCGCGACGGCATCGATCGCGATGCGGGGATGGAGTTTCTTCAGCAGCGCAAAAAGCGGCTGCGCCATCAATGCGTCACCGATCCAGTTCGGTGCGATAACCAGCGCTCGACGCATCAGGTGGACTTCCGATGTCGTAATGAAGCACGGCGCGCGGGCGCCGCGTTCGGGTTGCCAGAATGGGGAAGGGCGGCGCGCCGGGCATCCGGCTGCGCCGCCTCGCGAGGGGCGGGCCCGCGGGCCCGTCCGCCCGGGCTCAGTGGCCCTTGACGACCTCGCCGTCGCGCAGCTTGTAGCGCGTGCCGCAGTACGGGCAGCGTGCCTCGCCGTGCGAGACGTCGATGAAGACGCGCGGGTGCGCGCTCCAGCGCGCCATGGCCGGGTTCGGGCAGTAGGCGGGAAGATCCTTGGCCGTCAGCTCGACCAGCGGCATTTCCTTGATTTCACTCATGAGACTTTCTCTTATCACTCTTTTGTGGGGCGGTCGGTGGCGTGGCGCGCTCAGACCTTCGTCAGCCAGTGCGCGTACTTCGCGTTCTTGCCCGACACGATATCGAAAAACGCCGACTGGAGCTTTTCTGTGACGGGGCCGCGCGCGCCGCTGCCGATCGTGCGGTTGTCGAGCTCGCGGATCGGCGTGACTTCAGCGGCCGTGCCGGTGAAGAACGCCTCGTCGGCCGTGTAGACCTCGTCGCGCGTGATGCGCTTCTCGATCACCTCGATGCCGGCGTCCTTCGCGAGCGTGATGACCGTGTCGCGCGTGATGCCGTCGAGGCACGACGCCAGGTCGGGCGTGTACAGCTTGCCGTTGTTGACGAGGAAGAAGTTCTCGCCGGAGCCTTCCGACACGTAGCCGTCGACGTCGAGCAGCAGCGCTTCGTCGTAGCCGTCGGCCGTCGCTTCCTGGTTCGCCAGGATCGAGTTCACGTACCAGCCCGACGCCTTTGCGCGGACCATCGACACGTTCACGTGGTGGCGCGTGAACGACGACGTCTTCACGCGGATGCCCTTCGCGAGGCCTTCCTCGCCGAGGTACGCGCCCCACGGCCATGCGGCGATCGCGACGTGGATCGTGTTGCCCTTCGCCGACACGCCGAGCTTTTCCGAGCCGACCCAGATGATCGGGCGCAGGTAGCACGACTCGAGCTTGTTCTCGCGCACGACTTCGAGTTGCGCGGCTTCGAGCGTTTCCCGGTCGAACGGCACGTCCATCTGGAAGATCTTCGCCGAATTCAGCAGACGTTTCGTGTGCTCGCGCAGGCGGAAGATCGCGGTGCTGCCGTCGGCCGTCTTGTACGCACGCACGCCCTCGAAGACACCCATGCCGTAGTGCAGCGTATGGGTCAGGACGTGGATCTTGGCGTCGCGCCAGTCGATCAGCTTGCCGTCCATCCAGATCTTGCCGTCGCGGTCGGCCATTGACATAGGATTCTCCTGGGATGCGGTTGTATGCAGCGTTGAGCCGGAAAGACGCTTATTTTAGCGTCATTTGGCGACGATCCGGTCGGCCGGCGCGGGGCCGGCGCTATAATCGCCCGGTACCGATTCCAATAACGATGGGTCGTGCCGGCAGGAGGCGCCGGCGTCCCGACGAACCGCCCGCTGCGGCCCGCTTTCCCATGCTCGCTCGATTGTCCGCCACCGACCGTTTTGCGCTGATCCAGGGCGCGCGCGACTATTCCCCGACACTGATGGCGATCCTGTCCTGGGGGCTCGTCACCGGCATCGCGATGAGCAAGTCGGTGATGACGCTCGGGCAGGCGAGCGCGATGTCGCTGCTCGTCTACGCGGGCTCGTCGCAGCTCGCGGTGCTGCCGCTCCTCGCCGCGAAGCTGCCGATCTGGACCGTGCTGCTCACGGCCGCGATGGTCAACACGCGCTTCGTGATCTTCAGCGCCGGGCTTGCTCCCCATTTTTCCTACCTGCCGCTGTGGCGGCGCCTCGCGATCGGCTATTTCAACGGCGACGTGATCTACCTGCTGTTCCAGAAACAGGGCTTCGCCAACGGCCACGTGCCGGGCAAGGAAGCGTATTTCTGGGGGATGGCGCTCGCGAGCTGGGTGTCGTGGCAGGTGTCGTCGCTCGCCGGCATCCTGCTCGCGAGCTTCTTTCCCGCGAGCTGGGGGCTGGAACTGGCCGGCACGCTCGCGCTGATCCCGATCATGGTGTCGGCGGTCGCGAACCGCTCGACGCTCGCGGCCGTCGCGGTGGCGGGCATCGTGTCGCTCGTGGCGCTCGACCTGCCGTACCGCCTTGCGTTGCCGCTCGCGGTGCTCGCCGCGCTCGCGGCCGGCAGCATGGCCGATTTCTTCGTCGAACGGGCCGACTGGCGGCGCATCCGCACCGAAACCGTGCACGAAAAGGAAATCGAATGAGCGCGACGGAGATCTGGATCGTCATCATCGGGATGACGATCGTCACGGCCGTCACGCGCGCGCTGTTCCTGATCGGCGGCGAGCGCACCGTGCTGCCCGAACGCGCGCAGCGCGCGCTGCGCTATGCGCCGGCGGCCGCGCTCGTCGCCGTCGTGCTGCCCGACGTGCTCGAAACGCCGGCCGGGATGTCGTTCGCGCTGTCCAACCATCCGTTCTACGCGGCGCTCGCCGGCCTCGGCTGGTTCTTGTGGCGGCGCAGCATGCTCGGCACGATCGTCGTCGGGATGCTCGTGTTCACCGCGCTGCGCGTGATTTTCTGATGAGCCGCCGTTCCGGCCCGCCGGGCGCCGGCCGCTCGCGCGCATGCATTGCTGCGTTGCAGCAATATATTCGTTCCCGCGCGCGATCCCAAATAGGCGGAATTCGCCGCCGCACGGGTCAGTCTGCCGGGTGGATCGGCT
The DNA here is from genome assembly GCF_009362305.1 of Burkholderia sp. BE17. Taxonomy (NCBI): domain Bacteria; kingdom Pseudomonadati; phylum Pseudomonadota; class Betaproteobacteria; order Burkholderiales; family Burkholderiaceae; genus Burkholderia; species Burkholderia sp. BE17. The sequence continues at coordinate 45,488 of NZ_WHNU01000045.1, forward strand.
AGAATGCCCGTTCGAGATTTTTTACACGTGCGCGTCATGCGAACCGCCAGCCACGGCCGCATCCGGCGCCCTTTCGCGGCAGCCCGCGCACGTCCAGCGTGAACCCCCTTTCCCCATCCACTACTTCAATCTGTTCAACATGAGCCAAGTCAAGCGTCTTACCGACCTGATCGCCGCCGGCCAGCTTGCCGGCAAGCGGGTGTTCATCCGCGCCGACCTGAACGTCCCGCAGGACGATCACGGCAACATCACCGAGGACACGCGCGTGCGCGCGTCCGTGCCGGCCATCCGGGCCGCGCTCGACGCCGGCGCGGCAGTGATGGTCACGTCGCACCTCGGCCGTCCGACCGAAGGCGAATTCAAGCCGGAAGACTCGCTCGCGCCGGTCGCGAAGCGCCTCGCCGAGCTGCTCGGCCGCGACGTGCCGCTCGTGTCGAACTGGGTCGAGAACGGCGTGAACGTCGCGCCGGGCCAGGTCGTGCTGCTCGAGAACTGCCGCGTGAACAAGGGCGAGAAGAAGAATTCGGACGAGCTCGCGCAAAAGATGGCGAAGCTCTGCGACGTGTACGTGAACGACGCGTTCGGCACCGCGCACCGCGCGGAAGCGACCACGCACGGGATCGCGAAGTACGCGCCGGTCGCGTGCGCGGGCCCGCTGCTGGCCGCCGAACTCGACGCGCTCGGCAAGGCGCTCGGCAACCCGGCGCGCCCGCTGGTGGCGATCGTCGCCGGCTCGAAGGTGTCGACCAAGCTGACGATCCTGAAGTCGCTGGCGGAGAAGGTCGACCAGCTGATCGTCGGCGGCGGCATCGCCAATACGTTCATGCTCGCGGCCGGCCTGCCGATCGGCAAGTCGCTCGCGGAAACCGACCTCGTCGGCGACGCGAAGGCGATCATCGACGACGCGCGCAAGCGCGGCGCATCGGTGCCGATCCCGACCGACGTCGTGACCGCGAAGGAATTCTCGCCGACGGCCGCGGCCACGGTGAAGCAGGTCGCCGACATCGAAGCGGACGACATGATCCTCGACATCGGGCCGGAAACGGCCAAGGCGCTCGCGAGCCAGCTCGAGAAGGCCGGCACGATCGTGTGGAACGGCCCGGTCGGCGTGTTCGAGTTCGACCAGTTCGGCAACGGCACCAAGACGCTCGCCGAGGCGATCGCCAAATCGTCCGCGTTCTCGATCGCGGGCGGCGGCGACACGCTCGCGGCCATCGCGAAGTACGGCATCCACGACCAGGTCAGCTACATCTCGACGGGCGGCGGCGCCTTCCTCGAGTTCCTCGAGGGGAAGAAGCTGCCGGCGGTGGAAGTGCTCGAAACGCGGGCGGCCTGAGCGTGGCGGCGCGCGCAGGGGTGACGAAGGCCGCGCGCTCCGCGAAAGCGGAGCAGCCGGCCGGCGCGGGCAAGCGCAAACGCGCGCCCGCGCGGGCGAACTCCACCCCGCGCGCACCGGCGGCCGCTGGCGACGCGGTCATGCAGCACCACGAGATTCAGAACAAAGCGATGCCGGGCGCAAGCACCGGCACGCCCTCCGGAACGGCCGCCGCTGGGCCCGCCGTGTCCGGCTCTCGCAGCGTTTCACCCAGCGCATCCACCTTGATCCAGATGAGGAGTTTCATGCAGCGCGCCACCAAGATAGTCGCCACGATCGGCCCGGCTTCCAGTTCGCCGGAGATTCTGCTGCAGATGATGCAGGCGGGCCTCGACGTCGTGCGGCTCAATTTTTCGCACGGCACCGCCGACGATCACCGCCAGCGCGCCGAGATGGTGCGCGAGGCCGCCCGCAAGGTTGGCCGCGAGATTGCGATCATGGCCGACCTCCAGGGCCCGAAGATCCGCGTCGGCAAGTTCGAGAACGGCAAGACGACGCTCGCGCCCGGTCAGCCGTTCATCCTCGACGCGGCCTGCGAGCTCGGCAACGACGAGCGGGTCGGCCTCGACTACAAGGAACTGCCGCGTGACCTGAAGCCGGGCGACCTGCTGCTGCTGAACGACGGCCTGATCGTGCTGACCGTCGAGCGCGTGCTCGGCGACGAGATCCACACGATCGTCAAGGTGGGCGGCGAGCTGTCGAACAACAAGGGGATCAACCGCCAGGGCGGCGGCCTGTCGGCGCCCGCGCTGACCGCGAAGGACATGGAAGACATCCGCACCGCGATGTCGCTCGGCGCGGACCTGGTGGCGGTGTCGTTCCCGAAGAACGCGACCGACATGGAAATGGCGCGCCAGCTCGCGAACATCGCGGGCGCGCCGTACGGCATCAAGCCGAAGATGATTGCGAAGATCGAGCGCGCGGAGGCGATTCCGGCGCTGCAGAGCATCCTCGACGCGTCCGACGGCATCATGGTCGCGCGCGGCGACCTCGCGGTGGAAGTGGGCAACGCGGCCGTGCCGGCGCTGCAGAAGCGGATGATTAGGATGGCGCGCGAGTCGAACAAGCTCGTGATCACCGCGACGCAGATGATGGAATCGATGATCTACGCGCCGGTGCCGACCCGCGCGGAAGTGTCGGACGTCGCGAACGCGGTGCTCGACGGCACCGACGCGGTGATGCTGTCGGCCGAGACGGCCGCCGGCAAGTACCCGGTCGTCACGATCGAGACGATGGCGGCCGTGTGCGTCGAGGCGGAAAAGTCGGAACACGTGGAGCTGGACAAGGATTTCCTCGACCGTACGTTCACGCGGATCGACCAGTCGATCGCGATGGGCGCGCTGTTCACCGCGTACCACCTGGGCGCGAAGGCGATCATCGCGCTGACCGAATCGGGCGCGACCGCACTGTGGATGTCGCGTCACTACACGCACGTGCCGATCTTCGCGCTGACGCCGCGCGTCGGCAGCGAGCGCACGATGGCGCTGTACCGCAACGTGACGCCGCTGCACGTCGACTTCAACAGCGACCGCGACTCGGCGCTGCAGGCGGCGCTCGAGCTCGTCGTCAAGCAGGGCTACGTGCAGCACGGCGACATGGTCGTGCTGACCGTCGGCGAACCGATGGGGCAGGCGGGCGGCACCAACACGCTGAAGATCGTGCGCGTCGGCGAGCACTATTGAGTCGAGCGTTCGCCGGGCACCTGGCCGGCGACCCGGGTCGATCGAATTCGATCCGGCACCGTTTTTCACGCGAAAGCCGCGCGGGGTCCGAAGCCCCGCGCGGCTTTTTTTCTCTTTTTTGCCCGCATTGTGCCGTGCGAACGTAACAAATTGCGAGTGGGCGCCACCGGGCGGTCGGAATCGGAGGCGCTTCGCGATAAAATGCGGCTATTCGACGCTCAGCCGCGCCGCGCCGCCCCGGTTCGAACGAGGGCGGGTGCCGCGCCGGCGTCAGGGCGCACCGGTTTTCATTCAAGGAGTTCCACAATGCCTCTCGTATCAATGCGTCAATTGCTGGATCACGCGGCAGAGCACGGTTACGGCCTGCCGGCCTTCAACGTGAACAACCTGGAGCAGGTCCAGGCGATCATGGCGGCAGCGGACCAGGTCGGCGCGCCCGTGATCATGCAGGCATCGGCCGGCGCGCGTAAGTACGCGGGCGAGCCGTTCCTGCGCCACCTGATCGAAGCGGCGGTCGAGTCGTACCCGCACATCCCGGTCGTGATGCACCAGGATCACGGCCAGTCGCCGGCGGTCTGCATGGGCGCGATCCGCAGCGGCTTCACGAGCGTGATGATGGACGGTTCGCTCGAAGCCGACGGCAAGACGGTCGCGTCGTACGAGTACAACGTCGACGTGTCGCGCAAGGTCGTCGAGATGGCGCACTCGATCGGCGTGACGGTCGAAGCCGAACTCGGCGTGCTCGGCTCGCTCGAGACGATGAAGGGCGACAAGGAAGACGGCCACGGCGCGGAAGGCACGATGACCCGCGAGCAACTGCTGACCGATCCGGAGCAGGCGGCCGATTTCGTGAAGCTCACGCAGTGCGATGCGCTCGCGATCGCGATCGGTACGTCGCACGGCGCGTACAAGTTCTCGAAGAAGCCGACGGGCGACATCCTGTCGATCCAGCGCATCAAGGAAATCCACGCGCGCATCCCGAACACGCACCTCGTGATGCACGGTTCGTCGTCGGTGCCGCAGGAACTGCTGGAAGAAATCCGCCAGTTCGGCGGCGACATGAAGGAAACCTACGGCGTGCCGGTCGAGGAAATCCAGGAAGGCATCAAGCACGGCGTGCGCAAGATCAACATCGACACCGACCTGCGTCTCGCGATCACCGGCGCGATCCGCCGCTACCTGTTCGAGAACCCGGGCAAGTTCGATCCGCGCGACTACCTGAAGCCCGCGCGCGAAGCGGCGAAGCAGGTCTGCGTCGACCGCTACCTCGCATTCGGCTGCGAAGGCCAGGCCGCGAAGATCAAGCCGGTGTCGCTCGACAAGATCGCCGAGCAGTACAAGTCCGGCGCACTCGCGCAGGTCGTGCGCTGAGACTGTAGTACGATTGCCCCGCCCGATTCTTCCGCAAGGCAGGGGCGGGCTGCCAGGCCGGACCTGATCCGGCCCCAGGCAGCCGTTCCGTCCGGCCGAACGAGGGCCGGCCGGCAACCGTCCGGGCACTACCCGGCCGGTTCGCCGACGTATTGCAAGACCGCCGTTCCCGCCTGCCGCGGGGAACGGCGTTTCCCTTTTTGTTTGGCTCCTTATCTGCGAAAAGACGATGTCTACCCTTTACGAATCCACGCTCCGCTCGCTGCCGCTCCTCGGTCGCGGCAAGGTCCGCGATAACTACGCGGTCGGCAACGACAAGCTCCTGATCGTCACGACCGACCGTCTGTCGGCATTCGACGTGGTGATGGGCGAGCCGATTCCGAACAAGGGCCGCGTGCTGAACCAGATGGCGAACTTCTGGTTCGACAAGCTCGCGCACATCGTGCCGAACCACCTGACGGGCGACGCGCCGGAAGCGGTCGTCGCGGCCGACGAGGTCGAGCAGGTGAAGGGCCGCGGCGTGGTCGTCAAGCGCCTCGAGCCGATCATGATCGAAGCGGTCGTGCGCGGCTACCTGGCCGGCAGCGGCTGGAAGGAATACCAGGCGTCGGGCGCCGTGTGCGGCGTGCAGCTGCCGGAAGGCCTGCAGAACGCGCAGAAGCTGCCCGAGCCGATCTTCACGCCGGCCGCGAAGGCCGAGATGGGCGAGCACGACGAGAACATCACGTTCGAGGAAACCGAGCGCCGCATCGGCACCGAGCTGGCCGCGACGATCCGCGACATCTCGATCCGCCTGTACAAGGAAGCGGCCGACTACGCGGCGACGCGCGGCATCATCATCGCCGATACGAAGTTCGAATTCGGCCTCGACAACCACGGCAAGCTGTACCTGATGGACGAAGTGCTGACGGCCGATTCGTCGCGCTTCTGGCCGGCCGACCAGTACCAGGTCGGCACGAACCCGCCGTCGTTCGACAAGCAGTTCGTGCGCGACTGGCTCGAGGCGCAGCCGTGGGGCAAGACCGCGCCGGCGCCGGCGCTGCCGGCCGACGTCGTCGAAAAGACGGCCGCGAAGTACCAGGAAGCGCTCGAGCGCATCACGGGCCAGTCGCTCGTCTGAGCGAGCTTTGCATGGGACCGGAGCAAGTGCTGAAGCGCCAACTCCGGTCGACCGCTTTGCATGGGACCAGAGTAAGTGCTGAAGCACTAACTCTGGTCGACAGGAAATCCACGAAATGAGTGAAATTCAGACCGCCCACACGCACAGCGCGCCGCTCATCGGCGTGCTGATGGGTTCGAGTTCCGACTGGGACGTGATGAAGCACGCGGTAGCGATCCTGCAGGAATTCGGCGTGCCGTACGAAGCGAAGGTCGTGTCCGCGCACCGGATGCCCGACGAGATGTTCGACTATGCGGAGAAGGCGCGCGAGCGCGGGCTGCGCGCGATCATCGCGGGCGCCGGCGGCGCCGCGCACCTGCCCGGCATGCTGGCCGCGAAAACCACGGTGCCGGTGCTCGGCGTGCCGGTCGCGAGCAAGTATCTGAAGGGTGTCGATTCGCTGCACTCGATCGTGCAGATGCCGAAGGGCGTGCCCGTCGCGACGTTCGCGATCGGCGAGGCCGGCGCCGCGAATGCCGCGCTGTTCGCGGTATCGATCCTGTCCGGCACGTCGGTCGACTACGCGAACCGGCTCGCCGCGTTCCGCGTGCGCCAGAACGAAGCCGCGCACGCGATGGTGCTGCCGCCGCTGGAATGACGGCGCGCCGGCGGCCGCGCGTCGCGGCTGCCTGACTCTCCCCACTGCGGCGGGCAGCGCCCGCCGCGACCGACCACTGACATGACCGCAACTCCTGATTCCGTTTCCCCGATCCTGCCCGGCGCGTGGCTGGGCATGGTCGGCGGTGGCCAGCTCGGCCGCATGTTCTGCTTTGCCGCCCAGTCGATGGGCTATCGCGTCGCCGTGCTCGATCCCGATCCGACGAGCCCCGCCGGCGCGGTCGCCGACCGCCACCTGCGCGCGGCCTACGACGACGAAGCCGCGCTCGCCGAGCTGGCCGACCTGTGCGACGCGGTGTCGACGGAGTTCGAGAACGTGCCGGCCGCGAGCCTCGATTTCCTCGCGCGCACGACCTTCGTCGCGCCGGCCGGCCGCTGCGTCGCGGTTGCGCAGGACCGGATCGCGGAGAAGCGCTTCATCGAGGCGTCGGGCGTGCCCGTCGCGCCGCACGTCGTGATCGAATCGTCGGCGGCGCTCGCCGCGCTCGACGATGCCGCGCTCGACGCGGTGCTGCCGGGCATCCTGAAGACGGCACGCCTCGGCTACGACGGCAAGGGCCAGGTGCGCGTGAGCACCGCGCAGGAAGCGCGCGACGCGCATGCGGCGCTCGGCGGCGTGCCGTGCGTGCTCGAGAAGCGCCTGCCGCTGAAATACGAAGTGTCGGCGCTGATCGCGCGCGGCGCGGACGGCCGCTCGGCCGCGTTCCCGCTCGCGCAGAACACGCATCACAACGGCATCCTCGCGCTGACGGTGGTGCCCGCACCGGCCGCCGATGCCGCGCGCGTCGAAGAGGCGCAGCAGGCGGCCGTGCGGATCGCCGATACGCTCGGCTACGTCGGCGTGCTGTGCGTCGAATTCTTCGTGCTGGAAGACGGCTCGTTCGTCGCGAACGAGATGGCGCCGCGCCCGCACAACTCCGGCCACTACACGGTCGATGCGTGCGCAACGAGCCAGTTCGAGCAGCAGGTGCGCGCGATGACGCGCATGCCGCTCGGCAACCCGCGCCAGCATTCGCCGGCCGCGATGCTGAACATCCTCGGCGACGTGTGGTTCCCGAACGGTGCGGCCGGCGTAGGTGCGGCGGCCGATGCCGTCACGCCGCCGTGGGACACGGTCGCGGCGATGCCGGCTGCGCACCTGCACCTGTACGGCAAGGAAGACGCGCGCGTCGGGCGCAAGATGGGCCACGTGAACTTCACGGCCCAGACGCGCGACGAAGCCGTCGCCGCGGCCACCGCATGCGCGCAGTTGCTGCGCGTGCCGCTCGACTGAGGCGCCAGCCGATGTCCGTCGATCTCCCGAACTCCGTGACGCCTGCGCAGATCGAAGCGGCCGCCGCGCTGCTCGACGCGGGGCAACTCGTCGCGTTCCCGACCGAAACCGTCTACGGGCTCGGCGGCGACGCGGCGAATCCCGAGGCCGTCGCGCGCATCTACGCGGCGAAGGGCCGGCCGGCGAATCATCCGGTGATCGTGCACCTGCCGCCGGGCGGCGATCCGGGCTACTGGGTCGATGCGCTGCCGGCCGATGCGCAAGCGTTGATCGATGCGTTCTGGCCGGGCCCGCTGACGCTGATCCTGAAGCGCCATGCGCGCATTCCGGACGCCGTGAGCGGCGGGCAGGATTCGGTCGGGCTGCGCTGCCCGTCGCATCCGGTCGCTCAGGCGCTGCTGGCCGCGTTCAGCGCGCGGCGCGGCGGGCATGGCGGCGTGGCCGCGCCGTCCGCGAACCGCTTCGGCCATGTGAGCCCGACGACCGCGCAGCACGTGCGCGACGAATTCGGCGACACCGTGCACGTGCTCGACGGCGGCGCATCCGAAGTCGGCATCGAATCGACGATCGTCGATCTGTCGCGCGGCTTCCCGGCGCTGCTGCGCCCGGGCCACGTGACGCCGCAGCAGATCGCCGACGTGCTTGGCCGCGCGCCGCGGCTGCCGGACGGCAGCGACGCGACCGCGCCGCGCGCATCGGGCACGCTGAAGGCCCATTACGCGCCGCGCACGCCGCTCGCGCTGCTGCCGTTCGATGCGCTCGAGCCGCTGCTCGCGGCCGCGCAAAGCGACGGCGAGCGCGTCGCGCTCGTCGCACGCGCGTCGCGCGCGGGACGCTGGGCGCAGGCCGACGGCGTGCATTTCGTCGCGGCGCCGGAAGATCCTCAGGCCTATGCGCGCGACCTGTACGGGATGCTGCGTGCGCTCGACCGCGCGCAGGTCGCGCGCATTCTCGTCGAGAAGCTGCCCGAGACCGTCGAATGGATTGCCGTCAACGATCGCCTCGGCCGTGCGGCGGCCGCGTTCGAAGCGCAGGGGTGAGGGCGGTAGCGACGCACGTGCGGACGCCGTAGGTCGCTCGCCGACGAGCATGCATTGTGCGACGCGTCGGGATCGGAAAAACAAACGCCCGACCGGTGAACCCGGTCGGGCGTTTTCGCTTATGTTCGCGTTCGCAGGCGCGAAGCATCCGCCGTCCGGTCCGCAGCAGCTGCGCGGACCGGACGCGGTGCTTACTTGCCGACGCCGGTCGCCGCGATCTGCTTCTCGACGAACTGTGCGATCAGCTGACCCATGTGCGTCGACGGGTGGACCGTGTCGGCGAACATGTAGGTCTGGTCCGCGTTGGCGGTCGTGTAGGTCTGCGGCGAGCAGAACAGCGACGAGCCGAATGCGGTCGGCATCGGCGCGCCGAATGCCTTCGCCGCGTTGATCATCGCCTGCAGGTTGCACGCGGTGCCGGTGTTCGACACCGTGAAGCCGTTCGCCTGGAAATTGGCCGTGATACCATCCTGCCACGTGAAAATGTCGAGCAGCGTGTATTTGGTCGTGTCGACCTTGAGCGCCTGCAGCGTCGCGACGAGTGTCTGATTGAACAGCCCCGACAACTGCGTGAACGCCGCCTGCGTGCCGCCTGCCACTGCCAGTGGCGTGCCGCCGATGTCCGGCATGTTCGACACGAACACGTGCGTGCCGCCTGCCGCGACGATCTGCTGGACGATGCCTGCGTACTGCTGCGCGGCGAGCCCGATCGCCTGCGCCGCCGCGAGCTGCGCGGCCGGCGTGTTGCCTTGCGCCTGCGCGACCTGCGCCTGATAGAAGATGTCGTTCGCGCCGCCGTTGAGCAGCACGATCTGGCCCGCGTTGAAGCTGCCGTGCTGCGACAGGTACTGCTTGAGCTGGTCGGCGATCGGCATCGTCGTCGCCTGCGCGAAGTCGGAATTCGGCACGCTCGCGTCAGCATGGCCGATGCCCGGCTGCAGCGTGACGCGCGAGCCGCCCTGCGCGTAGCCGAGGCCGCCGGTGGCCTGCAGCGGAATGCCGAAGCCGCCCTGGTTCGCGGGCTGCAGCGTGTCGCCGTAGTAGGTCGCGACGAGTTGCGTCCACACCTGGCCCGGGTTGGTCGTGAAGCGGCCGCCGCCGAAGCCGAGCTTGATCTGCGAATAGGTGCCGGCGTCGGACAGGCTGTCGCCGAACGACACGATCTGCATCTTCACGCCGGAAGGCGGCGTGTTCGATGCGCTACTGCTGCTGTTGTCGTCACCGCCGCCGCACGCGGCGAGCAGCGCGAGCGCGGCGCCCGCGATCGCGACTTGCGCGGTGCGCAGCAGGCGTTGCCGGGTATGCGACGGGAATTGTTGTTGTGACTGCATCGTTCGATCTCCTCGTAGATATGGCCTGATGTGTGTCTCATCTGCCGCGTGCCTGCTCGGAACCGGGCTGCGCGGCGGCCGTTGGCTGAAACGGTTATTGTTCACGCGCAGCCGCAAGCGGCACGGTGCGCGGATCCTGGTTCGCGGCCTCGTCGATCTGCGCATGATAAGCGCTCGCCCATTCGGGCGGGCCGAAAATCGCGCGCAGCTTGTTGCGCCACCCGTCGACGCGCAACGCGTCGGCCGTCATCGACACCCACTCGTGGAACGTCGCGACGAGCGGGTTGTTCGAGCCGAGCCGCTCGACGATCCCGTACTGCGGCGGGTCGTCCGGCGTTTCCTCGACATAGCTGCCGAACAGGCGATCCCAGATCACCAGGACGCCTGCGTAATTGCGGTCGATGTAGCGCGGGTTGCGCGCATGGTGCGCGCGGTGGACCGACGGCGTGTTGAGCACGTACTCGAGCCAGCCGAGCTTGCCGATTGCCTGCGTATGCACGAAGAACTGGAACGCGAGGTTGATCAGCACGATGCCGACGACCTGTTGCGGCGGAAAGCCGGCGAACGCGAGCGGCAGCCAGAACACCCACATGCCCGCGATGGGGTACATCAGGCTCTGGCGGAACGCGGTCGAGAAATTCATCCGCTCGGACGAGTGGTGCACGACGTGCGCGGCCCATAACCAGCGCACGCGATGGCTCGCGCGATGGAACACGTAGTAGAGGAAGTCCTGCGCGACGAACAGCACCGCGAACGACAGCCAGCCGTCGTGCCACGTGAACAGGCGATAGTGCCGGTAGCAGTACGCATAGACGGGGATCACGAAGATCCACGCGATCTTGTCCGCGCCCTGGTGCATCAGCGCGAGCGCCGCATTGCACAGCGTGTCGCGCCACGCATAGACAGGGTCCTGCGCACGTGTGCGGGCGAGGTGCCAGGCCTCCCACGCGATGCAGAGCAGGAAGACGGGCGCCAGCGCGAGCAGAAGCAATTCGACGTCGAATCGCATGGGCGTGTCTCCTCCTTTCCCCTGCAAGCCGTGAGGCCGGGCCGGTGGCCCGTTGTAGATATCGGTCAGGCCAACAGCCTACGCAATCGCCACGCGCTAGGCGAGGGGGCAGCGTAGAGGGTTCCCTCTGAGGACAGGGTTTCTACGGAAACCGTGCGGCGCGGGGCCGGGCGGTGCGGCCCCGTTTTGCGGGCACGGCTGGCGTGCGGTGCATCGTGCGACGGTGGCGGCGGCCGTTTCAAACCGCGAAGGGCGCGATTCCGCGTGCGAGGCGGCGGCAGGCCGCACGGGCGGCCCGCCAGGGCTGCCCGATGCGCGGTGCCGCCTTGTGGCCGACGCACGCCGGCAGTGGGGCGGGGATGCGCCGCATCGCGGCGCGCGAGCCGTCAGTGCGCGCCCGCGTAGATCCATTCGAGCAGCGTGTCGTGCGCGGCGCGCGCGCCTTCCGCCTGGTCGTTGTTGATGAAGCTGACGACGACGTAGCTCTGGCCGTCGGCGCCGGCGACGTAGCCGGCGATCGCGCGCACGTCGCGCAGCGTGCCGGTCTTGATGTGCGCGTTGCCGAGCACGCCGGCGTTGGTGAGGCGGTTCTTCATCGTGCCGTCGATGCCGGCGATCGGCAGCGAATCGACGAACGCCTGCGCGACGGGGCTCGCGTTCGCGGCCTGCAGCAGCGCGGCGAGCGACAGCGCGCTCACGTGCTCTTCGCGCGACAGCCCCGAGCCGTTCTCGAGCGCGAGGTCCGGCATCGCGATGCCGTTCTTCTGCAGGAACGCCTGGATCGCGCGGCTCGACTGCTCGGGCGTCGCGGGCGGCTTGCCGCTGACCGCGCCGATCGTCAGGAACAGGTTGCGCGCCATCACGTTGTTGCTGAACTTGTTGATGTCGTAGACGATGCTGCCGAGCACCGGGCTGTGATGCACGGCGAGCGGTCGAGCAGTGGTCGGCACCTTGCCTTCGCTCACGGGCCCCGCGATCGTGCCGCCGTCCTGCCGCCACAGCGCGAGGAAGCCGCGCGCGAAGAACGTCGTGTGATCGAGGATCGCGAGGTTGGTCGTGCGCGCGCCGCAGCGCAGCGGATAATCGCCGGCGAACGACGCGGTCATCATCCCGCCGCCGGCCGTCAGCGTCGGGCGCGCGGCCGCGGCGGCCGCGCTGCACGAGCCCGTGCCTTCGACCAGCTGGTTGTCGATCGACAGGTCCGCGAGCGGCGGCAGCACGTCGACGGCCACCTTGCCGTCGTCGCCCGGCGTGACCGTGAACGACACGGCCTTGAACGCATACAGCAGCGGATCGGGGCCGACGTTGTACGGCGCGCTCACGTCGTCGTCGAACGACGGCAGGTCGCGCGTCGATGCCGCGAAATAGCTCTTGTCGAGCACGAGGCCGCCGGCCACGCGCTTGATCCCGGCCTTGCGGATCTTGTCGATGAGGTCGATCAGCTCTTCGGGCACGAGCTTCGGATCGCCGGTGCCCTTGATGTACAGGTTGCCCTGCAGCGTGCCGTCCGGGTCGACCGTGCCGTCCGTGTAGGCGGTCGTGCGCCAGCGGAAGTCGGGGCCGAGGATCGACAGGCCCGAGAAGGTCGTGACGAGCTTCATCGTCGACGCCGGCAGCATCGGCCGGCTCGCATTCCACGCGATCAGCGGTTCCGGGTCGCCGACGCGCTCGACGACGACGCTCATCGCCGATGCCGGCACCTTCGCGCGCTGCAGCGCGACGAGCACGGATGCCGGCAGGCCGGCCGCACGCGCGGCGGGCGACACGACGGCGGTCTTGCGCGCTTCCTTGTGGAATTTCTTGCGGGCTTGCGCGGGCGGCGCGAAGGCCAGGGCCGTGCAGGTGGCGATGACGGCGGCTGCGCGCAGGCAGGCGCGGGTGCGGGGAGCGAACCGGGGGGAAAGGGTGGAAATCGGCATGGACGAATACGGGTAAGCGGGGGCTCGGGCGGCGCGTGCGTCGCGCGCAAGCGCACATTGTAGAGACAAGTGGGCAAATGCCCGCCGAAATCGCGTGTCGTGCCGCATTGCGGCATCACTTTGCCGCGCGCATGCCGCGCACGCGATTCGCGGCGCTACAATGATCGGCGTGTTTCACCCGACCCATGGATGCCTGTCCCGATGCGGATTCTGCTTGTCGAAGACGATCGAATGATTGCCGAGGGCGTGCGCAAGGCGCTGCGCTCGGACGGCTTTGCGGTCGACTGGGTGCAGGACGGCGACGCGGCGCTCACGGCGCTCGGCGGCGAGACGTACGACCTGCTGCTGCTCGACCTCGGCCTGCCCAAGCGTGACGGCATCGACGTGTTGCGCACGCTGCGCGCGCGCGGGCTGGCGCTGCCCGTGCTGATCGTCACCGCGCGCGACGCCATCGCCGATCGCGTGAAGGGTCTCGACGCGGGCGCCGACGACTACCTCGTCAAGCCGTTCGATCTCGACGAGCTGGGCGCGCGGATGCGCGCGCTGATCCGCCGCCAGGCCGGGCGCAGCGAGTCGCTGATCCGCCACGGCGCGCTGACGCTCGATCCCGCGTCGCACCAGGTGACGCTCGACGGCGCGCCCGTCGCGCTGTCCGCGCGCGAGTTCGCGCTGCTCGAGGCGCTGCTCGCGCGGCCCGGCGCGGTGCTGTCGAAGAGCCAGCTCGAGGAAAAGATGTACGGCTGGGGCGAGGAGATCGGCAGCAACACGGTCGAGGTCTACATCCACGCTCTGCGCAAGAAGCTCGGCTCGGACCTGATCCGCAACGTGCGCGGGCTCGGCTACATGGTTGTCAAGGAAAGCTGACGCGTGAGGTCGATTCGTCATCAATTGCTGATCTGGCTGCTCGCGATCGTCGTCGCCGGCGTCGGCCTCGCCGGCTGGCTGATCTATCGGCAGGCGCTCGCCGAGGCGAACGAGCTGTTCGACTACCAGCTGCAGGAAATCGCCGCGGCGCTGCCGTCCGAGCCGTTCTCGCAGGTATTCGGCTCGCGGACCAACGGCGACGAAGGCATCGTGATCCAGATCTGGAACCGCAACGGCGTGCTGATGTACTTCTCGCATCCGCGCGCGCCGATCGCGCCGCGCGCGGAGCTCGGCTTCTCGACCGAGCGCACCGATCGCGGCGAATGGCGCGTGTATGGCGCGATCGTCGGCGACAACGTCGTGCAGCTCGCACAGCCGCTGTCGGTGCGCAACCGGCTCGCGGCGAACGTCGCGCTGCGCACGTTGTGGCCGCTGATCGTGCTGCTGCCGTTCCTCGGCGCGGCCGTGTGGGTGATCGTCGGGCGCGGGCTCGCACCGCTCGGGCGCGTGACGCGCGCGGTCGAGGCGCGCCGGCCGGAAGCGCTCGATCCGCTGCCCGACGGGCGCCTGCCGCTCGAGGTGCAGCCGCTCGTGCGCGCGCTGAACGGGCTGCTCGCGCGGCTGTCGGCCGCGCTCGACACGCAGAAGGCGTTCGTGGCCGATGCCGCGCACGAACTGCGTACGCCGCTCGCGGCCGTGCAGATCCAGGCGCAGCTCGTCGCCCGCGCGAAGGACGATGCGTCGCGCCGCGAGGCGGTCGCGGATCTCCAGGACGGCGTCACGCGCGCGACGCGCCTCGCGGAGCAGTTGCTTGCGCTAGCCCGCGCCGAGCCGGACGGCGCGACGATGCGCGAGCCGGTCGACCTGCAGGCGCTGCTCGCCGAATGCGTGGCCGCGCATGCGCCGCTCGCGCAGCGGCGCGACATCGATCTCGGTTTCGAGGAGACGCGCGCGGCGAGCGTCGTCGCGGACGTCGGCGCGCTGCGCGTGATGTTCGGCAACCTGCTCGACAACGCGGTGAAGTACACGCCGGACGGCGGCCGCATCGACGTGTCGCTGACCTCCGACGCGGCCGGCCGCGCATGCGTGCAGATCGGCGACAGCGGGCCCGGCATCCCGGCCGACGAGCGCGAGCGCGTGTTCGACCGCTTCTACCGCGACAGCTCCGCGCGGGCGCGTGCCGACTTGTCGGGCAGCGGGCTCGGGCTCGCGATCGTCAAGCGCGTGGCGGCGCAGCAAGGCGCGACGGTGTCGCTCGGCGACGCGGCCGCGGGCGGCCTGCTCGTCAGCGTCGTGTTCCGCGACGCCGAGATGCCGGCCGAGGCGCCGCAGCAGTCCGAATCCGTGTGAAGAACGCGGTCGGACGGACCTTGCCGGCCCGCTTAAGCCCCGCTTAAGGCTGATTAAGCCTCCTTTAAGTCAGGGTCGTTACGCTGCGTCCTAACAAAGAGGAGGTCCTACGATGAACACCCGATTCCTTGCGCGCGGCGCCGTCGCGGTCGCCGTGGCGGCCGCCCTGTCGGCCGGCTACTTCGCCGGCACCCGCCGCGCCGATCCGCAGATCATCACGCCCGCGCAGGCGGCCGCGCTGATGCCGGCCGAAGCGGCCGCGAAGACCGGCATCCCCGATTTCTCCGGGCTCGTCGAGACCTACGGCCCGGCGGTCGTGAACATCAGCGCGAAGCACGTCGTGAAGCAGGTGTCGCGGCGCGTGCCGCAGCCGCAGCTGCCGATCGATCCGAGCGACCCGTTCTACCAGTTCTTCAAGCACTTCTACGGCCAGGTGCCGGGCATGGGCGGCGACGCGCAGCCGGACGACCAGCCGAGCGCGAGCCTCGGCTCCGGGTTCGTCGTCAGCTCCGACGGGTACATCCTCACCAATGCGCACGTGATCGACGGCGCGAACGTCGTCACGGTCAGGCTGACCGACAAGCGCGAATACAAGGCGAAGGTCGTCGGCTCGGACAAGCAGTCGGACGTCGCGGTGCTGAAGATCGACGCGAGCGGCCTGCCGACCGTGAAGATCGGCGATCCGGCGCAGAGCAAGGTCGGCCAGTGGGTCGTCGCGATCGGTTCGCCGTACGGCTTCGACAACACGGTCACGTCGGGCATCATCAGCGCGAAGTCGCGCGCGCTGCCGGACGAGAACTACACGCCGTTCATCCAGACCGACGTGCCGGTGAACCCCGGCAACTCGGGCGGCCCGCTGTTCAACCTGCAGGGCGAGGTGATCGGCATCAACTCGATGATCTACTCGCAGACGGGCGGCTTCCAGGGCCTGTCGTTCGCGATCCCGATCAACGAAGCGATCAAGGTGAAGGACGAGCTCGTGAAGACGGGCCACGTGAGCCGCGGCCGCCTCGGCGTCGCCGTGCAGGGGCTGAACCAGACGCTCGCGAGCTCGTTCGGGCTGCAGAAGCCGGACGGCGCGCTCGTCAGCTCCGTCGATTCGAACGGCCCGGCCGCGAAGGCGGGCCTGCAGCCGGGCGACGTGATCCTGTCGGTCAACGGCTCGCCGGTCGCCGATTCGACGTCGCTGCCCGCGCAGATCGCGAACCTGAAGCCGGGTTCGAAGGCCGACCTGCAGATCTGGCGCGACAAGTCGAAGAAGTCGATCAGCGTGACGCTCGGCGCGATGGCCGATGCGAAACTCGCGTCGAACGACGGCGGGCCGGTCGAGCAGGGCCGCCTGGGCGTCGCGGTGCGCCCGCTGTCGCCGCAGGAGCGCAGCGCCAGCAACCTGTCGCACGGGCTGATCGTGCAGCAGGCCGGCGGGCCGGCCGCCAACGCGGGCATCCAGCCCGGCGACGTGATCCTCGCGGTCAACGGCCGCCCGGTCACGAGCCCCGAGCAGTTGCGCGACGCGGTGAAGGGCGCGGGCAACAGTCTTGCTCTGCTGATCCAGCGCGATAACGCACAGATCTTCGTGCCGGTCGACCTGAGCTGACCGGCGACGGCCGACGGCCGGCCTGGCCGGCCGCGGCGGGCGCCGCCGCCGTCCGACCCCGTGGCGTGGCGCCCCGTATGTGTTCCGACCCAAAGGAGAGAGCCATGCAATATCTACGCAACGTGTCCCGATTTGCCGTCGCCGCGGCGTTGGCCGCCGGCCTCGCAGCCGGCGCGACCGGCGCGTACGCGCAGTCGGACGGCTTGCCCGCCGCGCGCCAGCAGGGCGACGTCACCTTCGTGTCCGGCGGTATCGGGCTGGACGAATCGACGGCGTTCCAGCGCAACGAGGCGAAGTGGCCGCTGGCGCTGCGCTTCACCGGCAAGGGCGGCGAGTTCCTCGCCGACGTCCATGTGCGGATCGTCGACGGCAAGGGCGCCGAAGTGCTGAAAACCGACACGCGCGGGC
Organism: Burkholderia sp. BE17; assembly: GCF_009362305.1. Taxonomy (NCBI): domain Bacteria; kingdom Pseudomonadati; phylum Pseudomonadota; class Betaproteobacteria; order Burkholderiales; family Burkholderiaceae; genus Burkholderia; species Burkholderia sp. BE17. The sequence goes on from NZ_WHNU01000045.1 coordinate 62,484, forward strand.
CGTACATGCTCGTGCAGGTGCCGCCGGGGCGCTATACGGTGCAGGCGTCGTACCAGGGTAGCGACGAATCCCGCACCGTCACGGTCGGCGCGAAGGGCGGCGCGAAAGCAGCGTTCCAGTGGAGCGCGCAGTAGCCCGCCGCACGCGGCCCCCGCCCGGGTCGCGCAATCGGACGAAGTTTCGCCCATAATGAAAGCCACGGCATTCGTGCCGTGGCTTTTTTCGTTTCCTGCCACCGGCCTGCCTGCCGGGCCGCCCGAAGGAGAAACGATGTCAGGCGCCGCCGTCCCTCACCTCGAAATCGTGCCGAACCGCCATCGCGTGCGCGTGATCCACCGCGGCATCACGTATGCCGATTCGCACGGCGTGCTGACCGTGCGCGAAGCGGGGCTGCCGGACGTCCATTACCTGCCGCGCGGCGACGTCAACATGCGCAGGCTCGTGAAGTCGGGCGTGACGAGCGCCTGCCCGTTCAGGGGTGAAGCCGTGCATTTCGACTTGCAGACGGAAGACGGCGTGATCGAGAACGCCGCATGGAGTTACGAGGAACCGAAGGCGGCCGCCGCCGCGCTTGCGCACTACGTCGCCTTCGATGTCGCACGGATCGACAGTCTCGTCGAGACGTCCTGATGCGGCGCGCGTTCATCGGGGAGACATCATGGAACTGAACGACACGTTACGCGTCCCGCTCGCGCCGCCTGTCGTGCGGGAGGCCTTCGAGGATCCCGCATTGCTGCGGGCGAGCTTCGACCATTGCGACTCGTTCGTGAAGCTCGCGCACGGCGAGTTCGCGCTGACGATCACGGTGCCGCTCGGCCCGCTGCGCGCGCGCTACGACGTGCGTGTGCATGCGGCCGGCGAGCAGGGCGACGCGGAAGGGCAGCCGCGCCGCATGATCAATTTCAAGGCGCGGGCCGACGGCCTCGGTGCGCTGCGCGGCCAGGTCGAACTCGTGCTGCTGCGCGAAGACGATGCGAACGCCACGTGCATCGAGTACGTGGTCTGGGCGACGGCGAGCGGGCCGCTCGCCGAGTTGCCGGCGCGGCAGATCGAGAATGCGCTGCGCGAATGGGCCGACGATTTCTTCCGCGAGTTCTGCGCGGTCGTGCAGGCGAAGCACGGTCTCGCGCCGAATCGCGCGAACCCGGCCGCACCGCGGCGCCAGCATGTATTCCTGCGGCCGGCGTCGCTGATGGCCGCGACGAAGCGTCCGCTGCCGCCGCACCTTGGCGGCGCGCTGACCGCGCGTGTCGCCAGCGTGCTTCATCATCGCGGTTCCGGGCCGGTGTCCGTCTGGGCATGGGCGGCGATGATCGTGTTCGTCGCGCTACTGCTTTATGCGGCGCGCTGGATCAACGGCGGCTGAGCGGCCGAGCCGCCGAACCCCGCCGGTTTCGCTTCACGGCCCGCCCGCTGCGCATGCGGCGGGCGTCATTGCCCCGCGTCGGCACCGGCTCCGGCGCCGCGAAATTCCCTTCGATACGCAGACGGCGACGTGCCGAGCGCGCCCGCGAAATGCTGGCGCAGCGACACGCTCGACCCGTAGCCGGCCGCCTGCGCGATCGCGTCGATCGATTGTCCGGTGGTTTCCAGCAGATGCTGCGCGCGCGCGAGCCGCTCGGCCTGCAGCCACGCGGTGACGGTCGTGCCCGTCGCCTGGCGGAAGTGGCGCGTGAACGTGCGCCGGCTCATCAGCACGCGTTCGGCGAGCGAATCGACGCTGTGCGCGGCGTCGAGGTGCGCGCGCACCCAGTCGAGCAGGCCCGCGAGCCGCGCATCGCGCGGGTGCGCGGCGACGGGCTGCGGCACGTACTGGGCCTGCCCGCCCTGGCGGTGCGGCGGGATCACGAGGCGGCGCGCGATCCGGTTCGCGGCGTCCGAGCCGAAGCGCCGCCGCACGACGTGCAGGCAGCAGTCGAGCCCCGCGGCCGTGCCGGCCGATGTCATCAGGTTGCCGTCGTCGACGTACAGCACGTCGGGGTCGAGTTTCACGCGCGGAAAGCGTTTCGCGAAGTCGTCGGCCCACGCCCAGTGGGTGGTGGCCGGGCGGCCGTCGAGCAGGCCGGCCGCGGCGAGCACGTACGCGCCGAGGCACAGCCCGACGAGCTGCGCGCCGCGTGCGGCGACCGCGCGCACGGCGTCGAGCAACTCGTCGGGCGGCGCTTCGTCCGGGTCGCGCCATGCCGGCACGATCACGATGTCCGCGTCGTCGAGTGCGTCGAGCCCGTACGGCGCGGTGATCGTGAAGCCGCCCGTCGTCGCGAGCGGGCCGCGCTCGGCCGAGCAGACGCGAAACTCGAACGCCGGCGACGCGGCCGCGTCACGCTCCTTGCCGAACACGACGGACGGCACCGACAGGTGGAACGGGCTGATGCCGTCGTATGCGATCACGGCGACGACGGTCGGGGCGGGCGAGGCGGTCGGGGCAGGCGAGGCGGGCGACACGGGCGACACGGGCGACACGGGCGACACGGGCGACACGGGCGACACGGCGGCGGTCATGGCGGGCTCCGGAATGACGATGGCCCGATTTTATCGAAGAATGGCTATCGGGCCACTATCTGCGGGGGCGATGCGGCCCGACAATGCATCGCATCGCGCCGCTGGCCGTCCCGTTCCGGGGCGGGGCCGCGCCTCAGGACCAGGAGCCAGTCATGTCGAACACCGCCCCGCATTCCGCTTCCCATCCCACTTCCCGCCGCGCGCTGATCGTGATCGACGTCCAGAACGAATACGTGACGGGCAACCTGCCGATCGAGTATCCGCCGCTCGACGTGTCGCTCGCGAACATCGGCCGTGCGATCGACGCCGCGCATGCGGCCGGCGTGCCCGTGATCGTCGTCCAGCACGTCGCGCCGGCCGGGGCGCCGATCTTCGCGCCCAGCACCGACGGCGTCGCGCTGCACGCGGTCGTCGCCGGCCGGCCGTACGCGCACCTGATCGAGAAGGCGCAGGCGAGCTCGTTCGCCGGGACCGATCTTGCCGCATGGCTCGACGCCCACCGGATCGACACGCTCGCGGTGGCCGGCTACATGACGCACAACTGCAATGCGTCGACGGTCTATCACGCGGCGCATGCGGGGCTGAATGTCGAGTACCTGGACGATGCAACGGGCGCGTTGCCCTACGAGAACGAAGCGGGCGCGGCGAGCGCCGAAGAGATTCACCGCGCGTACACGGTGGTGTTCCAGTCGAATTTCGCGGCCGTGATGTCGACCGATGCGTGGATCGCGGGGCTGGCCGGCGCGCCGATGCCGAAGCGCGATTCGGTGGCCGCGTCGAACCGGCGGGCCCGCGCGCATCGCGCGAAGGCGGCCTGAGCCGGTCGGAGAGGCGGGGACGGGCGGCGTGCTGCCACGGCTGCTGCGCGGCGCGGCTCGTCGATCGATGAAAATGAAACGGCGCGCGGGCGACCGCCGCGCCGTCAGTCGCCTTCCTTCAGCATCGCCGGACTGTAGCGCAGCATGTCGAAGCAGCCGTCGACGAGCTTTTCCGCATGCAGCTCGGCGTCGATCTCGTCGGGCAGCATCAGCATGTCGCGCACGAAGCCGCTGACGAGCGTGTGCAGCATCAGCGTCGCACGCCACGTATCGAGCCGCTCGGGCAGCAGCTTGAGCCGCACGGCGCCTGCGAGATCGGCGTCGATCATGTGCAGCGCCTCGCTCATCCCCGCGCGGTTGCGCTGCAGCAGCGGCTCCATGTCCGCGACGTATTCGCACTTCATGAACAGGATGCTGAACACGCGCCGCAACTGCGAGTCGCGCTGCACGCCGAGCAGGCACCAGATCAGGATCTTGCGGATCTTCTCGAGCGGATTGCCGCCCGGTGCGTCGAGCGGCATCCGCTTCAGCTCGTCGATCGGCAGGAACACGCGGTCGAACATCGCGTCGAACAGCTCGCTCTTGTTCGCGAAATGCCAGTAGATCGCGCCGCGCGTGACGCCGGCGTGCTGGGCGATGTCCGCGAGCGACGTGTGCGACACGCCCTTCTCGAAGAACACGTGTTCGGCGGCATCGAGAATGCGATTGCGCGTCTCGAGCGCCTCCTCCTTGGTACGTCTGACCATGTGCAGGCCTGATTGGATCGATCGTAGGTGAATATAGGGTCCGTAACCCTCGTCGCCGTCTAGCGGATTGGCTATGCTTGCGACTGGTAATAATTCGTAAGACCAGACAGCCCGCACGACACAAACGGGCTTTTTACATACATTCGTGAATGTATATACAATACCACCCTACGATCGAATGACCCAAGTGGCAATCAGTTAATATCCCACTCTGCTGATTCCCGCCCCAAGTACCATCCGCAGTTCGCGGCATCCCGTCGGCATGGAGGTTTCGTGCCGACGTGCTGTATCCAGCAGTCCAGTAATTCAGGTGTTCGATCTGCGCCGCGAGGCGCATCCGTGTTGCGCTCCCGTCGGGTGCTGCACTTATTCCATTGGTTACACACAGAGGTCGCTCCATGCGCGTCGAACGGGTTCCATACCGCTTGATCACTGTCGCGGCAGCCGCGGTTTTCCTGGCTGCATGCGGAAAAAAAGAATCGGCACCGCCGCCGCAAACGCCGGAAGTCGGCGTCGTCACCGTCCAGCCGCAAGCCGTACCGGTGTTCAGCGAGCTGCCGGGCCGCACCAGCGCGTTCCTCGTCGCGCAGGTCCGCGCAAGGGTCGACGGTATCGTGCTGCGCCGTGAATTCACCGAAGGCACCGACGTCAAGGCCGGCCAGCGTCTCTACAAGATCGATCCGGCGCCGTATGTCGCCGCGCTGAACAGCGCGAAGGCGACGCTCGCGAAGGCGCAGGCGAATCTCGTCACGCAGAACGCGCTGGTCGCGCGCTACAAGGTGCTGGTGGCCGCGAACGCTGTCAGCAAGCAGGACTACGACAACGCGGTGGCCACGCAAGGGCAGGCCGCGGCGGACGTCGCGGCCGGCAAGGCGGCGGTCGACACCGCGCAGATCAACCTCGGCTACACGGATGTCGTGTCGCCGATCACGGGTCGCGTCGGCATTTCGCAAGTGACGCCGGGCGCGTACGTGCAGGCGAGCCAGGCGACGCTGATGTCGACGGTGCAGCAGCTCGATCCCGTGTATGTGGACCTCACGCAATCGAGCCTCGAAGGCCTGAAGCTGCGCCAGGACGTGCAGAGCGGCCGCCTGAAGACGAGCGGCCCGGGCGCGGCGAAGGTGTCGCTGATCCTCGAGGACGGCAAGACCTATGCGGAGCCGGGCAAGCTGCAGTTCTCGGACGTGACGGTCGACCAGGCCACCGGCTCGGTGACGATCCGTGCGGTCTTCCCGAACCCGGGCCGCGTGCTGCTGCCGGGGATGTTCGTGCGCGCGCGGATCGAGCAAGGCGTGAACGACAACGCGTTCCTGGTGCCGCAGATCGGCGTCACGCATGACCAGAAGGGCCAGGCGATCGCGATGGTGGTGAACGCCGGCAACAAGGTCGAGCCGCGTCCGCTGAAGACGACCGGCATGCAGGGCCCGAACTGGATCGTCGAAGGCGGTCTGGCGGCGGGCGATCACGTGATCGTGCAGGGCGGCGAAAAGGTGCGCCCGGGTGCGACCGTGAAGTCGGTGCCGGCGCAGCTCGCACCGGCGGCCAATGCCGCATCGGGTGCCGCCGCAACCGCCGCGCCGGCTGCCGCCGGTTCCGGCGCCGCTGCCGCAACCGGTGCCGCCGCATCGGGCGCCGCGCCGGCGAGTGCTGCCGCTGCTTCGAGCGCGCAATAACAGGGAGCCTGTTTCATGGCAAAGTTTTTTATCGATCGCCCGATCTTCGCGTGGGTGATCGCCATCATCCTGATGCTGGCCGGGGTTGCGGCGATCTTCACGCTGCCGATCTCGCAGTATCCGACGATCGCGCCGCCATCGATCCAGATCACCGCGAACTACCCGGGCGCTTCCGCGAAGACGGTGGAAGACACGGTGACGCAGGTGATCGAGCAGCAGATGAGCGGTCTCGACAACTTCCTGTACATGTCGTCGACGAGTGACGACTCGGGCAACGCGACGATCACGCTGACCTTCGCGCCGGGCACCAACGCCGACATCGCGCAGGTCCAGGTGCAGAACAAGCTGTCGCTCGCGACGCCGGTTCTGCCGCAGGTCGTGCAGCAGCTCGGCCTGTCGGTGACGAAGTCGAGCAGCAGCTTCCTGCTGGTGCTCGCCTTCAACTCCGAAGACGGCAGCATGAACAAGTACGACCTCGCGAACTTCGTGGCGTCGCACGTGAAGGATCCGATCAGCCGGTTGAACGGCGTCGGTACCGTCACGCTGTTCGGCTCGCAGTACGCGATGCGGATCTGGCTCGACCCGACCCGCCTGACGAACTACGGCCTCACGCCGGTCGACGTGAGCTCCGCGATCACCGCGCAGAACGTGCAGATCGCGGGCGGCCAGATCGGCGGCACGCCGGCGAAGCCGGGCACCGTGCTGCAGGCGACGATCACCGAATCGACGCTGCTGCAGACGCCCGAGCAGTTCGGCAACATCCTGCTGAAGGTCAACCAGGACGGCTCGCAGGTGCGCCTGAAGGACGTCGCGAAGCTTGAGCTCGGCGGCGAGAACTACAACTTCGACACGAAGTACAACGGTCAGCCGACCGCGGCACTCGGTATCCAGCTCGCGACCAACGCGAACGCGCTCGCGACCGCGAAGGCCGTGCGCGCGAAGATCGACGAGCTGGCACCGTTCTTCCCGCACGGCCTCGTCGTGAAGTATCCGTACGACACGACGCCGTTCGTGAAGCTGTCGATCGAGGAAGTGGTCAAGACGCTGCTCGAAGGTATCGTGCTGGTGTTCCTCGTGATGTATCTGTTCCTGCAGAACCTGCGGGCGACGATCATCCCGACGATCGCGGTGCCGGTCGTGCTGCTCGGTACGTTCGCAGTCATGTCGCTGGTGGGCTTCTCGATCAACACGCTGTCGATGTTCGGCCTCGTGCTCGCGATCGGCCTGCTGGTCGACGATGCGATCGTGGTGGTCGAGAACGTCGAGCGCGTGATGGCGGAAGAGGGCCTGTCACCGAAGGAGGCAACCCGCAAGGCGATGGGCCAGATCACCGGCGCACTCGTCGGCATCGCGCTCGTGCTGTCGGCCGTGTTCGTGCCGGTCGCGTTCTCCGGCGGTTCGGTCGGCGCGATCTATCGTCAGTTCTCGCTGACGATCGTGACGGCGATGGTGCTGTCGGTGCTCGTCGCGTTGATTCTGACGCCGGCACTGTGCGCGACGATCCTGAAGCCGATCCCGCAAGGGCATCACGAAGAGAAGAAGGGTTTCTTCGGCTGGTTCAACCGCACGTTCAACAACAGCCGCGACAAGTACCACGTCGGCGTGCATCACGTGATCAAGCGCTCGGGCCGCTGGCTCATCATCTACCTGGCCGTGATCGTCGGGGTCGGCCTGCTGTTCGTGCGTTTGCCGAAGTCGTTCCTGCCCGATGAAGACCAGGGCCTGATGTTCGTGATCGTGCAGACGCCGTCGGGTTCGACGCAGGAAACGACCGCGAAGACGCTGGCGAACATTTCCGACTACCTGCTGAAGGACGAGAAGGAAATCGTCGAATCGGCGTTCACGGTGAACGGCTTCAGCTTCGCGGGTCGCGGCCAGAACTCCGGTCTTGTGTTCGTGCGCCTGAAGGACTACTCGCAGCGTCAGCATGCAAACCAGAAGGTGCAGGCACTGATCGGCCGGATGTTCGGGCGCTATGCGGGCTACAAGGACGCGATCGTGATCCCGTTCAACCCGCCGTCGATTCCTGAACTCGGTACGGCCGCCGGCTTCGACTTCGAGCTGACGGACAACGCCGGTCTCGGCCACGATGCGCTGATGGCCGCGCGTAACCAGTTGCTCGGGATGGCCTCGAAGGATCCGACGCTGCAGGGCGTGCGCCCGAACGGCCTGAACGACACGCCGCAGTACAAGGTCGACATCGACCGCGAGAAGGCGAATGCGCTCGGCGTGACGGCGGATGCGATCGACCAGACGTTCTCGATCGCGTGGGCGTCGAAGTACGTGAACAACTTCCTCGACACCGATGGCCGGATCAAGAAGGTCTACGTGCAGGCCGATGCGCCGTTCCGGATGACGCCGGACGACATGAACATCTGGTACGTGCGCAACGGGTCGGGCGGGATGGTGCCGTTCAGCGCGTTCGCGACCGGTCACTGGACGTACGGTTCGCCGAAGCTCGAGCGTTATAACGGCGTCTCGGCGATGGAAATCCAGGGTCAGGCCGCACCGGGCAAGTCGACCGGTCAGGCGATGACCGCGATGGAAGGGCTCGCGAAGAAGCTGCCGGTCGGTATCGGCTATTCGTGGACCGGCCTGTCGTTCCAGGAAATCCAGTCCGGTTCGCAGGCGCCGATCCTGTACGCGATCTCGATCCTCGTCGTGTTCCTGTGTCTCGCGGCGCTGTATGAAAGCTGGTCGATCCCGTTCTCGGTAATCATGGTGGTGCCGCTCGGCGTGATCGGCGCACTGCTCGCGGCGACGATGCGCGGCCTCGAGAACGACGTGTACTTCCAGGTCGGCCTGTTGACCACCGTGGGCTTGTCGGCGAAGAACGCGATCCTGATCGTCGAGTTCGCGCGCGAGTTGCAGGTGACGGAGAAGATGGGGCCGGTCGAGGCCGCACTGGAAGCGGCGCGCCAGCGGCTGCGCCCGATCCTGATGACGTCGATGGCGTTCATTCTCGGCGTGATGCCGCTCGCGATCAGCAACGGCGCGGGCTCGGGGAGCCAGCACGCGATCGGCACGGGCGTGATCGGCGGGATGATCACGGCGACGTTCCTCGCGATCTTCCTGATCCCGATGTTCTTCGTGAAGGTCCGCGCGATCTTCAGTGGCGAACGGGAAGACGCCGACGAGGCATTGCGCCTGGCTCAGGAGCACGCGAAGCACGAAGAGAAGCCGGGCAACGGCGACGAAGGCAACAAGGGACAGTGATGATGCAAAAACACGCTTTGACTGCAATCGCGGTCGCGCTCTTTGCCACGGGCTGCACGATGGCGCCGCATTACAAGCGGCCCGACGCGCCCGTCGCGCAGGCGTACCCGGCCGGCGGCGTCTACGCGACGCAGCCGGGCGCTGCCGGCGCGCGCAGCGCGAACGGCCAGGCGGCGACCGCCATCGGCTGGCGCGAATTCTTCGTCGATCCGCGCCTGCAGCGGCTGATCGAGATCGCGCTGAAGAACAACCGCGACCTGCGCGTGTCGGTGCTGAACATCGAGGCGGCGCGCGCGCAGTACCAGATCACGCGCGCGGGCCTGTTCCCGACGCTCGACGGCACGGGTACCGGCAGCATCCAGCGGTTCCCGGCCGGCGTGTCGTCGACGCGGGCGCCGTTGATCTCGCGCAGCTACAACGTCGGGCTTTCCGCGTCGTGGGAACTCGACCTGTTCGGCCGCGTGCAGAGCCTGAAGGATCAGGCGCTCGCGCAGTACCTGTCGACCGCGTATGCGCGGCAGGCGTCGGAAATCTCGCTGGTGTCGCAGGTGGCTGACCAGTACCTGACGCTGCAGTCGACCGACGATCTGTTGAAGGTCACGGAAAACACGCTGAAGACGGCACAGGCGTCGTACGACCTGACGAAGCTGCAGTTCGACAACGGCACGGGCTCCGAGCTCGAGCTGCGTCAGGCGCAGACGGTCGTCGAGACGGCGCTCGCGAACCAGCAGGCGCAGGCGCGTGCGCGTGCGCAGGCGCTGAACGCGCTGGTGCTGCTGATCGGCGAGCCGCTGCCGGACGATCTGCCGCCGGGCATGCCGCTCGACGCGCAGAACCTGCTGACGGACGTGCCGGCCGGGTTGCCGTCGGACCTGCTGACGCGTCGTCCCGACGTGATGCAGGCCGAGCAGACGCTGCTGGCCGCGAACGCGAACATCGGCGCGGCGCGCGCGGCGTTCTTCCCGAAGATCTCGCTGACGGCGGCGTTCGGCACCGCGAGCCCGACGCTCGGCGGCCTGTTCAAGGCCGGCACGGCGGCGTGGTCGTTCGCGCCGAGTATTGCGCTGCCGATCTTCGAGGGCGGTTCGAACATCGCCAATCTCGATCTCGCGCACGTGCAGAAGCGCATCGAGATCGCGAACTACGAGAAGGCGATCCAGTCGGCATTCCGCGAAGTGTCGGACGGGCTGGCCGCACGCGGCACGTACGACCAGCAGATCGCCGCGCTCGAGCGCAACGAGCACGCGCAGCAGCGCCGCTTCGACCTGTCGGACCTGCGTTACAAGAACGGCGTCGACAGCTACCTGTCGGTGCTGACCGCGCAGACGGACCTGTACTCGGCACAGCAGACGCTCATCAGCGCGCGTCTGGCGCGCTGGACGAACCTGGTCGACCTGTACCGCGCTCTGGGCGGCGGCTGGGTCCAGCGCGCCGGCGAGACGCCGCGCGCGCCGGATGAGCCGGTCGACTACGACAAGGCGGCCGCTCCGGCGCCTGCGTCGGCGGCGGCAACGAACGGGTAAGCGCGAAGCAGCGCGGGAGCGGGCGACCGCTCCGGTCCGTCGAACCGGCGGTATGCGCAAACGTCAACGCCACGGACGAAAGTTCGTGGCGTTTCTGTTTGTGCTGTCGTATCGCGCGGGGCGCGGAGCGTTGCCGTGACGATGCGTGCATCGGGCTCCGGTCGCTCCGGTCGCTTCGGCCCGCACGACCGATCGGCACAACCCGCGCAGCGCTGCCGGGCGGCCGGCCCTTCCGATCCGATGGCGCTCGCCCGAGTCCCGCGTGATTCGACACCCGCCAAGCAAAACGCCACGGCATGCCGTGGCGTTTTTCGTTACCGCGTTGCGCCGTCGTCCGGCGCGGCGCGATCAGTGGTGCACGTCGGCGGGACGCCCGTCGAAGTCGTGTCCGGCGCGGCGGATGTCGCAGCGCGCATCCTTTTCGCCTTTCACGCCGTTGAACACGATGTTCAGGATCACGGCCGTGGCCGATGCCAGCAGGATGCCGCTGTGCAGGATCGGTGCGAGCGCGGGCGGCAGCTTCGAGAAGAAGTGCGGCGACACGACCGGCACGAGGCCCATGCCGACGCTCACGGCGACGATGAACAGGTTGTGGCTGTTGTTCACGAAGTCGACCTTCGACAGCACCTTGATGCCGTTCGCGGCCACCATCCCGAACATCACGATGCCCGCGCCGCCGAGCACGAACGGCGGCACCGATGCGACGACCTGCGCCATCTTCGGGAACAGGCCGAGCATCACGAGGATCACGCCGCCCGTCGCGCACACGAACCGGCTCTTCACGCCCGTCACGCCGATCAGGCCGACGTTCTGCGAGAACGACGTATGCGGGAACGAGTTGAAGATGCCGCCGATCAGCGTGCCGAGGCCGTCGACGCGCAGGCCGCGCACCAGGCGCTCCTGGTCGACCGGACGATCGACCATGTCGCCGACCGCGAGGAACATGCCGGTCGATTCGATGAACGTGACGAACATCACGGTGACCATCGTCGCGATCGACAGCGGGTCGAAGTGCGGCCAGCCGAAGTGGAACGGCATCACGAAGCCGACCCACGGCGCGAGCGACACGCCTTCGGTGTTCACGCGGCCGAGGATGAACGCGATCACGAAGCCGGCGACGATGCCGAGCAGCACCGAGATGTTCGCGATGAAACCGCGGCCGAACTTGTTGATCAGCAGGATCAGCGTCAGCACGAGCAGCGACAGGCCGAGATAGACCGGGCTGCCGTATTCGGGGTTGCCGACGCCGCCGGCGGCCCAGTTGATGCCGACTTCCATCAGCGACAGCCCGATCACGGCAATCACGGTGCCGACGACCACCGGCGGGAAGAACCGCAACAGCTTGCCGATCGTCGGCGCCAGCACGATGCCGATGATGCCGGCCGCGATGGTCGAGCCAAAGATGTCGAGAATGCCGAGGCCGGGGTTCGTGCCGATCGCGATCATCGGGCCGACTGCCGCGAACGTGCAACCCATGATGACGGGCAGGCGGATCCCGAAGATCCACAGGCCCAGCGTCTGGATCAGCGTGGCGATGCCGCACGAAAACAGATCGGCGCTGATCAGGAACGCGATCTGGTCTTTCGGCAGCTTGAGCGCGCCGCCGACGATAAGCGGCACGGCGACGGCGCCGGCGTACATGACGAGGACGTGTTGCAGGCCAAGCGTTACCAGCTTGCCGGTCGGCAGCACCTCATCGCACGGATGGACCGTGTTCGATTGCATCTGTCTCACTCCATGATCTTGTTTTCGGGGTGATACGAAGTTATGCGGAATGAATCCACGCAACAAGAGCACTGGGTTCTATTCCGTGCTTTGCTGGTTCGATATGCCATTTCGGCTTGAAACAGGGTGTCGATCATCGGGAAGCTGCCGCAGGAGTGAGGTTCCCCGGTTTTATAGCCCTTCAAAATAGCGGCGGCCCCCGTGCCAAATATCGGCCGCTTTATGGTGTGTATCGGCGCGGCCGCATAGTGGCAAAAAGGGGTGTCGAAAAATCGCGCCGGGTTAACCCGTGAACGGCCGCTTTTGCACGCACGGTGCAGCCCGGTGAAACCCGGCCGCCGACCGCTTGCTTTCCTGCATCGCATCGCGCTGCGTCGACCGCAAATGCGGCGGCACACATCGCGATCCCGTTATCATCGGCATCCGTCCATACGAATTCATCCTCCCGTCATGCGCCTGCTCGGAATCGACCTCGGCACCGGCTCCGTCAAACTCGTCACGCTCGATGCCGATGGCGTCGAGCGCGCGGTCGCGAGCGAACCTTATGCGTTGTCGTCGCCGCGGCCCGGCTGGGCCGAGATTGCGCCCGATGCGTGGTGGCAGGCGCTCGTGCGCGCGGCCGCGCGGCTGCCGGCCGGCGAGCGCGCGCAGGTCGCGGCGATCGGCTTCTCGGGGCAGATGCATGGCGTCGTGCTGATCGACGCGGCCGGGCAGCCGGTGCGGCCCGCGCTGCTGTGGCCCGACACGCGCGCGGTGCGCGAAGCGGACGCGTCCGATTGGTCCGTCGCCGGATTGCTCGCCGCGGGATCGCCCGCCGCCGGAATGCCCGTCGCCGGATTGCCCGTCGCCCCGAATCCCGTCGCGCCGGGCATGGCGGGCCCGCTGTTGCGCTGGCTGGCCGCGCACGAACCCGATGCGCTGCGCGTCGCGCGCTGGGCCGTGCAGCCGAAGGACTGGTTGCGCATCGCGCTCGGCGGCGACGTCGCGGCCGATCCGAGCGATGCGTGCGCGACCGCGCTCGCGACGCCCGACGGCGCATGGGATACGGCATTGATCGACGCGCTCGGCCTGCCGGCCGACCGGTTCGCGCCGGTCCATGCGTCGACTGCACGCTGCGGTACGCTCGGCGCGCAGGCGGCCGCGGCGCTCGGCCTGCCGGCCGGCGTGCCGCTGGCGACGGGCGCGGCCGACACCGCATGCGCGGCGCTCGGCAGCGGGCTCGCCGCGGCCGGCGACGCGCTGCTGACGACGGGCAGCGGCGGCCAGATCGTCGTGCTCGCGGATGCGCTGCCGCCCGCACGGCGCGGGCTGCATCGCTATCGCGCGGCGGCCGGCGGCGGTTATTACACGATGGCCGCGATGCAGAACGTCGGGCTCGCGCTCGAAACCGTGCGCGGCTGGCTCGGTTATTCGGGATGGGCGGATGCGTATGACGACGCGTTCGCGCAACCGCCGTCGGAACGGCTGTGCTTCCTGCCCTACCTGACCGGCGAGCGTTCGCCGTGGATGAATCCCGATGCGCGCGGCGGCTGGCTCGGCCTCGGGCTCGGCGACACGCGCGGCGCGATGATGCGTGCCGCGTTCGAAGGCGTCGCGTTCGCGTTGCGCGCGGGGCTCGATGCGATCCGCGATGCGGATCGTCGCGACCCGGTGACGACGCTGCGTCTCGCGGGCGGCGGCTCGGTCGATCCGCGCTGGCGTCAGTTGCTCGCCGACGCGCTCGGCGCGTCGCTGCACGCGATCGATTGCCCGAACGCCGCGACGCGCGGCGCCGCGCTGCTCGCGGGCGTCGCGATCGGACACTGGCGCGAAGATACGTTGCGCGCGCTGGCGCCGGCCGCGTCGCCGGTCGCCGCGCCGCGCGACGACCGCCTGCTGGCCGCGCGCCACGCACGCTTCGTCGATCTGTATGCGCGCACGGATGCGTGGTTCACGACGGGCGTTTAAACTCGGACACTTGTTCTTTTGCGTCAGCGATGACGCATCGTGGCAAGCCGGCGACCGATTCCCGCACGCGGTGCGCGGCGGGACCGGCCATCATGGCGAGCACGAGATGCTTTTGCCGTATCGCGCGCGATGTCGCGCGGCATGGGTTCGACCGCTTTGAACGGGGCCCGGTGCGAAGCATGGGACCGGATGCAAGGCATGGGGCCGGAGTCAGTGCTGAAGCACCGACTCCGGCCGACACGAGTGTTGAAGCACTGACCCCGGACGACACGGGCGCCGCAGCGCCACCCCGGGGCGACCTAATTGACAGACAGGAGTGACACGATGAAAACGAAAGCCGCGATTGCATGGAAGGCGGGTGCGCCGCTGACGATCGAGGAAGTCGATCTCGAAGGGCCGCGCGCCGGCGAAGTGCTGATCGAAGTGAAGGCGACGGGCATCTGCCACACCGACTACTACACGTTGTCGGGTGCCGATCCGGAAGGCATCTTCCCGGCGATCCTCGGCCATGAAGGCGCGGGCGTGGTGGTCGACGTCGGCCCCGGCGTCGGCACCGTCAGGAAGGGCGACCACGTGATTCCGCTCTACACGCCGGAATGCCGCGAGTGCAAGTTCTGCCTGTCGCGCAAGACCAACCTGTGCCAGAAGATCCGCGCGACGCAGGGCAAGGGCCTGATGCCCGACGCGACGTCGCGCTTCTCGCTCGACGGCAAGCCGCTGTTCCACTACATGGGCACGTCGACGTTCTCGAACTACATCGTCGTGCCCGAGATCGCGG
>NZ_WHNU01000046.1:0-75350 GCF_009362305.1 Burkholderia sp. BE17
GCACACGCCGATCTCGGTGCCTTTCTCGGCGGCCAGCTGCTTGAGCCGGATCGCCGCCGACAGCCCGGCGGGGCCGCCGCCGACGATCACGACGTCGTATTCCATCGATTCGCGCGGGCCGTATTGCTCGATGAGGCTTGCGGGGGTCATTGGCGTTCCTCTAACCGTTAGAATGCTTTTATTCGGGAGCGTATTGTCTGCGAAACGAAACGCTTGCCGCAACAGCACGCGTCTAGATTAGCACGATCGTTCTATTCTTGTGCTAGGGTTATGCCGCCCGGGCCGTGTTGCCCGAGCTGGCGAAATGACATCGAAAGGGGATGTGCAAATGGGTCGATCGATCAATCTGGAAGGCAAGGTTGCGCTGGTCACGGGCGCGTCGAGCGGCCTCGGGCAGCGTTTTGCGCAGGTGCTGTCGCAGGCCGGCGCGAAGGTCGTGCTCGCGAGCCGCCGCGTCGAGCGCCTGAAGGAGCTGCGCGCGGAGATCGAGGCGGCGGGCGGTGCCGCGCACGTCGTGTCGCTCGACGTCACCGACGTCCAGAGCATCAAGGCGGCGGTCGCGCACGCGGAGACCGAAGCCGGCACGATCGATATCCTCGTGAACAATTCCGGCGTGTCGACGATGCAGAAGCTTGTCGACGTGACGCCGGCCGATTTCGAGTTCGTGTTCGATACCAACACGCGCGGCGCATTTTTCGTCGCGCAGGAAGTCGCGAAGCGGATGATCATGCGTGCGAACGGCAGCGGTAACGGCAAGCCGCCGTGCCGGATCATCAACATCGCGTCGGTGGCCGGGCTGCGCGTGTTTCCGCAGATCGGGCTGTACGCGATGAGCAAGGCCGCGGTCGTGCAGATGACGCGCGCGATGGCGCTCGAATGGGGGCGCCACGGGATCAATGTCAACGCGATCTGTCCGGGTTATATCGATACCGAAATCAATCATTACCTGTGGGAAACCGAGCAGGGCCAGAAGCTGCAGTCGATGCTGCCGCGCAAGCGCGTCGGCAAGCCGCAGGATCTCGACGGGCTGTTGTTGCTGCTCGCGGCCGACGAGTCGCAGTTCATCAACGGCTCGATCATCTCCGCCGACGACGGCTTCGGCCTCGCCTGAGCGGATGACATTCAGCAACAAAGAAGACTGCAATGAGCGTAACAAGCGATTACTCACCCGTTTTTGAGATGTCGATGCCGATCCGCTGGGGCGACATGGACGCGTTCGGCCACGTGAACAACACGGTCTATTTCCGCTACATGGAGCAGGCGCGGATCTCGTGGTTCGAGGAACTCGGCATCGCCGGCGGCAACGGCGAGGGGCAGGGGCCCGTCATCGTCACGGCGTCGATGGAATTCCTCAAGCAACTGCATTATCCGGGCGACGTGATCGCGAAGATGTCGGCTGCGAAACCCGGCAGAAGCAGCTTCGACACCGGTTTCGAGCTTACGCGTGCGGACGATCCGCAGCACGTCTATGCGCGCGGCAACGCGCGCTGCGTGTGGGTCGACTATGCGCTCGGCAAGTCGGTGTCGCTGCCGCAACTGCTGCGCGACACGATCGAGCGCGCGCTCGCGACGAAAATCGTCTGAGCGCCGATATGGCGAGGCCGGCGCCGGCGCGCCGGTGAGTCGCCACGCCCGCTGTTACCCGAATCGGCCGCCTTGCGCGGCCGATTGTCATCCGGGCGCCGCCATTTGCTGCCCGTTCACTGCCCGAGCAGGCGCTGCAGCAGCTCCGGCGTGTTGTTCGTCCCGTACTTGCGCATCAGCCGTGCGCGGTAGATGTCGACCGTGCGCGAGCTGATGTCGAGCACGCGCCCGATCTGCTTGCTGGTCTTGCCGGTCGCGAGTTGCGCGGCGATCTCGCGCTCGCGCGGAGTCAGTTCGACCGCGACGCGGCGCGTCGCGCTCAAATCCTCGAAGGTCCAGACGCCGGCCGCGAGCGGCGCGGTGCGGTCGAGCGCGCGGCCCGTCACGTGGCACCAGAACAGCTCGCCGTCGGCCCGTTTCATGATTCTGTCATCCGAATAGATGCCGTTCGCGACCATCACGCGCGAGATGCGCTCGCCGATTCGCTGGAATTCGTCCGTCGACGGGTAGAGCACCTCGTACGATTTCCCGATCAGGTCGGCCCGCGCGCAGCGGAAGATCGACGCGAGCGCGTCGTTGCAGTCCTCGATTACGCGGTCGCGCGACATCACGAGGCCGAGCGGCGCGAGGTGGAAGGCAGTCTGGTAATCGAGAGCGGGCATGGCGCAGGCAAGCGGAGGCAAACGCTTATGTATTTTTGCGTATTGTGCCGCATCCGCGCCGCATCGTACCCTTTCAGGCATCTCGTGGCAGTTCGCCGCGACATAAAAACAGCGCGCCTCGACGCAGGCATCGCCGCGCATGCATAGAATGATGCGGCGGGCTTGCCGCCCACGTGGGCGCGTGAACCGGTTTCGCTGGTTTCCATAAAGGAAGGGACAACAGATGAACAAAGTCTATCCAAGCGCGGCTGCCGCGCTGGAAGGGATCGTCCGCGACGGGCAGACCTTCGCGGTGGGCGGCTTCGGCCTGTGCGGGATTCCCGAGGCGCTGATCGGCGCGTTGCGCGATTCGGGCGTCAAGGGCATCACCTGCATCAGCAACAACGCGGGCGTCGACGGCTTCGGTCTCGGCCTGCTGCTGGAAACGCGCCAGATCAAGAAGATGATCTCGTCGTACGTCGGCGAGAACAAGGAGTTCGAGCGCCAATACCTGGCCGGCGAACTCGAGCTCGAATTCACGCCGCAAGGCACGCTCGCCGAAAAGCTGCGCGCGGGCGGCGCGGGCATCCCCGCGTTCTTCACGAATACCGGCTACGGCACCGTGATCGCGGAAGGCAAGGAAACGCGCCAGTTCGGCGATCGCCACTACGTGCTCGAGCCGTCGCTGACGGCCGACGTCGCGCTCGTGAAGGCGTGGAAGGCCGACAAGTCCGGCAACCTGATCTATCGCCGCACCGCGCGCAACTTCAACCCGATGTGCGCGATGGCCGGCAAGATCACCGTGGTGGAGGTCGAGGAGATCGTCGAGAACGGCGCACTCGATCCGGACCAGGTCCATACGCCGGGGATTTTCGTGCAGCGCATCGTGCTGAACGCGACGCCGGAAAAACGCATCGAACAACGCGTCGTACGCGCGAAAGGAGACTGACATGGCCTGGAATCGTGACCAGATGGCCGCGCGCGCGGCGAAGGAACTGCAGGACGGCTTCTACGTGAACCTCGGCATCGGCCTGCCGACGCTCGTCGCGAATCACGTGCCGGAAGGCGTCGAGGTGTGGCTGCAGTCGGAGAACGGGCTGCTCGGCATCGGCCCGTCGCCGACCGAAGACGAGGTCGACGCCGATCTCATCAACGCCGGCAAGCAGACCGTCACGACGCTGCCGGGCTCGTCGATCTTCTCGTCGGCCGACTCGTTCGCGATGATCCGCGGCGGCCACATCAACCTCGCGATCCTCGGCGCGATGCAGGTCAGCAAGCAGGGCGACCTCGCGAACTGGATGATCCCCGGCAAGATGATCAAGGGGATGGGCGGCGCGATGGACCTCGTCGCCGGCGTGAAGCGCGTCGTCGTGCTGATGGAGCACGTCGCGAAGGGCGATCAGCACAAGATCCTCGACGAGTGCAACCTGCCGCTGACGGGTGTCGGCGTGGTGGACCTGATCATCACCGATCTCGGCGTGATCGAAGTGACGCCGGCCGGCCTGAAGGTTCTCGAGCTCGCCGACGGCGTGAGCGCCGACGAGATCCAGGCGAAGACGGGCGCACCGCTCGACGTGAGCGCGGTCGCGTAAGCCGACGGAGCTTGGCGCCGCGCGCCGTTGCGCGGCTGCGGCGCCCCGCATGCTTCGATGCATGCGGGGCGCTGTCTTTTGGCGTGCGGGAATGCGCGTTTTCATGGCGGTCGCGCCCGTGCCACGGACCTTTCTCGATGTATTACGCGATTGCGCCGCCGCCGTCGACGAGTACGGTCGAACCGGTCGAGTACGGCGTCGCCGCCAGATAGACGATCGCGTTCGCGACATCCTCGGGCCGGCCCACGCGGCGCGCCGGCAACCGCTGCGCGGCGCCGGCGAACATGGCGTCGCGCGCGTCGGTCGCGAGCTTGTCCCACAGCGGCGTGGCGATCAGGCCGGGCGACACCGTGTTGACGCGTACGGGGGCCAGTTCGAGCGCCAGGCCGCGGGCCAGTGCATCGAGTGCCGCATTGATTGCGCCCTGCAGCACCGACGATGCACTCGGTCGCACGCCGAGAAACCCCGACACGAACGTCAGCGAGCCGCCCGGGACGATGTCGATTGCCCGCGCGATGCGATACGCGCCCCAGAACTTGCTGTCCATCGCGGCCTGCGCGGCGTCGAATGCGAGCGAGCGGACCGGGCCTGTTGCGGTCTGTGCGGCGGAAATCACGACGTGGTCGAACCGGCCGGCGCGTGCGCAGAATGCATCGACTTCGTCGGTTCGCGTGATATCGAGCGGTGCGAAGCGCGTGCCGCGGCCGATCGCGGCCGCGACCGCCTCGCCCTTGCGTGCGTCGCGCGAAGCGATCGTCACGCGTGCGCCGCGCTGCGCGAATGCCTGCGCGGCGGCCGCGCCGATCCCGGAGCTCCCGCCGACCACGAGCACCGCGTTGCCATTGAATGAATCGTTCATGATGGTTCGTTCCCGTTGAGAAGAAAGAAATCCGGTCAGATCGTCTCGGTTTCGCGCAGCGTCGCCGCGTTGCCGAGCGCGTAACGCGCGATCTCGTCCTTGCGCATGAACGCGACACCCGGATGCGATCGCGCGTAGCGCAGGAATTCGTCCCACGCACGGACCATCTGCGGCGTGCCGCTGATGCGGTCGTGTGCGCTGATCGACATCATGCGGCGTCGCTGCCCGGCCTCCGCGTAGAGCTGGTCGAAATCGAGCTTGATCTGCTCCAGGAACATCGTCGGCGAGTAATTGCGGCCTTCGATCAGCAGGATGTCGTTGTTGCGCAGCGTGTACGGGACGACGGCGAAATCGTGCCCGTTCACGGTCTCGATGAACGGCTCGTCGCGGCTGACGTCGTCGATGTGATAGGTGTAGCCGAGTTCCTGCAACAGCGACAGCGTGTTCGGCCCGCGCCGCAGCCAGTTGCAGTTGTAGCCGATCGGCCTCGTGCCGGTCGCTGCCTCGACCATGTCGCGCGCTTCGATCAGGAAGCGGCGCTCGTCGTCGCGGCTCATCGCGAACTGCGAGCGCCAGCTTGGGCCGTGCGCCGACGCCTCGTGGCCGCGCGCGACGATCTCCCGTGCGAGATCGGCGCGGTGCCGGACGGCTTCGCCGATCATGTGCGACGTGACTTTCACGCCATGCCGGTCCCACAGGTCGAGCATGCGCGGGATGCCTTCGCGATAGCCGTACGCGAACCAGGTGCCCGACGCGAGGTCTGCCGGCACGGAAGGGGGGAACGCGACGCCCGGAAACGGGCTGTCCGCGCCCTTGGGCGGTTGGCCGCCGGCCTCGAATTGCATCGAGATCGAGATCACGAGGCGGATGTCGTCCGGCCAGAACTTGCCGCCCGCGGCGGTCGGCGCGGCGGGCGGCCCGGCCGTTGCGGCGTTTGCGTGCCGCGCCGCGCTGCCGAGTACCGCGCCGGCGGCGGCCAGCCCGGCGCCGGCGCCGGCCTGTGCGAGGAATGCGCGGCGTGCCGCGCGCGTCGAAGGATCGAAGTTCGTCATCGGCTGGGCCCTCAGTTTGCGACGCCGAGTTGGCGCATCAGCGTCAGGTTGTCTTCGATGTGCCAGTTCTCGGCGATCCGGCCGGCCGCGATCCGGTAGATGTCGGTCGCGACGAAATCGACCGCCTGTCCGTGGCCGGTCGTGTTGCCAAAGACCTCGGTGAAATGTCCGCGAAACCGCAGGTGGACGACGACGCGATCGCCGGCGACGATCATCTGCTCGATCTCGCAATGCAGGTCGGGAATCGCCGCGCGCATCGTTCGCGATGCTGCGAGCGGCCCCGGCACGCCCTGGGCCCGTCCGGCCGGCAGCGTGCGATCCATGAAGTCGGCAGCGAGTGCCGCGCGCGCAAGCGCCTCGTCTCCCGTGTCCCAGAACGTGGCGTAGCGGCGCGCCGCAAGGATCTGGTCGCGCGCCTGAGCGGCGGGCAGTCCGGCCGCGACCGTCAGGTGCAACGGGGTCGCGAGATCGGCCGCATTGGCGGTGACGGGCGGTAGCGCGACTGCGGCAAACGTCGCCGCGAGCGTGCCGGCAATCGAGCGGCGCAGGAATCGTTGCAACGCAGACATCGGATTCTCCTTTTTCATGATGGTGCGCCTGGATGGCGCGGTGACGTCATGGTAGGTTTCCGAATTCGATATAAATACCAAGGGGAGGCGAATGAATTATTCGAAAAAAGGAAAGGGTGGCGGATCGAGGATGCTCGAATGCTGATCGACGACCTGCCCGCGCTGGAAACCTTCTCGATCGTCGTCGCGGCGGGCAGCCTGTCGGCGGCGGCGCGGGAGCAGGACTTGTCGCTGTCGGTGATCAGCAAACGGCTTGCGCATCTGGAGGCTCGGCTCGGGGTGCGGCTGCTGCACCGGACGACTCGCCGGCAGACGCTGACCGACGAGGGCACGCTGTTCCATGCACAGGTGCTGCGCATCCTCGCCGAAGTCGACCTGGCGGAAACGCTGATGCGGGATCGCCGCGGCACGGTGAGCGGCCTGCTGCGCGTGACCGCGCCGGGCGAGATCGGGCGCCTGCGGATCGCGCCGCTCGTCGCCGAGTTCCGGCGCCGGCATCCGCAGGTGTGCGTGCAATTGATTCTGACCGACACGGTCATCGATCTGCTCGCGCACGAGATCGACGTCGCGGTGCGGATCGGCAGTCTCGCCGATTCTTCGATGATCGCGCGTGAACTGGCGCCGAACCGCCGCGTGCTGTGCGCGTCACCGGCATACGTCGCCGAATGCGGCTTGCCGGTGCATCCCGGCGAGCTGCGTGCGCACCGTTGCATCGTGATGGGCGAGCAACTGCAGGCCGAATGGCGGTTCGATGGCTTGGACGGCCCGATCGCGGTCGAGGTCGCGGCGGCGGTGCTGACCAACGACGGAGGCGCGGCGCGCATGCTTGCGCTCGACGGCGCAGGCATTGCGTTGAAGTCGATCTGGGACGTCGCGCCCGATCTCGAGGCGGGCCGGCTCGTGCGGGTGCTGCCTGTATATGCGGCGCCGGCGGCGCCGCTGCATGCGGTCTATCCGGGCGGGCGGCATCTCGCGTTGCGCGTGCGGACGTTCGTCGATTTCGTGCGCGAGCACTTGCAGGCGGCGTGGCGCTGGGACGCGAGCTGACGATGCGCGCGATTGTGCGGATCGTTTCGTCGAAAGAGGGCGCACGGCGAATGCCACGCGCGCAGCGTTCCCCAGCACGGGTGGCAGGCGGCGGAACGCGTCGCGCGACCGAAGCGTTTACAATCGTCTGCATTGGGCCGCGCCAGCGTTGCCTCGCTGCGCGCCCCCGTTCGACAGGATGCCAACGATGCCAACGACCTCAGCGAATCCCCCGGTTCCGCGCCAGCGGCGCGTGCAGTGTGCGAGCGCTGCCGGCCTTCACCACATCGCCTATGCAGAGTGGGGAGATCCCGCCAACCCGCGCGTGCTGGTCTGCGTGCATGGCCTGACCCGTTCCGGGCGCGATTTCGACCGGCTCGCCGCCGCGCTGTCCGATACGTATCGCGTCGTTTGCCCCGATGTCGTCGGGCGCGGCCGGTCGGACTGGCTCGCCGATCCGCGGCTCTATGCGATCCCGCAATACGTGGCCGACATGGTGACGCTGATCGCGCGGCTCGACGTCGAATCGGTCGACTGGTTCGGCACGTCGATGGGCGGCCTGATCGGCATGGCGCTCGCAGGGCTGCCCGGTTCGCCGCTGCGGCGGATGATCGTCAACGACGTCGGCCCGCGCATCGAGCCCGATTCGCTGACGCGCATCGGCGAGTATCTCGGCGTGCAGCCGCGTTTTGCGACCGAGCAGGAAGGTATCGACTATCTGACGTCGTTGTCGCTGCCGTTCGGCGCGCTGACCGCCGACGAGTGGCGCGAGCTCAACGGGCCGCTGCTGCGCGAGTTGCCCGAAGGCGGCTGGACGATGCGCTACGATCCGCGCATCGCCGAGCCGTTCAAGGCGACGACGCCCGAACTGGCCGCGCTCGGCGAGGCCGCACTGTGGCACGCCATCGAGACGACGGACGCGTCGCTGCTCGTCGTGCGCGGCGAGACGTCCGACCTGCTGTCGCGCGAGACGGTGGCCGACATGATGCGTCGCGGCCGGCATGTGGCGCAGGCCGAGATTCCGGGTGCGGGTCACGCGCCGGCGTTCATCGGCGCCGACCAGATTGCGCTTGCACGGCGGTTTTTCGTCGAAGGCGACGCATAAACGCGTCATAATATGTGGTTCGGCGGCACGCGGGCCGTGTCGTCGTCCGATTCTTCACCCACTCAAGACCGGAACATTCCATGGCAGTCATTCGTCACCACGTCGGGGCCCGTCTCTCCGAAACCGCGATCCACAACGGTACCGTGTATCTGGCAGGCCAGATCGCCGAAGACACCACGCAGGGCATCGAGGGCCAGACGCGCGAAGTGCTCGGCCACATCGACCGCCTGCTCGCCGAAGCGAACAGCGACAAGGCGCATCTGCTGTCGGTGCAGATCTACATCTCGGACCTGGCGAATTTCGAAGGCATGAATGCGGAGTGGGACGCGTGGGTCGCGCAGGGCAACACGCCGCCGCGCGCCACCGTCGAGGCGAAGCTCGCAGATCCGGCGCTGCTCGTCGAGATCGTGGTCGTCGCCGCGCAGCGGAGCTGAGCCGCGCCGAGTTGAGCATTAACCGACGATGACCGCATTCCGTCAGGCCGTGCAATGACCGAGTCCGTTTCCACTTCCCCCGTCGCGGCACCGTCGTTCGACGACGTGCTCGCGTTCGTGCGCGAGCGGGCCGGCAATGCACGCCTGTCGTCCGGCGAACTGCTTGCCGATCACTCGGCGGGCACGGCGTCGATCATGCGCACGCTGAACGTCGATCCGTCCGCGATGCAGGCCGCCGCGCTGTTCGTACTGACGCCGCACCTGAGCGACCCGGAGCGCGAGCTCACCGAACGTTTCGGCGACGAAGTGGCGCGGCTCGTGTCGGACGTGCGCAAGCTGTTGCGGCTCGGCACCGTCAGCCTGCGCGCCGCGCAGAATGCGGTGCCCGACGCCGGGCGCGACGCGGCGGAAGAGCGGCGCACGCAGATCGAGGCGCTGCGCAAGATGCTGCTCGCGTTCGCGCAGGACATCCGCGTGGTGCTGATCCGGCTCGCGTCGCGGTTGCAGTCGCTGCGCTACTACGCGGCCGCGAAGATCGACCCGCCGCCCGACGTCGCACGCGAGACGCTCGAGATCTATGCGCCGCTCGCGAACCGTCTCGGGATCTGGCAACTGAAGTGGGAGCTCGAGGATCTCGCGTTCCGCTTCGAGGATCCCGTCACCTACAAGCGGATCGCGAAGCTGCTCGACGAGAAGCGCATCGAACGCGAGGCCTACGTCACGCAGGCGATCGAGCGGCTGCAGCACGAGCTGGCGGACGCGCACATCCAGGCCGACGTGAGCGGCCGGCCGAAGCATATCTACAGCATCTGGCGCAAGATGCGCGGCAAGGAGCTCGATTTCTCCGAACTGTACGATGTGCGCGCGTTTCGTGTGATCGTGCCCGACATCAAGGATTGCTACGCGGTGCTCGGCATCGTGCATCACCTGTGGCAGCCGGTGCCTAAGGAGTTCGACGACTATATCTCGCGTCCGAAGCCGAACGGCTACAAGTCGCTGCATACGGTCGTGATCGGCGACGACGGCCGCGCGTTCGAAGTGCAGATCCGCACGCAGGAGATGCACCGCTTCGCCGAGTACGGCGTCGCCGCGCACTGGCGCTACAAGGAGGCCGGCGCGCGCGGTTATGGCGGCCAGTTCTCGGCGAGCGACAAGTACGACGAGAAGATCGCGTGGCTGCGCCAGTTGCTCGCATGGAAGGACGACGTCGAGGACGGCCCCGGGGTATCGGGCGACCAGGCGTGGGCACAATTGCGCGAGACTTCGCTCGACGACGACCACATCTACGTGCTGACGCCGCAGGCGCGCGTGATCGCGCTGCCGCAGGGCGCGACGCCAGTCGATTTCGCGTACCACCTGCACAGCGAACTCGGTCATCGCTGCCGCGGCGCGCGCGTCGACGGCGCGATGGTGCCGCTGAACACGCCGCTCGCGAACGGTCAGACGGTCGAGATCGTCGCGGTGAAGGAGGGCGGGCCGTCGCGCGACTGGCTGAACCTGCAGCTCGGCTACCTGAAGAGCTCGCGCGCGCGCCAGAAGGTGCGGGCGTGGTTCAACTCGATCGAGCAGGAAGAAAACGTCTCGCACGGCCGTGCGCTCGTCGAAAAGACGCTGCAGCGCGAGGGCAAGACGTCGGTCAACCTGGACAACCTCGCCGCGAAGCTCGGTTTCAAGTCGCCCGAGGAGTTGTTCTCGGTCGTCGGCAAGGAAGAATTCAGCCTGCGCAATGTCGAGCACGCGCTGTCCGATGCGCCGCCGCCTGAACCTGCGCCCGAGGCGCCTGCCGATTTCGAAAAGCGCAGCAGCGGCGCGAGCGTCGCGCACGGCGCGTCGACCGGCGTGCTGGTGGTGGGCGTCGACGCGCTGCTGACCCAGCTCGCGCGTTGCTGCCGGCCGGCGCCGCCCGATCCGATCGCCGGCTTCGTCACGCGCGGCAAGGGGATGTCGATCCACCGCAGCGACTGCCCGACGTTTCGCCGGATGGTCGAGCGCGCGCCGGAACGCGTGCTGCAGACGACCTGGTCGGCCGACGTGCTGGGGGGGCGCGGCGCGTCCGTCTATCCGGTCGACCTGATGATCGAGGCGAGCGACCGGCAAGGGTTGCTGCGCGACATCTCCGAAGTGTTCGCGCGCGAAAAGATCAACGTGGTGGGCGTGAAGACGCAGAGCCGCCGTAATGCGGCATTCATGCAGTTCACGGTCGAGGTGTCGAATTCGGCACAGGTGCAGCGCGCCTGCACGCTGCTCGGTGAAGTCCCGGGCGTGGTGCGGGCCGGCCGCAAGGCGTGATGGGGTTGGAACGCCGTAATTTTGCTGCGACCGCATAAAAACGCTTGCCAAACCGATAACGGCTCCATATAATTTCAGCTTCTCTAGGCTCGTAGCTCAGCTGGTTAGAGCACCACCTTGACATGGTGGGGGTCGTTGGTTCGAGTCCAATCGAGCCTACCAACGAATTGAGAATGCCCGGTCTTCGGGTATTCGATGCAGTAAATAGCTCAACGCGAACAAGGCGAATACGGTTATGGCACCGCGAACGTTGACCGAAACCACTTCGGAGCGACGCTAGTCGAGGAACGTTTTCGCCCTTTCAGTTTGAGTGAAGTATCGAATGCGGCCCCTCGAAAGCGGGGCCGCATTTTTTTTGTCGCGAAAATTCCGCGCGTGACTTTTACATCGCGTGCCTGGTCTGCCGCCCACTGTCGGCATCACGGAGATTGGTATGGTTTCGATACGCTTGCCTGACGGCTCAGTTCGACAATACGAGCATCCGGTGACAGTTGCCGAGGTTGCAGCCTCGATCGGTCCCGGCCTTGCGAAGGCTGCGCTTGGTGGCAAGCTCGACGGCGAACTCGTCGATACGTCCACGGTGATCGACCGCGACGCATCGCTCGCCATCGTCACGGACAAGGATGCCGACGGCCTCGACATCATCCGTCACTCGACGGCGCACTTGCTCGCATACGCGGTGAAGGAACTGTATCCGGATGCGCAGGTGACGATCGGCCCCGTGATCGACAACGGCTTCTATTACGACTTCTCGTATAACCGTCCGTTTACGCCGGAAGATCTGGAAAAGATCGAAAAGCGCATGCAGGAGATCGTGAAGAAGGACGAGCCCGTGACGCGCCGTGTCGTGTCGCGCGACGAGGCCGCGGGTTACTTCCGCAGCCTCGGCGAGAAGTACAAGGCCGAGATCATCGAGTCGATTCCGCAGAACGACGAAATCAAGCTGTATTCGCACGGCAGCTTCACCGATCTGTGCCGCGGCCCGCACGTGCCGTCGACCGGCAAGCTGAAGGTCTTCAAGCTGATGAAGGTCGCGGGTGCGTACTGGCGCGGCGATTCGAAGAACGAGCAGCTGCAGCGCATCTACGGCACGGCCTGGACGAAGAAGGAAGACCAGGATCAGTACCTGCACATGCTCGAGGAGGCGGAAAAGCGCGACCACCGCAAGCTCGGCAAGCAGCTCGACCTGTTCCACATGCAGGAAGAGTCGCCGGGCATGGTGTTCTGGCATCCGAAGGGCTGGGCGCTGTGGCAGCAGGTCGAGCAGTACATGCGCCGCCGCGTGAACGAAGCCGGCTACCTCGAGATCAAGACGCCGATGATCATGGATCGCTCGCTGTGGGAAGCGTCGGGCCATTGGCAGAACTACCGCGAGAACATGTTCACGACGGAGTCGGAAAAGCGCGACTACGCGATCAAGCCGATGAACTGCCCTGGGCACGTCCAGGTGTTCAAGCACGGCCTGCGTTCCTACCGCGACTTGCCGCTGCGTTACGCGGAGTTCGGCTCGTGCCACCGCAACGAGGCGTCGGGCGCGCTGCACGGCCTGATGCGCGTGCGTGGCTTCGTGCAGGACGATGCGCACATCTTCTGTACGGAAGACCAGATCATTGCCGAGTCGATCGCGTTTAACAAGCTCGCGATGAGCGTGTACGGCGATTTCGGCTTCGACCACATCGACATCAAGCTGTCGCTGCGTCCTGAGCAGCGCATGGGTTCCGACGAAACGTGGGACCGTGCCGAGCAGGGGC
This sequence comes from Burkholderia sp. BE17, assembly GCF_009362305.1. Lineage (NCBI taxonomy): Bacteria > Pseudomonadati > Pseudomonadota > Betaproteobacteria > Burkholderiales > Burkholderiaceae > Burkholderia > Burkholderia sp. BE17. Next base: position 12,903 of record NZ_WHNU01000046.1, read on the forward strand.
TGCGCGAAGCGCTGACGGCGTGCGGCCTGCAGTGGGAAGAGCTGCCGGGCGAGGGTGCGTTCTACGGTCCGAAGATCGAGTACCACATCAAGGACGCGCTCGGCCGTTCGTGGCAGTGTGGCACGCTGCAGCTCGACATGATGCTGCCGGAGCGCCTCGGCGCCGAGTACGTGGCGGAGGACAACAGCCGTCGCCGGCCCGTGATGCTGCACCGTGCAATCGTCGGTTCGATGGAGCGATTCCTCGGCATTTTGATCGAGCACCACGCTGGTGCAATGCCGGTCTGGCTCGCGCCGATGCAGGCTGTTGTGCTCAATATCGCCGAAAGTCAGGTCGAATATGCGCAATCTCTGGCCCAATCGTTGCAAAAACAAGGGGTTAGAGTGACGGCCGATTTGCGCAACGAGAAGATTAGCTATAAAATACGCGAGCACACGCTGGAAAAGGTGCCTTATCTCCTCGTCGTGGGCGATAAGGAGCGTGATGCGCAAACGGTAGCCGTGCGTGCCCGTGGCGGCGTCGATCTTGGCGTGATGCCGGTCGATGCCTTCGTTGAGCGTCTGCAGGAAGACCTGCGCTCGTTCAAGTAACCGCCCTGGCAGCGCGGCTCGTTTTTTTAATTTTTAGAGGAAACGTAACATCGCTACTGATAAGTCGTCGCATCGCATCAACGGTGAAATCACTGCGCCGGAAGTGCGTCTGGTCGGGATCGAGAACGAACCGCTCGGTATCGTAAAACTCGCTGATGCTTTCCGTAAATCGGAAGAACTGGATGTTGACCTGGTGGAAATCGCGCCTCAAGCGGTTCCCCCGGTTTGCCGTCTGATGGATTACGGCAAGTTCAAGTACCAGGAATCGAAGAAGCAGCACGAAGCGAAGCTGAAGCAGAAGGTCATCCAGGTCAAGGAAGTCAAGTTCCGCCCGGGTACCGATGACGGGGATTACAACGTCAAGCTCCGCAATCTCGTGCGCTTCCTCGAAGAGGGCGACAAGACGAAGATCACGTTGCGTTTCCGAGGCCGCGAAATGGCTCACCAGGAAATCGGTATGCGGATGCTCGAGCGTCTGCGCACGGATCTCGAGGAAGTCGGCCAGGTCGAGCAGATGCCGAAGATGGAAGGGCGCCAGATGATCATGGTGCTCTCGCCGAAGAAAAAGAAGTAACGGGCTCGCGCGCTTCGCGCGCAGGTTCGGAAGTGGTTCGGCGCGTTGCCCGGTCAGGGCGGCGCGCCAACAATGACGGCGGCTGTGCAAGCGGTTCGCCGTACACAAGTGGACTGGGTTTCGAAGGGCGGGTCAAGGGCGCAAGCCAACCGCACACCCATCGCCATCTAATAAACTGGAGTTGTTCGTCATGCCTAAGATGAAGACCAAGAAGAGCGCTGCAAAGCGCTTCGTGGTGCGTCCGGGCGGTACCGTCAAGCGCGGTCAAGCCTTCAAGCGCCACATCCTGACCAAGAAAACCACGAAGAACAAGCGTCATCTGCGTGGCGCCACGGCAGTTCATGATTCCGATCTGAACTCCGTCCGCGCAATGCTCCCGTTCGCGTAACCCCTCAATCGATACTCTAAGGAGAGAAACATGCCTCGAGTCAAACGTGGGGTAACCGCACGGGCCCGCCACAAGAAGATCATCAACCTGGCCAAGGGTTATCGCGGCCGCCGCAATAACGTCTACCGCATCGCCAAGCAGGCGGTGATGCGCGCTGGCCAGTACGCGTACCGCGATCGCCGCAACAAGAAGCGTGTGTTCCGCGCACTGTGGATCACGCGTATCAACGCGGCAGTTCGCCAGCACGACATGACCTACAGCGTGTTCATCAACGGCCTGAAGAAGGCGTCGATCGAACTCGACCGTAAGGTGCTGGCCGACATGGCGGTGTTCGACAAGGCTGCTTTTGCTGCGATCGTCAAGCAAGTGAAAGCCGCCGTTGCAGCCTAATTGCGAAATTAGCACTGCGTGGTTAGTTGCAGCGATGATCCGGTAGTCTCGGCCGCTGCAGCGAAAACGGGGCTCTTCCGAGCCCCTTTTTTTATCGGCCCTCGCTGGGCCGCCCCAAGAGGGCCGATCGCCCCCTCGGGGGGGCAGCGAAAGAAGAGAGCGTGGGGGCCGTTTTTTGTTGGTGGGCGATTTCGCTCGCCAAGACCGAATGACGTTGGAAATGATGGGATCTATGGATCTGGACCAGATTGTCGCCGACGCGCAGCAGTCCTTCGAACAGGCTGCCGACATCACCACGCTCGAAAACGAGAAAGCACGCTTTCTCGGCAAGTCGGGTGCGCTGACCGAGTTGCTGAAGGGCCTCGGCAAGCTCGATCCCGAAGCACGCAAGACCGAAGGCGCACGCATCAACGTCGTGAAGCAGCAGGTTGAAGCCGCGCTGACCGCACGTCGCCAGGCGCTCGCCGACGCGCTGCTGAACCAGCGCCTCGCCGCCGAGGCGATCGACGTGACGTTGCCGGGCCGCGGCGCCGGTGCAGGCAGCCTGCACCCCGTGATGCGCACGTGGGAGCGCGTCGAACAGATTTTCCGCTCGATCGGTTTCGACGTGGCCGACGGTCCCGAGATCGAGACCGACTGGTACAACTTCACGTCGCTGAACAGCCCGGAGAACCATCCGGCGCGTTCGATGCAGGACACCTTCTACGTCGAAGGCAAGGACGCCGACGGCCGCCAGCTGCTGCTGCGCACGCACACGAGCCCGATGCAGGTGCGTTACGCGCGCATGAACCGTCCGCCGATCAAGGTGATCGCGCCGGGCCGCACGTATCGCGTCGACAGCGATGCGACCCACTCGCCGATGTTCAATCAGGTCGAGGGGCTGTGGATCGACGAGAACATCAGCTTCGCCGATCTCAAGGGCGTCTATACCGACTTCCTGAAAAAATTCTTCGAGCGCGACGACATCCTCGTGCGCTTCCGTCCGTCGTATTTCCCGTTCACGGAACCGTCGGCCGAAATCGACATGATGTTCGAGCAAGGCAAGAACGCCGGCAAGTGGCTCGAGATCTCCGGCTCGGGGCAGGTACATCCGACCGTGATTCGCAACATGGGCCTCGATCCCGAGCGCTACATCGGCTTCGCGTTCGGCAGCGGCCTCGAGCGCCTGACGATGCTGCGCTACGGCGTCCAGGATCTCCGGCTGTTTTTCGAGAACGACCTGCGTTTCCTGCGCCAGTTCGCATAACGCCGCTCGCCGCGCCGACCTGTGCCCGCGCACGCCCCGACGGACGATCCGATGGGGCCCGGGCGTCGATCTAACCTGTTTCGAACGTAGACATCCATGCAATTCCCTGAATCCTGGTTGAGAACCTTTGTCGACCCGCAGCTCACGACCGACGAACTGTCGCACGCGCTGACGATGGCGGGGCTCGAAGTCGAATCGCTGAGCAAGGCTGCGCCGCCGACGTCGAAAATCGTCGTCGGCCGCGTGCTCGAAGTCGTCAAGCATCCGGATGCGGACAAGCTCAATGTCTGCCAGGTCGACGCCGGCACCGGCGCGACGCTGAACATCGTCTGCGGCGCGCCGAACGTGGCGCCCGGCATCAAGGTGCCGGTCGCGCTGGTCGGCGCGGAACTGCCGCCGGCGGAAGAGGGCGGCAAGCCGTTCGCGATCAAGCTGTCGAAGCTGCGCGGCGTGGAGAGCCAGGGGATGCTGTGCTCGGCGCGCGAGCTGAAGCTGTCCGAGGATCACAGCGGCCTGCTGATCCTGCCGGAAGACACGCCGGTCGGTCAGGACATCCGCGAGACGCTCAATCTCGACGACACGATCTTCGAAATCAAGCTGACGCCGAACAAGGCCGACTGCCTGTCCGTGTTCGGTATCGCGCGCGAGACGGCCGCGATCACCGGTGCGCCGCTGACGCCGGTCGACATCCGCCCGGTGCGCGTCGAGCTCGACGAAACGCTGCCGGTGCGCATTGCCGCTCCGGATCTGTGCGGCCGCTTCTCGGGCCGCGTGATCCGCGGCGTGAACGCGCACGCGAAGACGCCGCAGTGGATGGTCGAGCGCCTCGAGCGTTCGGGGCAGCGCAGCGTGTCCGCGCTCGTCGACATCTCGAACTACGTGATGTTCGAGCTCGGCCGCCCGTCGCACGTGTTCGATCTCGACAAGATCCACGGCGGCATCGAGGTGCGCTGGGGCAAGCGCGGCGAATCGCTGAAGCTGCTCAACGGCAATACGGTCGAACTGGATGAAACGGTCGGCGTGATTGCGGACGACCGCCACGTCGAAAGCCTGGCCGGCATCATGGGTGGCGACAGCACGGCCGTCACGCTCGACACGACCAACATCTACCTGGAAGCCGCATTCTGGTGGCCGGACAGCATCCGCGGCCGCGCGCGCAAGTACAACTTCTCGACCGATGCGGCCCATCGCTTCGAGCGCGGTGTCGATTACGCGACGACCGTCGACCACGTCGAGCGCATCACGCAGCTGATTCTCGAGATCTGCGGCGGCAAGGCCGGCCCGGTCGACGATCAGTCCGTGAACCTGCCGCAGCGCGCGTCGGTAAAGATGCGCGTGTCGCGTGCGAACCGCATCATCGGCGTGAAGATCGGCGCCGACGAGATCGCCAGCATCTTCACGCGCCTCGGCCTGCCGTTCGACCGTGACGACGACGCGTTCCTCGTCACGCCGCCGTCGCACCGCTTCGACATCGAGATCGAGGAAGACCTGATCGAGGAAGTGGCGCGCATTTACGGTTTCGAGAAGATCCCGGCGCGTCCGCCGGTCGCGACGAGCGAAATGCGTGCGACCAACGAGACGCGGCGCTCGATCCACGACATCCGTCATGCGCTCGCCGCGCGCGACTATGCGGAAACCGTCAACTTCAGCTTCGTCGATGCCGAGTGGGAGCACGATTTCGCAGGCAACGACAACCCGATCCGGCTGCTGAACCCGATCGCGAGCCAGCTTTCGGTGATGCGCACGACGCTGTTCGGCAGCCTGATCGCCGTGCTGCGCCACAACCTGAATCGCCGCGCCGATCGCGTGCGCGTGTTCGAGTCGGGCCGCGTGTTCCTCGCCGATCCGTCGGTGAAGGCCGGCGAGCTGGCCGTCGAAGGTCATGCGCAGCCGAAGCGTGTCGGCGCGCTTGCGTACGGTCCGGCACTCGACGAGCAGTGGGGCGCAGCGACCCGCGCGGTCGATTTCTTCGACGTGAAGGGCGATCTGGAGGCGCTGCTCGCGCCCGCGGCCGCGCGATTCGTGAAGGCAGAGCATCCGGCCCTCCATCCGGGCCGCAGCGCACGCATCGAGGTCGATGGCCGCGCGGTCGGCTGGATCGGCGAGCTGCACCCGCGCCTGATGCAGAAGTACGAGCTGCCGCATGCGCCGGTGATGTTCGAAATCGATGCGGACGCGCTGATCGCGCGTGCGCTGCCCGCGCCGACCGACGTGTCGAAATTCCCGCCGGTACGTCGCGATATCGCCGTTGTCGTCGATCAGGCGGTCGAGGTTCAGGCACTTTTCGACGAAATGAAGAAGGCGCTTGCCGAAGAGGCCTGCCGATTCGTTCAGAAGGTTGTACTCTTCGACGAATTTCGTGCAAAATCAAATACTTCCGGTGGTCTTGCCGCGCACGAGAAGAGCCTTGCCTTCCGCGTGACGCTGCAGGACGCGGCTGGCACGCTGCAGGACGAGGTCGTCGATCAGGCGATCCAGACGCTGGTCGAGCGGATGGCTCGTGCCGGTGCGCGCCTGCGCGGCTAAGGAGAGGGCCCGCCCGCTTGCGGGCGGCTTTTTCCCATCGTAAGTTTTGATTCAACGCGCTGTATGGCAGATATGAACGACATGACCTCGAGTGAATTCGAAGCCCTCCTGACGGCGCAACGCAGCGCCATGAACCGCGACGCTTCGGCGCCGGCGTCTGCCGAGACGCCCACGCTGACGAAAGCGGAGCTAGCGGAGCTGCTGTTCGACAGCGTCGGGTTGAACAAGCGTGAAGCGAAGGACATGGTCGAGGCGTTTTTCGAAGTGATCCGCGACGCGCTCGAAAACGGCGAAAGCGTCAAGCTGTCGGGGTTCGGCAATTTCCAGCTGCGCGACAAGCCGCAACGTCCGGGCCGCAATCCGAAGACGGGCGAGGCGATTCCGATCGCGGCCCGCCGGGTGGTAACCTTCCACGCGAGCCAGAAGCTGAAGGCGCTGGTCGAAAACGGCGCGGAGTAACGCCCCGCGCGCTGACGTCCCGCGCGGCCGCCGCGCACCCTTACCGACGGTTAACCGACGATGACCACCACGGTTGAGAAAGTCGTTTTGCCTCCGATTCCCGCGAAGCGCTACTTCACGATCGGCGAAGTCAGCGAATTGTGCGGGGTCAAGCCGCATGTGCTGCGTTATTGGGAACAGGAATTCACTCAGCTGCGGCCGGTGAAGCGGCGCGGCAATCGTCGGTATTACCAGCATCACGAAGTGCTGCTGATCCGGCGGATTCGCGAGTTGCTGTACGAGCAGGGGTTCACGATCAACGGCGCACGCAACCGGCTCGATTCGCCGAGCGGCGAGCGGGCCGCGGCGGAACCCGTCGAACCCGAGATGCAGGCCGCCGACGCGCGTGCGCCCGGCAAGCCGGGTGCGACGGTCGATGTCATCGCGCTGCGGCAGGCGCTGCTCGACGTGATCGACGGACTGAAGCACGACTGAGCGAGCAGCGCGAAGGATGAAATGAAATGCCCGGTTGGCGAAGCGCCACCGGGCTTTTTTCATGCGTGTCGCATATGCGGATCAGTGCGACGCGAGCGGATTCTTCTGCCCCATGTCGACGACCAGCGTGCCGTCCGGCAGCATCCGCACCGAGCCCTGCGCGACCTGGCTGCGATAGCCGTACAGGTCGAAGCGCATCGGGCCGGCCTCGGCTGAATTCCGGATCAGTGCGCGCACGTTCAGTTCGAGCACGTTGAACATCTTCATGTCGCCGCCTTCCATCCACATGTAGCTCGGCGCATCGATCTGCGGCCGCTTCGGCGCGGGCGTGCCCGCCGCCCGCCGGAACGTGAGGCGCAGCCCGTCGCGCTCGACCGTTGCCTGCCCGAGCTTGCCGTTCAGCACCGGCGGCGGGAACACGGTGTACTGGTCGAGCACGAGCGTGTCGCCGCGCAATTCCGCGCCGCGACGCTGCAGCGGCGTCAGCGAAGCGAGCTCGATGCCGAGCGAGCGCAGCAGCTTCGCCTGCGGAATGCCGAGCACCGACACCTGGGATGGCTTGAACGCGAGGTGCCGGTCGTCGAGCACCGTCAGCGAGCCCTTCATGTCGGTCGGCAGCCAGACGCCGGGCACGTGATTCCACAGCTTGATGCCGCCCTGGACGCGCAGGTTCTGGCCGTCCGCGCTCAGCTGCAGGTCGTTCAGCGAACGCGGCGAGTAGTCGAGCAGGTAGTTGTTGAAGAGCGCGGACATCGCCTTCCACGACTCGACTACCGTGCCGCCGAGAATGCGGATGTCGTACTGGTTCGGATCGTCGAGGTCGACGGGCTCGCCGGGCCGCTTCGACACGAGTTCGACGTCGAGATCCTCGACATGAAAGCCGATATCGCCGGACAGGTTGAAGTCGACGTTGCGCAGATGGATCGTCGGGTTGCGGTTCGATACGTGCCGTTCGTTGAACGGCGTGGTTGATGTGCGCCGCATCGCGACCTTCTGCATGCCGGGTCGCGCGGTGTCCGCCGCGAGCGCGTAGGCTTCCCAGTGCTGGCGTACGTCGCGCAGCACGTTTTGTTGCGCGGCGAGGAAGCTGTCGTTCAGGCGCGCGACCGCGTTGCCGAGCAGCGCACCGCTGGCCGGGCCCGTGTACGAAGGCATGTGGATTGCCATCGCACCGCTTTCGTCGAAATTGAAATAGCCGGCCGACACCTGGTCGCGATAGTGATACAGGTCGAACACGAAATTCCGGTCGCGCTTCGCCGGACCGGCCGGACCGATCAGGATGTCGGCGTTCATCGGCATCGAGCGCATGAACTTCACGTCGCCGCCGCGGATGTACATCGCCTGCTGCGGTGCGTTCGCGGGCATCGCAAAGCCCGCATGCGTGCCGTCGTCGAGCGCCAGGTCGAGGCCGGCCGGCGTCACGCGCAGCGCGGTGATCGTGAGCTTCAGGCGCGGCGGCGGCATCAGCTTGTCGACCGACATCACGAGATCGTCGCCGGCGAGCTGCGCGATCGGCGTCTGGACCTTCAGCAGGTCGGCCATCTTCACGTTGGCCGCGCGCATCACCGGCTGCGCGTTGATGCCCGACACGCGCACGCCGGTCGGGTGGAACACGAGCTGGCTGCCGTCGCGGATCGCGAGCGTGCCGGTCAGCGAGAACGGCACCCAGCCGTCGCGCTGCATTTCGCCCTGCAGGTGGATCACGCCGTCGCCGGCCGACACGGCGAGCTTGCGCAGCGGTGCGTTGCGGTAACCGAAGATATAGGTATTGAAGAGGGCGGTCAGCTTCGCGTTGTCGAGCGTGACCGTGCCTTCGTGCACGTCGATCTCGAAGCTCGTCGGATCGTCGAACACGATCGGCGCGCCGGCCTGCGTCGGCACGAGCGTGGCCGACAACTGACGGATGAAGAAGCCGAGGTTGTTGACGATGCGGAAATCGACGTCGCGCAGGAACGTCATCGCGCCGTTCTGGCCCGAGTCGCGCAGCGTGAACGGGCGCGGTTGCGCGAGGCTGATCGACGCGAGCGACGGCACGGTGCGCGCGATCTGCTGCTCGCGGGCGAGGCGTTCGGCTTTGGTGCGCTCGATCTTCGTCGACGCGACCGACGCGTTGCCGTCGCGCTGCGCGGACGATTCCGCACAGCCGGTGCAGAGCAGCGCGAGCGCCAGCGCGCCGCAGCCGAATATGCGGGATGTCTTGTGCGAGACCGGGGCGGCCGCGCGTCGCGGGCCGGAAAGCCAGTCGAAAATTGCCAAAGGCGAGCGATGGCCGCGCCGGACCGCATTCCGCATCGTCTGTCTCCATGTCTTGTCGTGATCGACGGTGGTGCGCGCCACTGCACGGCGCGAGCGTCGATGCCGTGCAGTGTGTCATAGCGTGCTAGAGCGGCGTTACCAAACAACGGGCGCCCGGGCGCGGCAAGCCGGCGGGCTGCGGGACAATGGATTCGGGGTGGCGGGGCGGCCGGATCAAACGGTCGTTTGGTTTGTGCGAGCCGTCGGCCAACGTGTTTTCCGGTGCATGGGCAAATCCGTCGCCAGCCTTGGCCGGCGTGGGTTCTCACCGGATTCGCGAAGCGACGGCCGAGGCTGGCGAAGCAAGCCCGCGATCCGCGCCGATCGGCATGCAGTCGGACAGTTCGCCGTGCGCGTCACTCTCGCGCCGGCTAACCGCACGGTAGCGATCCGCGTCCCAACATCCATCGTCTTTTTCGATTAGGGACGAATGCGGGTTGCCGGGCCGTGCAGCGTCGACAGGTACGATCGGCGGCAACGGCGAGGTAAGATCAGCTTTATGGCTGTACGGATCAAAACACTTGGCCATCACGGGGAAGCGTCATGGATCTGAAGGAAGTCGACGTATTGGGGGCGAGTGCGGGCGATCACTGGTACTACGCGTCGAAGGCGAGCGCGATCCGTCGGTTCCTGGGCGGGTCGGGCGCGAACCGGATACTCGACGTCGGTGCAGGCTCCGGCTTCTTCTCGAAGTACTTGCTCGAACGCACGCAGGCGACGGAGGCGTGGTGTGTCGATACGAGCTACGCCGCCGATGCGGACGAGGAGACGGCCGGCAAGCCCATCCACTTTCGGCGGGCCGTCGAGCGACTCGATACCGATCTCGTTCTGCTGATGGACGTGCTCGAGCATGTCGACGACGACGTCGGGCTGCTGGCGCAGTATGTGAACGGAGCGCCATCGGGCAGCCGGTTCCTGATCACGGTTCCCGCGTTCCAGTTCCTCTGGAGCGGCCATGACGATTTTCTCGAGCACAAGCGCAGGTATACGCTCGGCGGTCTCGAGGATGTGGTTCGCCGCGCCGGGCTCGACGTCGAGCGCGGCGCCTATTACTTCGGCCTCACGTTTCCGCTCGCGGCAGCGTTGCGGCTGGGCGAGCGGGCGCGTCGGCATCCGCGCGAGCCCGCGTCGCAATTGCGCCGGCACCATCCGCTCGTCAACGGCTTGCTCAAGATGATCTGTCGCGTCGAGTTGCCGATGTTCCGGTTCAACCGCGTTGCCGGCCTGACGGTCATCTGCGTTGCGCGCAAGCGGTGAAGGCGATGCGGACGCCGCGTGGTCGGGGCGCGGATTGCGCCGGCATGTGCGTCGCTACCCGTATCGGTGCCGTCACGCCAAAAAATTTCACAAGAACATTCACAAAATGCATGCGACCCGATTCTAAATCGGAAGAGTGTCTGTTATACTTTTCTTCTTTCGGGGCGTAGCGCAGCCTGGTAGCGTACCTGCATGGGGTGCAGGTGGTCGGAGGTTCAAATCCTCTCGCCCCGACCAGACAAGAACCCGCGTCAGTTCAAGCTGACGCGGGTTTTTTCTTGCCGCTCGCTTTTTTGCACATCGCGGCGCGGCCCCGGTAAAATGCAAGGTTGATCCACGGAAAGCGCCGTGATTTAGCGGAAGAGGATTCCCCGAACATGACTGATCTTCGTCTTACCATGCGGTTCGCTGCAGTGCTCGCCACTGGCGCGCTCGTCGCCGGTTGCGGTACGTCGTCGCCCACGAAAGTGGACTACAAGAGCGATTCGAAATCGAAGGAAGCGTCGCTCGCAGTGCCGCCCAACATGCTCGACGAGACGGCCGATCAGCGTTCGCTGCCGCCCCAGGGCGGCGCGACTTCCCTGTCTGCGCTTCAGCAGGTCCAGCAGGCGGCGCCTGCGCTGGACACCGTCGCGCCGGCCGTGGCCGGCATGCATATCCAGCGCGACGGCACCGAGAGCTGGCTCGTGATCGACGGCAAGCAGCCGGCCGCCATCTGGCCGCAGGTGCGTCGTTTCTGGCAGGAGCAGGGCTTCCTGCTCGTTGTCGACCAGCGCGACAAGGGGGTGATGGAGACCGACTGGAACGAAACCCATCCGCAGATCAACGACGGCCTGATCCGCAGCGTGATCTCGAAGGCGATGGGCAACTCGTACGTGACGGCCGAGCGTAACAAGTACCGCACGCGTCTCGATTCGGCACCGAACGGCGGCACCTACGTGTTCATCAGCCAGAAGGGGATGCGCGAGGCGATCACCGGCGCGAACAACGATTCGAGCAAGTGGGAACCGAAGCCTAACGATCCGGCGCTCGAGGCCGAATACCTGAAGCGGCTGATGGCCGTGCTCGCGCAGAACGAGCAGCGCGCGAAGAACGGCGAACCGCCGATCGCGAACATCAAGGACAACGCAGTGCCGAAGGACAAGAAGTCCGACGCCGATGCATCGTCGAAGGCTGCCGCCGCGATCGCCGCGCAAAACGTTTCGCGCACGTCGGCGCAAGGCAACGATGTGGCCGACGCGGCCGTGCCGTCCGAAGTTACGCTTGGCGAGCCGTACGACCGGTCGTGGCTGCACGTCGGTCTCGCGCTCGATCGTGCGAACTTCACGGTCGACGATCGCGATCGCACGAAGGGCCTGTATTTCGTGCGCTATGTCGACCCGAAGGATCTGAGCTCGGCCGAGCAGGGCTTCTGGAGCCAGCTGTTCCACGGCAAGAAGGAAAAGCAGGCGAAGCAGTACCGCGTCAACGTGAAGGCGCTTACGGACGACCAGACGCGTGTCGCGGTCATCGACGATTCGGGTGCGATTGACACGTCGTCGCCGGCGCGCCAGATCATGGGGCTGCTCGTGAATCAGCTCCGCTGATCCCGACGTTTCTCCGCATCGGTGAAAAGCCCGCCATTCGGCGGGCTTTTTTCATGGCCGCTCGCCGGAGTACGCATGTGCGAGAGGTTCGGTCCCTCCTCGTGACGTTACGTAACATCCGTACGTTACGGCGGCAGAACATGGTGTCACATTGTCACCGACAAAAAAATTGTCCTTATAAATCAATGAAATGATCGGAATTGGGAACCTGGCACGCAACCTGCTCTATATGTTGGAATCGTTAGAGCCGGGAGGATGGCGTCAGATGCCGGGTGTGTGCCGCGAGCGCCGGATCAACGGTATCGACGCCTTCAAATGTCGGCGCGGCAAGCGCCGACGCAACTGATGACGATCCGCGCCAACGTGCGGATCTCGATGGCCCCGTCGCCTATCCTCGTAGGGCGACGGTTTCGCCCGCGCTTCTCTGAAGCGCGGGCTATTTTTTTGGGGCCGTCGTTCGGTGTCGCATCGGCGATGCGCGATGCGCGATGCGTGATTCGCGTATTCTCGGACTTTTCTGGATGAAGGAGTCGGGAATGGCCGAAATTGCAGTCGTGGCGCTGATCGTGGCGAAGCCGGGCGCCGAGGACAAGCTGCGCACCGTGCTCGAAGGGATCGTCGAGCCGACCCGCAACGAAGCCGGTGCATTGCAGTACGACCTGCACCGGGACCTGAAGGAGCCCGCGCGGTTTGTATTCGTCGAGCGCTGGAGGAGCGAGGAGGCGCTGGCCGCCCATGCGCGTTCCGCGCACATTCTCGCTTATCGCGAAGCGGCCGCGGACTGGATCGAAAGTTCCGAAATCCGCGTACTGTCGAAGCTCGTCTGAGCCCGGTAGGGCGACCGGACGCGTCCGGTCGCAGTAGCGCGTCAGTGCGACGTGCCGGGTACGTCGAGGATCAGGATGATCGTCCAGTCGGCGTCGCCGTCGTGATGATACTGGCGCTCGGCGACGATGAACGGTTGCTGCTTGCCTTGCGGGCCGAGGAAAAGCACGTCGCCCTCCATCGGCAGGCATTCGATCGGCGGCAGCGCGAGGAATGCGTCGGCCGAGCCGCGGGGCATCAGTTGCTTGATCTGGCGAGTGGCGGCTTCGGTCCACTCGATGTCGAGTTGAATGTTGCTCATGCTGTCCTCCGCACCGGGGTGCGCACGGGTGGAAAATTTCGGTGCGCGACTTTAGCACAGCGCGCGGGCGCCGCAACCAAAAAAGCCGAACCCGGTTGCCCGGATTCGGCTTTTTCGCTTGTGCGGTGCCGCCGAACTTACTGGCTGGCAGCGTCTGCCGGAGCGGCCTTGGCAGCCTTCTTGCCGGCCTTCTTCGCAGCAGCCTTGTGGTGAGCAGCCTTCTTGCCGTGGTGATGCTCTTCCTGCATCGCCGGCTGAGCGGCTTCGGCCGCTTGCTGCTGCTGCAGCGCCTGTGCGCGCTGCTCGATCTCGGAGATCTTTGCCGGATCGGTAATGGTCTTGATTTCCGTGCTCTCTTGCGCATACGCTGCGCCAGTCAGCGCCGACATCGCTACCAGGATAGCCAGGGACGTCTTCTTCATTGCTTTACCTCCGCTAAGTGGTGATGAACCCGAATCTTGCCGTTTTGTCTGGCGACCGAAATCGAGTGCGTGTCGAGTGTAACAAAAGTGACGGATCAATGTGCACCGGATCTTGGCGCGACGCAAGGCCGCGTTGAAGTCGCGCAACACTTCGCGCACTTCGTCACGCGCCTGCCATCCTGGGCGGCACTGCCATTTCTGCTCCCGTTTTCGCGCGGTCGTCAGAACCACCCGAGCCATCGGTAGACGTGGAACTGTGCGATGCCGACCAGTTCGTGCAGTGCCTGTTCGGCGTTGGCCACATTGCGCCAGCGCGGCAGCCAGCCCGTTTGCGCGCGCCGGCGATTCGCATACACGGGTTGCGGATCGATGCCGAAACGGCGGAAATCGAGCAGTGCGCGGCGCATCTGATACGACGAGGTGACGAGAATGCGCGCGTCGTCATACTGTGGGCGTAGTATAGACGCAGTGAATTTCGCGTTTTCGTAGGTTGTACGGCTGTTCGGCTCGAGAACGAGGTCGGCGGGAGCGACGCCTTCCGCGACAAGCTGGCGTCCATATACGGCCGCCTCGGTTTCGCCGTGACCCTGCGGGTCGCCGCCCGACATCACCACGGTGCAGTGGTTGGCCTGTTGCCGGCACGCGCGATAAAGCGCCGCCACCTTGTGGATGCGTGCGACGCCATCGGGCGGCGGCCGTAACCCGGAGTCGGTGCGATGCGTGCCGGCGCCGATGAGAATCAGCGTGGTTCGCCCGTGCATGTCGGGGTGCTCGACCGGCTCGACGCCCGCCTCGGTCCACGCGATCAGCGGTGCGGCGAGCCAGCCCGTGGCGAGCAGCCAGAACAGCGCAACGGCGGCGATCGAGATGAGTCGTCGCCGTTTGCGGCAGAGCATGAAACAGATGAAGAGAAGTACAAATGAATCGAACAGAATCAATTTGATTGGGGTATGGTGTCTTTTTATGGACGGCTGACGATCCGGCCCTGACGCGACGCCGAACGTCGGCCTCCAGAATCGGTGGCGGTATCGGCGGGCGGAGACCCTGCCCGGCGCACCGCTTCGCATTGTCGCTGCACTTTAAGAAAGAATCGAGATGGCCACGTATTCCAACGAAGCGGTGCTCGACGCATTGAGACGAGTGCAGTACCGCCAGGTACCGTGGGCACGCCGCCCGGGCGTGTTCGAGTATCTCCGATCGCTCGGGCTGATGGACACGGTCAGGCAGAAGACCGTTGCCCCCGCGCCGGGTTTTCACGCACCGGTGGACATCGCCGTACTGACCGACAGCGGTCGAGCCGAATTTTCGCGCCTTGAGCGCGACGAGAAATTACTTTCCTGGACCGATCGCCGCATGGACGACTACGCATTGAGCGAAGCGAGCGCCGTGGCGATTCTCGAAAGCCGACTGTAGCAGCGGACCATCCCGCCTCGGGTGTCGCCGCGCGCGCCGGCGATGTCAAAAAAAAGCCCGTATCGCGAGGATACGGGCGTACCGGATACTTTTGCTGTTGCCACGCTGTGCTCATGGCAACGATGTGACTCGTCGCATGCGGCGCAGTTCCCGAAAGCGGGCATTTTCTTTGACTGAATCCTGAAATTCGCAGGACTATGGATGACGCGGCAAGTCCGACGGCTGCGAGCCGATGCGTGCGCGTGCATTGCTGGCGATGTCGCCGCGCAAGTCGCCGCGCGGCACGGTCTGCCGGCTGGGCTGGGCGGAGGACGGCGGCTGGCGGAGGGTATTGCGGTGATCCTGCTGGCGATGGGGCGGTTTCGCGCGATCGTCGGCATGAGCTGGAGCGGTCAGCGCCAGGGAAATGACAATGCCGCATGCGACGAGCAGTGACATTGATTTCATGGCGGGGCTCCCTTCAAGCCGTCGATGCGGCCTGTTGATATATCGCTAAGGTAAGCGCGGGAGTGCAGGCTTGCTGTAAATATTGGTAAATAGATGTATCGCGGCACGACAACGGTAATCGACGGCAACAACGGCGTCGCGAAAAGGTCGCGTCGCGGAAAGAAACCGGGCGGCCGAAGCCGCCCGATCGAGTATTCGTTACGCCATCTTGACGGGCGCGCGCCAGGATTCCGGATTGGTCCAGAAGGCGCCGCGCAGCCGGTCGCGGCTCGGCGGTGCAGGTGGCTTCGCGGCGCTCGCGCCGATGCGTCCGCGCAGCGAGATCTGCCGGCCGCTCGTGCCGAGTCGCTTCACGATTTCGGCGAGCGTGCCGTCCGCCTGCCATTCGTCGAAGCGACGGCGGCAGGTCGGCGGCGACGGATAGCGGCCCGGCAGCTTCGACCAGCCTTCACCCGTCGACAGCACCCACAACACGGCGTTCACCACCGAGCGTGCTTCCACTCGCGGGCGGCCACGCCGCTCACTCCGTGCAGGTTCCGAGCAAAACAGACCCTCGACCAGCGCCCACTCGTTATCTCTCAAATCGTCGAACAGCATCATGTCCTCACCTCAGCGAAGCTAACTCCGGTGCGCTGCCCTGCGCCGCGCACTCTTCAAGCACTCGATCGTCGAGTGCCGGGTGGGGGCGTCCGGTTGGCCGGCAGCGGCGTTTCTGCCTTTCCATCCGACGAAACCTACGCCCTGTGCGCCAGGTAATGCACGAAGCGTGCCACGTCGGAGGCGAATCCCTCGAGAGCCGCTTGGCAGCGAGCTAACGGCTAAGTCAGCTAGGGGCGTATAAGACGCCAAAATAACCCGCCAGCAAATCGGGACAATCACCAATCTTGTGCAGTTCGCCCGTGCTGCGTGCGTTCGCGTGTGTATTGCACCGCAGCGAAACATGTGCGGCCGGTGCCGGATTCGCACATCGAAGCCGAATTCGCGCATTAAAATCGTGCATTGATATCGACGATTGATGAGGTCAGGAGATGAACGTCACGCTGCGCCAGCTTCGCGTATTCATCGAGGTAGCGCGGCTCAAGAGCTTCAGTCGGGCGGGCGACGAGATCGGGCTCACGCAGTCCGCGGTCAGCCGCTGCGTGCGTGAACTCGAGGCCGAGCTCGGGCTGAAGCTGATCGACCGCACGACGCGCGACGTGCAACTGACCGACGTCGGCGCGAACCTGATCGCGAGCGTGTCGCGTCTGATCGACGATCTCGACGACACGCTGCGCGAGATTCGCGAGATCGGGGAGCAGCGCCGCGGGCGCGTGATCGTCGCGGCGAGCCCGACGATCGCCTGCAGGTTGATGCCGCGCGTGGTTGCATCGTGCGAGCGCCAGTTTCCGTTCGTGACGCTTGGCCTGCGAGACGACGTGCAGAGTGACGTGCTGCGCAAGGTGAAGTCGAGCGAAGTCGATTTCGGCGTCGTGATCGGGCCGCTTACGGTCGCCGATCTCGTCTGCGAACCGCTGATGACCGATTCGTTCTGCCTCGTCGCACGTGCCGACCATCCGCTCGCGGCACGTTCCGAGGTGCCGTGGACGGCGCTGGACGGCGAGCGCCTGGTGCTCCTCGATCACGCGTCGGGAAGCCGGCCGCTGATCGATGCCGCGCTGGCCGCCCATCGCGTCAATGCGACGGTCATGCAGGAACTCGGGCATTCGGCGACCGTGTTCGGGCTCGTCGAGGCCGGCGTCGGCGTGAGCGTGCAGCCGTGGCTGTCTCTGCCGCTGCCGGCCGGCTCGACACTCGTCGCGCGGCCGCTCACGCCGCGCACCGAGCGCACTGTCGAACTGGTGCGTCGCCGCGACAGGTCGTTGTCGCCCGCGGCGCAGGCGATCTGGGAGCTCGTGCGGCAGATGCCGGCGAGGGCGGAGGATCTCGACTGACGTGCGCGGACGCGGGGCGGCCGGCTTGCGGGCCGGTACACTACGCGGATCGTGTTCCTCGACGGTGATTCTCGATGACGCATTCCGCAGATTTCTTCCCGCCAGCCGATGGGCCGGCGGCGCGCGGCGCGGTGCACGCACTGCGTCCGTCGCTGATCCGGGAGGTGGCGAACGCCGGCTTCGGCGTGCCGGACATGCTGCCGTTCTGGTTCGGCGAGTCCGACCGCGTGACGCCGGATTTCATCCGCGACGCCGCAGCGGCGGCGCTGCGCGATGGCGCGACCTTCTACACGCACAACCTCGGCACTGCGCCGCTGCGCAACGCGATTGCGGCCTACGTGAGCGCGCGGCATGGTGCGACGGCGGCCGACACGGTCGCCGTGACGAGTTCGGGCGTGAACGCGCTGATGCTGGCCGCACAGTTGCTGGTCGGCCCGGGCGAGCGTGTCGTCGCGGTCACGCCGCTCTGGCCGAATCTCGTCGAGATTCCGAAGATCCTCGGCGCGCAGGTCGAATGCGTGCCGCTCGGCTATGGCGACGCGGGCTGGCAGCTCGATGTCGAGCGGCTGCTCGCCGCGCTGACGCCCGATACGCGGATGCTGCTGGTCAACTCGCCGAACAATCCGACCGGCTGGACGATGTCGCGCGACGATCAGCAGGTCGTGCTTGCCCATTGTCGCCGTCACGGCATCTGGCTGGTCGCCGACGAGGTGTACGAACGGCTCGCGTTCGGCGACGGCGGCGCGCCGTCGTTCCTCGATATCGCATCGCGCGACGAGCGGGTCATTGTCGTGAATTCGTTCTCGAAGGCATGGGCGATGACGGGCTGGCGGCTGGGATGGCTCATTGCACCGGCATCGGTGATGGGCGATCTGTCGAAGCTCGTCGAATACAACACGTCGTGTGCGCCGGGTTTCGTGCAGGCCGCGGGCGAGGTCGCGCTGCGCGACGGCGAGCCGTTCGTGCGGTCGTTCGTCGCGGCGCTGCGCGAAGCGCGCGATCACCTGGTCGCCGTGCTGCGGACGCTTCCGGGCGTCGATGTGCCGCCTCCGCCGGGCGCGATGTACCTGTTCCTGCGCCTGCCGGGCGCGGCCGACAGTCTCGCGTTCTGCAAGACGCTGGTGCGCGATGCGGGGCTCGGCCTCGCGCCCGGGCGGGCATTCGGCCCGGAGGGGGAAGGGTTCGTGCGCTGGTGCTACGCATGCGATCCGGCACGACTTGACGCGGGAGTCGAGCGGCTACGCCGCTTTCTCGCGCGCGGCGCGGCTGCCCGTTGAAGCAGGGCCGGAGCGGACGCGGCGCACCGGCGGCGGGCCAATCCGCTCATCTTTACGCACAGGGCAATTTTGCGTAATATGGCGCTCAGTCACGCGGTTCCGTCGTTGAGCCGTGCT
The DNA here is from genome assembly GCF_009362305.1 of Burkholderia sp. BE17. Taxonomy (NCBI): domain Bacteria; kingdom Pseudomonadati; phylum Pseudomonadota; class Betaproteobacteria; order Burkholderiales; family Burkholderiaceae; genus Burkholderia; species Burkholderia sp. BE17. Next base: position 31,421 of record NZ_WHNU01000046.1, read on the forward strand.
GTTCCGTCCGGTTTGGGCCTGGCCTGAAGTTGGTTCGCCGCCCCCGGTTCGTGCTCCCATCAATATGACCGATCAGAATCGGGCGAGCGCGTCTTCCGTTCCTTTCGTCTGTTTGTTGATCCGGTTCGTTTGACCACAGGGTCTGGCCTAGCTGCATGAATACCCAAGAGGCGAAGATCGTCCTCGAGACTGCTTTGATCTGTGCGCAGGAACCGCTGAAGCTCGGCGATTTGCGCAAGCTCTTTGCCGACGGCGTGTCGGCTGACACGGTCCGCACGTTGCTCGAAGATCTGAAACAGGATTGGTCCGGCCGAGGCGTCGAACTGGTGGCGCTGGCGACCGGATGGCGCTTCCAGAGCAAGCCGGCGATGCGTCACTATCTGGACCGCCTGCATCCCGAGAAGCCGCCGAAATATTCGCGCGCGGTGCTCGAAACGCTCGCGATCATCGCGTACCGGCAGCCCGTCACGCGCGGCGATATCGAAGAGATTCGCGGCGTCACGGTCAATACGCAGGTGGTCAAGCAGCTCGAGGATCGCGGCTGGATCGAGGTGATCGGTCATCGTGACGTGCCGGGGCGTCCGGCGCTGTATGCGACGACCAAGCAGTTCCTCGACGATCTCGGCCTGAAGGCGCTCGACGACCTGCCGGCGCTCGAAGAGCCGGCCGCGAACATCGAGGCAGCGCTGCTTGCGCAGCAGGCAATGGACTTCGACGGCGACGTAACGGTTGCCGACGGAGCGCCGCAAGCCGGTGACGCAGCGGACGGCGTGCCGCAGGCGGATGAGGCGTCCGCTGGCCAATTGGCCGAATTGCCGGGCGATGCCGCGACCGATGTCGCGTCGACGCAGGAAATGCCGAACCGCGATACGCTCGATACTGATCGCGGGCAAACGGAACAAACGGATCGGGTTGGCACCGAAGCAGTGCCGACCGGTGTGCAGCCCGAGCCGCTGCGTGCGGATTGGAGCGAGGAAGATCGCAAGCCGGCTGCCGAAGCGGCTGCCGGAGACGGAGCGGAAGCGGCCGGCGACATGCCCGGCGAGGCTGGTCATGCCGACGCCTCCCGTTCCCGTCCCGCGGACGGCGAGATGCTGGACGACACGTCCGGCAGTCTCGCCGATGCCGTACGAAGCGCCAGTGCGCCCATCGGCGCCGACGCGCTGCCGGACGACGAAGCAGAACCCGAACAGCGTCGCGCCTGAACGCGGCCAACTTCTTGCCGCGCCCGCGCCGGGCGCGAGACCTGACATTTTGAGGTTGTTTTGACAGATATCCACGATATTGAATCGTCCGCGCCTGCCGTGCAGGCAGCGCGTGCCGACGATGCACCGGAGCAGGACGCTTCGGCCGCGGGTGGCGACGAGCGTCCCCGCCGCGGTCTGCGGCGAGGCCCGCGCAGCCTGATCGCGCGGCGTCGCGCAGCAGCCAAGTCGAAGGGCGCCGAAGGCGAATCGCAGGGCGGTGAAGACGCGGATGCGCAACCGGCCGAGGCTGCCGAAGCGCAGCCCGCGCGCGCGCCGCGCAAGGAAGGTGCCGCCAAGGGCAGCCGCAAGCCGGCCGGCAAGCGCGAAGGCGCGGCCAAGGGCGGTCAGGGTGTGCAGGGCGGCCAAGGCCGCCGTGGCAGCGCGCCGAAGACTGAGGGTGGTGCGGCGAAGGCGGAAGGCGATGCGTCCCCCCAGGACGAACTGTTCGCATACGTGACGTCGCCCGCATTCGACGCGGACAACTCCGCGGGCGGTAGCGGCGTGCGTGCGCCGATGCTGCGCCGCGGCCGCAGCCAGCCGGCGAACAAGCGCGTGCTGTCGCCGGACGACGACGCGCCGAAGCTGCACAAGGTGCTGGCGGAAGCGGGCATGGGCTCGCGCCGCGAAATGGAAGAGCTGATCGTCGCCGGACGCGTGTCGGTGAACGGCGAGCCCGCGCACATCGGTCAGCGCATCATGCCGACCGACCAGGTGCGGATCAACGGCAAGCCGGTCAAGCGCAAGCTGCCGAACAAGCCGCCGCGCGTGCTGCTGTACCACAAGCCGACCGGCGAAATCGTCAGCCACGCGGATCCGGAAGGCCGTCCGTCGGTGTTCGACCGCTTGCCGCCGATGAAGACGGCGAAATGGCTTGCGGTGGGCCGCCTCGACTTCAATACCGAAGGCCTGCTGATGCTGACGACGTCGGGCGACCTCGCGAACCGCTTCATGCATCCGCGCTACAGCGTCGAGCGCGAGTACGCGGTGCGGGTGGTCGGCGAGCTCACCGAAGGCAACCGGCAGAAGCTGCTGCACGGCGTCGAGCTGGACGACGGCCCCGCCAATTTCCTGCGCATCCGCGATGGCGGCGGCGAAGGCACGAACCACTGGTATCACGTCGCACTGGCCGAAGGCCGCAACCGCGAAGTGCGCCGGATGTTCGAGGCGGCCGGCCTGATGGTTAGCCGCCTGATCCGTACGCGTCACGGCCCGATTCCGCTGCCGCGCGGTCTGAAGCGCGGCCGCTGGGAGGAGCTCGACGACGCGCAGGTGCGCAAGCTGATGGCGACCGTCGGTCTGAAGGCGCCGTCCGAGGAGAAGGGCAAGCGCGGCGGTGCCGGCCAGGCAGAGCGCCGCCAGCCCGATCCGATGCAGACGTCGATGGGTTTCATCAGTCGCGAGCCGGTGCTGACGACGCACGGGCAGCTCGACCAGCCGCGCCGTGGCGGTGGCCGTCGCGGCGGGCCGGGTCTGCCGGGCCTGAGCGGCTACGGCAGCCTGCCGGTCGCGCCGTCGGGCTACGGCAACCGTGCTGGCGGCGGTCGCGATGGCAACCGTTCGGGCGGTGGCCGCGACGGCAACCGCTCGGGCGGCGGCCGTGATGTCGACGGCAACCGCGCGTCGTACGGCGCAGGTCCCAAGCGCGAGGGCGCGGGCGGCAAGCGAGGCGGCGGCAAGGGCGGCAATCGTCCCGAAGGCGCCGGCAACAGCGGCGGCCCGCGCGGCGGGCAGCGTCCGCAGCGCAGCCGCACGCGCAGCCGCTAAGCGTATCGGCATGCAGCGGCGCAAAGCCGCCGGCGTGCCGGCAGGATCGGCATCCGTCCGGTTGTGTCGGCACGATGCGTTGTATTTTTTGATTTCGACTGTATATATGCCGCGTGCCGCTGAATGGCAGTCGGCATGACCGATGTCCGGTGCGGCAGCATTGCGCCGGTTGATCGGGCAGCCCGATTTCGCATTTTCGGCCCGTAAATGCAGTCGAAACGCTGCTTTCACCGGCTGGCTTGGCGTTTGCGCCAAAAATCGCTATAATCGCGGAGTCGCTGGGCGTACGGATTCAATGTGCGGCTCAGGTGCGACCACCAGTAAGAAGATGGGCGTTCCGCCCATTTTTTTTTGCTGAAACGGTTAGGCATCTCGGGTAGCGCTTCCTGCGCCGGCTAAGGCGCGCGCCCGCGGGTGAATCGCGAGCGGCGGGCGCGAACACCTGAGAGGACACTGTGCAACTGACGGAACTGATAGAAACCACGGTCACCGGGCTCGGCTACGAGCTGGTGGATCTCGAGCGCACCGGGCGCGGCATGCTTTGCATCTATATAGATCAGCTTGCCGGCATCTCGCTCGAAGATTGCGAAAAGGTCACGCGTCAGCTCCAGCACGTCTTGACGGTCGAAAACATCGATTACGAACGGCTCGAAGTCTCGTCCCCGGGGCTCGACCGCCCGTTGAAGAAGCTGGCCGACTTCGAGCGCTTCGCAGGCAGCGAAGTTTCCGTGACCTTGAAAAAGCCGCTGGACGGGCGCAAGACGTACCGGGGCATTCTGCACGCGCCGAATGGCGAAACGATCGGTTTGGAATTTGAGAGGAAGAAGGGCGAGGCGGCCATGCTGGATTTCACGCTGGCCGATATCGACAAAGCCCGCCTGATTCCGCAAGTTGACTTTAGGAGCCGCAAATAATGAGTCGCGAAGTGTTGATGCTGGTGGATGCGCTGGCGCGCGAGAAAAACGTCGACAAGGATGTGGTGCTGGGCGCCCTCGAGGCTGCGCTCGCGTCCGCTTCCAAGAAGCTGTTCGACGAAGGCGCCGAAATCCGCGTCCATATCGATCGCGAAAGCGGCGAGCACGAAACCTTCCGTCGCTGGCTCGTCGTGCCCGACGAGGCAGGCTTGCAGGAGCCGGATCGCGAGATCCTGCTGTTCGAAGCGCGTGAGCAGAAGCCCGACGTCGAAGTCGGCGAATATGTCGAGGAACCCGTGCCGTCGATTGAGTTCGGCCGCATCGGCGCGCAGGCCGCGAAGCAGGTGATCCTGCAGAAGGTGCGCGACGCAGAGCGCGAGCAGATCCTGAACGACTATCTCGAGCGCGGCGAAAAGATCATGACGGGTACGGTGAAGCGCCTCGACAAGGGCAACTTCATCGTCGAATCGGGCCGTGTCGAGGCGCTGCTGCGCCGCGACCAGCTGATCCCGAAGGAAAACCTGCGCGTGGGCGACCGCGTGCGTGCGTATATCGCGAAGGTCGACCGCACCGCGCGCGGCCCGCAGATCGAACTGTCGCGCACGGCGCCCGAGTTCCTGATGAAGCTGTTCGAGATGGAAGTGCCGGAAATCGAGCAGGGCCTGCTCGAGATCAAGGCGGCGGCCCGCGACCCGGGCGTGCGCGCGAAGATCGGCGTCATCGCGTACGACAAGCGGATCGATCCGATCGGTACCTGCGTCGGCATTCGCGGCTCGCGCGTGCAGGCCGTGCGCAACGAGCTCGGTGGCGAAAACATCGACATCGTGCTATGGTCGGAGGATCCCGCCCAGTTCGTGATCGGCGCGCTCGCGCCGGCAGCTGTCCAATCGATCGTCGTCGATGAAGAAAAGCACTCGATGGACGTCGTCGTCGACGAGAACGAGCTGGCTGTCGCGATCGGCCGCAGCGGTCAGAACGTTCGCCTCGCCGGCGAATTGACCGGCTGGCAGATCAACATCATGACGCCGGACGAATCCGCCCTGAAGCAGGGTGAAGAGCGCGACCGGCTGCGTGCGCTGTTCATGGCGCGTCTCGATGTCGACGAAGAAGTTGCCGACATCCTGATCGACGAAGGCTTCACGAGCCTCGAAGAGATCGCTTACGTGCCGCTCAACGAAATGCTCGAAATCGAGGCGTTCGACGAGGACACCGTGCACGAACTGCGCAACCGCGCACGCGACGCGCTGTTGACGATGGCTATCGCGAACGAAGAAAAGGTCGAGAACGCAGCGCTGGATCTGAAGAGCCTCGACGGCATCACGCCGGAGCTGCTCGCGAAGCTGGCCGAACACGGTGTGCAGACGCGAGACGATCTCGCCGAGCTTGCAGTAGATGAACTGGTCGACCTGACCGGAATGGAAGAGGATGCCGCTAAGGCGTTGATCATGAAAGCACGTGAACACTGGTTCCAGTGAGAAATGACCATGGCGCACTGATTTGATGGCGGCCGTATGGCCTGACCCGATGCTAACAGCAAGGAATCGGTCCTTGCACTAAGAGGAATGAATGGCGAGTAACAACGTAGCCCAATTTGCCGCGGAACTGAAAATGCCTGCTGGTGTGCTGCTCGAACAGCTGCAGGCAGCGGGCGTCCAGAAAGCGAGTGAAGACGATGCGCTGTCCGAAGCGGACAAGGCGCGTCTGCTCGATCATTTGCGCAAGTCGCATGGCGCAACCGACGGCGACAAGCGCAAGATCACGCTGACCCGCAAGCATACGTCGGAGATCAAGCAATCTGACGCGACGGGCAAGGCTCGCACCATTCAGGTCGAGGTCCGCAAGAAGCGCACGTTCGTCAAACGCGACGACGTGAGCGATGGCGCGGAACAGGGTCAGGCGCAAGCCGTCGAAGCGGACGACGATGCAGAACTGAAGCGTCGCGAGGAAGAGGCGCGCCGCGAGGCCGAGCTGCTCGAGAAGCAGGCTCAGGAACTGCGCGAGCGGCAGGAGCGCCTCGAGCGCGAGGAAGCCGAGCGCCGCGCCCGCGAGGAAGCCGCTGAAGCCGAGCGCCGTCGCGCCGAGGAAGAGGCTGCGGCGAAGCGTGCCGCGGCCGAAGCCGCTGCGGCACAGCAGCAGGTGGCAGCGCAGCAGGCTGCTGCGGCCGAGCCGGAAGCGCCGAGCGCGCCGTCCGCGCAGGACGAAGCGCGCGTGGCCGCCGAAGCTCGTGCGGCCGCCGAACGTGCGGCGCAGCGCGAAGCGGCGAAGAAGGCCGAGGATGCAGCCCGCGAGGCGGCGGACAAGGCGCGAGCCGAGCAGGAAGAGATCAGCAAGCGCCGTGCGGCCGCCGAGGCCGAAGCGCGCGCGATCCGCGAAATGATGAACACGCCGCGCAAGGCCGTGGTCAAGGCAGTCGAGCCGCCGAAGCCGGTCGAGCCGCCGAAGCCGGCCGAAGCGAAGGGCACGCTGCACAAGCCGGCGAAGCCGGAAGGCGCGCAGGCGCGTCCGGCAGTGAAGAAGCCGGCCGGCGCAGCGCCGGCAACGACGCAGGCACCGGCAGGCGCGGGCGACCGCAACAAGAAGCCGGGCGCAGGCAAGGGCGGCTGGCAGGACGACGCAGCGAAGCGCCGCGGCATCAAGACGCGCGGCGATTCGAGCGGCGGTGTCGACCGTGGCTGGCGCGGTGGCCCGAAGGGCCGCGGCCGTCACCAGGACAGCGCATCGTCGTTCCAGGCGCCGACCGAACCGATCGTTCGTGAAGTGCACGTGCCGGAAACCGTGTCGGTTGCCGATCTCGCGCACAAGATGTCGATCAAGGCCTCGGAAGTCATCAAGGTGATGATGAAGATGGGCCAGATGGTCACGATCAACCAGGTGCTGGACCAGGAAACGGCGATGATCGTCGTCGAGGAACTGGGTCACCGCGCGGTTGCCGCAAAGCTGGACGATCCGGAAGCGCTGCTCGTCGAAGGCGAAACGACCACCGATGCGGAGCAACTGCCGCGTCCGCCGGTCGTCACGGTGATGGGTCACGTCGACCACGGCAAGACCTCGCTGCTCGACCACATCCGCCGCGCGAAGGTTGCCGCGGGCGAAGCGGGCGGCATTACGCAGCACATCGGCGCGTATCACGTCGATACGCCGCGCGGCGTCATCACGTTCCTCGATACGCCGGGTCACGAGGCGTTCACGGCAATGCGTGCACGCGGCGCGAAGGCGACCGACATCGTGGTGCTGGTGGTGGCGGCCGACGACGGCGTGATGCCGCAGACGAAGGAAGCGATTGCCCACGCGAAGGCGGGTGGCGTGCCGATCGTCGTTGCGATCAACAAGATCGACAAGCCGGAAGCGAACCCCGATCGCGTCAAGCAGGAGCTGGTCGCGGAAGGCGTCGTGCCGGAAGAGTACGGTGGCGATTCGCCGTTCGTGCCGGTGTCGGCGAAGACGGGTGCCGGCATCGACGATCTGCTCGAGAACGTGCTGCTGCAGGCCGAAGTGCTGGAACTGAAGGCACCGGTCGAAGCGCCGGCCAAGGGCATCGTGATCGAAGCGAAGCTCGACAAGGGCAAGGGCCCGGTCGCGACGATCCTCGTGCAGTCCGGTACGCTGAATCGCGGCGACATCGTGCTCGCGGGCTCGGCCTACGGCCGCGTGCGCGCGATGCTCGACGAGAACGGCAAGCCGACGAAGGAAGCCGGCCCGTCGATCCCGGTCGAAATCCAGGGTCTGTCGGAAGTGCCGGGCGCGGGCGAGGAAGTGATCGTGCTGCCGGACGAGCGCAAGGCGCGTGAAATCGCGCTGTTCCGTCAGGGCAAGTTCCGCGACGTGAAACTCGCGAAGCAGCAGGCCGCGAAGCTGGAAAGCATGCTCGAGCAGATGGGCGAAGGCGAAGTGCAGAACCTGCCGCTTATCGTCAAGGCCGACGTGCAGGGCTCGCAGGAAGCACTCGTGCAGTCGCTGCTCAAGCTGTCGACCGACGAAGTGCGCGTGCAGATCGTGCACGGCGCGGTGGGCGGCATCAGCGAAAACGACGTCAACCTTGCAACGGCGTCGAAGGCCGTCATCATCGGCTTCAACACGCGTGCGGATGCGCAGGCGCGCAAGCTCGCGGAAGCCAATGGCGTCGACATCCGCTACTACAACATCATCTATGATGCGGTGGATGAGGTGAAGGCGGCGATGTCGGGCATGCTGGCGCCGGAGAAGCGCGAAGTCATCACCGGTACGGTCGAGGTGCGCCAGGTGTTCAAGGTGCCGAAGATCGGCGCGGTCGCCGGTTGTATGGTCACGGACGGTATCGTCAAGCGCTCGTCGTCGGTTCGCGTGCTGCGCAACAACGTCGTGATCTTCACGGGCGAACTCGAGTCGCTGAAGCGCTTCAAGGACGACGTGAAGGAAGTGAAGCAAGGCTTCGAGTGCGGTATGTCGGTGAAGAACTTCAACGACATCGTGGAAGGCGACCAGTTCGAAGTCTTCGAAGTGACCGAAGTCGCGCGTACGCTGTAACCGTCGCGCATCGGCTCATGGGCGGGGCAGGCTTGGGCTTGCCCCGCCCATTTTCATGGTGGCGTGCCAACAATGGCCCGCCACTTCATCCTGATAAACGGATCACGGATCGATCATGTCCAGGAAGCGTACTTCCCCCAATCGCAACGTTCAGATCGCTGACCAGATTCAGCGTGATCTGTCCGAACTCATCATGCGCGAGGTCAAAGACCCGCGCATCGGCATCGTAACCATCCAGAGCGTGGAACTCACGCCGGATTATGCGCACGCGAAGGTCTACTTCACGGCGCTCACCGGCGATCCGGAAAAGACGCAGGAAGCGCTGAACCATGCGTCGGGTCACCTGCACAACCTGCTGTTCAAGCGTCTGCACATTCATACGGTGCCGACGCTGCATTTCCACTACGACCAGACGATCGAGAAGGCCGTCGAGATGTCGCGCCTGATCAAGGAAGCGAATTCGACGCGCGCGAAGGACGACGACGAGGCCGAAGCGCCGACCAAGGACGACTGAGCTCGACCGGCCTATGACGAATGCAGCATCCCAACGCCCGCGCGTGCCCCGGCGCGCGCTGGACGGTGTTCTCCTGCTCGACAAGCCGGTCGGCCTGTCGAGCAACGATGCGCTGATTCGCGCGAAGCGGCTGCTTCTCGCGAAGAAAGCCGGTCACACCGGCACGCTCGATCCGCTGGCTTCGGGCCTGCTGCCGCTGTGTTTCGGCGAGGCGACGAAGTTCTCGCAGGATCTGCTCGAGGCCGACAAGACCTACGAAGCGACGATGCGCCTCGGCCTGCGCACGGCCACCGGCGACGCCGAAGGCGAAGTGATCGACACGCGGCCGGTCGAATGCGACCGCGCAGCGGTGGAGGTCGCGCTCGCGCGCTTCACCGGCGAGATCGTGCAGGTGCCGCCGATGTATTCGGCACTCAAGCGTGATGGCAAGCCGCTGTACGAATATGCGCGCGCGGGCCAGACCGTCGAGCGCGAAGGCCGCAACGTGACGATCCATGCGCTCGACCTGCTGGCCTGCGAGATGCCCGACGTAACGTTTCGCGTGACCTGCAGCAAGGGCACTTATGTGCGAACGCTGGCGGAGGATATCGGCGAGGCGCTCGGTTGCGGTGCGCATCTGACGATGCTGCGTCGCACGGGTGTCGGCGCGCTGACGCTCGAGCATGCGGTGACGCTCGATGCGCTGTCGGACGCCGATGAGTCGGCGCGCGATGCGTGGCTCCAGCCGGTCGATGCATTGTTGTCGACGTTTCCGTCCGTTCGGCTCGACGACGCGTGCGCGAAGCGGTTCCTGCATGGTCAGCGCCTGCCGCTATCGGAGCTCGGGGCGATCGATGCGGCCGACGGCGAGCGCGTGCGCGTCTACGACGCGACGCGGCTGCTCGGCGTGGCACGCAAGGCGAACGGTGTGCTGGCACCGGAACGGCTCGTCGTGACGGCAGCCTGACGCAGCGGTGCGAGCGCGCTGTCGGAGCAACAAAAAGCCCGGTCGATTTCGACCGGGCTTTTTGTTTGGTGCGCGATGGCGCGGTGTCAGGTGACGCTCAGTGTGCCGCCGACGCCGCCGCACCGGCATCGCCGCCGCCCGCGCGTTCGGGCTTTGTGATCCAGATCAGCGCAATCAGCAGCACGAAGATCGCCGCCGAGATGTAGAACAGGTCGTTCACGCCGAGCTGCGCGGCCTGCTGCGTGGCCAGGTTGTTGATGAGGCCATGCGCCTGGTTCTGCGTCAGCCCGAGATTGCCCATCTGCGTGACGGCCTGGTTGAACGTCGGGTTGTACACGTTCGCCTGCTCGACCAGCTGCGCGTGGTGGAAGTTGTTGCGATGATCCCATGCGGTCTGGAAGATCGACGTGCCGATGCCGCCGCACATGATCCGCACGAAGTTCGACAGGCCGGACGCCGCGGGAATGCGGTGGCCGGGCAGGCCTGACAACGTGATCGACACGAGCGGGATGAAGAAGCCGGCCATCGCGACGCCCTGCACGAGCGTCGGCAGCGTGAGCGACCACTCGTCGACGCCCGTCGTGTAGCGCGAGCGCATCCAGAAGCACAGTGCGAATGTGAGGAATGCGGCGGTCGCGATGTAGCGGGGATCGGTGCGCGGCAGGAACTTGCCGGTCAGCGGCGACAGCAGGATCGCGAACAGCCCGACCGGCGCCATCACGAGGCCGGCGTCGGTCGCCGTATAGCCGATCTGGGTCTGCAGCCACAGCGGCAGCAGCACGAGGTTGCCGAAGTAGAGGCCGTAACCGACAGCAAGCGCGACCGTGCCGCCCGTGAAGTTGCGCCGGCGGAACAGCGACAGGTCGACGACGGGGTGCTCGGCGGTCAGTTCCCAGATCACGAAGAACGCGAACGAGATGATCGCGATCAGCGCAAGCGCGACGATCGTCGTCGATGCGAACCAGTCGAGATCCTTGCCCTTGTCGAGCATGATCTGCAGCGAGCCGACCCACAGCACCAGCAGTGCCAGGCCGACGCCGTCGATCGGCGCGCGGCGCACCGTCGATTCGCGCGAGCGATAGATCGACCACGTGGCGAGCGCGGCGGCGATGCCGACCGGGATGTTCACGTAGAAGATCCAAGGCCACGAGTAGTTGTCCGAGATCCAGCCACCGAGGATCGGGCCCGCGACCGGCGCGATCAGCGTCGTCATCGACCACAACGCGAGCGCCATCGGCGCCTTCGCGCGCGGATAGCTCGACAGCAGCAGCGATTGCGACAGCGGAATCATCGGCCCCGCGACCGCGCCCTGGAGGACGCGCGACGCGAGCAGGAACGGCAGGCTCGGCGCGAGCCCGCACATCCACGACGAGATGACGAACAGGATGATCGACGCGAGGAACAGGCGGACCTGCCCGAAACGGTCGGTCAGCCAGCCCGTCAGCGGCACCGAGATCGCGTTCGCGACCGCGAACGACGTGATGACCCAGGTACCCTGGTCGGACGACACACCGAGGTCGCCCGAGATGGTCGGGATCGCGACGTTCGCGATGGACGTGTCGAGCACGTTCATGAACACCGCGAGCGACACCGCGATCGTCCCGAGCACGAGTTGCCCGCCCTGCAAGGGCGGGTAGGAGACAGGAGCCTGTGCCATTTCGGTTGTCTTTCCGGAGTCGGAACGGTTACATCATCTTCGCGGCGCTGCCTTGCTTCGCCGCGGCCGGCACCGCCGACGCGTTGCTGCCCGCGTTCTCGGCGATGACGCGCGCGATTTCGGCATCGGCTTCGTCGCCGTACTTCGCGAACACGTTGGTCTCGTAGACGGTGTTCGGCGCGTTGACGAGCTGGTTGCCGCGTTCGTCCTTGATGTCCACGTCGACCTGCATCGACAGGCCGATACGCAGCGGATGCTTGTCGAGATCCTTCGGATCGAGCTCGATACGCACCGGCAGGCGCTGCACGACCTTGATCCAGTTGCCGGTCGCGTTCTGCGCCGGCAGCAGCGAGAACGCCGAGCCCGTGCCGGCCGAGAAGCCGACGACCTTGCCGTGGTAGACGGCCGACGAGCCGTAGATGTCGGCCGTCAGTTCGACCGGCTGGCCGATGCGCATGTGCTTGAGCTGGACTTCCTTGAAGTTCGCGTCGACCCACACGGCATTCAGCGGCACCACCGACATCAGCGGCGTGCCGGGCGACACGCGCTGGCCGACCTGCACCGAGCGCTTGGCGACGTAGCCCGTGACAGGCGCCGGCAGCACGTTGCGCGCGTTCGCGAGGTACGCATCGCGAACCTTCGCTGCGGCGGCCATCACATTCGGGTGCGACGCGATCGTCGTGTTCGCGGTCAGCGCGCGGTTCGATGCGAGCTGCTGCTGTGCGCCATCGAGCGACGCTTGCGCGGCCTTCACGGCGTCACGCGCATGCGAGATCTCTTCCTGCGACACGGCGCCCGTCTGCGCGATGGCCACGCGGCGGCGCAGGTCGTCCTCGGCCTTCGACAGATCGGACTGGCGCAGCGCGACTTGCGCGCGATACTGGTCGTCGTTGACGAACAGGCCGCGCACCTGGCGCACCGTCTGCGCGAGGTTGGCTTCCGCCTGCTGCAGCGCGACCTGCGAATCGGCCGGGTCGAGCACGACCAGCGGATCGCCGGCCTTGACCGTCTGCGTATCGTCGGCCTTCACGGCGATCACGGTGCCGGTGACCTGCGGCGTGATCTGCACGACGTTGCCGTTCACGTAAGCATCGTCGGTCCCTTCATGGAAGCGGGCGACGAGAAAGTAGTACAGGCCGTACGCGATGGCCGCGATCAGGATGACCGCGACGAGCAGCGTCATCATCCGTTTGCGCTTCCCGTTGTTCAGCGACTGTGCGCTGGCGGCGTTTTGTTGAGGGTCGCTCATGGCGATTTTCTCCGTCCGTTATTTCGAGTGTCTGCGTAGTGGTGGCGCCGGATCAGTTGGCGGCCTGTTTTGTCGGCTTGTCGGCGTCGGGCGCGGCGAGCGGCGTGCCGGTCGCGTTGAAGCCGCCGCCCAGCGCCTTGATCAGCGCGAGCTGCATGTCGCGCCGGCGCATCTTCAGGTTGGTCACCGTCTGCTCCGATGCGAGGCGGTTGCTGTCCGCGGTCAGTACCTGCAGTTGCGGCGACAGGCCGGCCTTGTAGCGGATCACGGCGAGATCGTAGGCGCGCGTCGACGCGTCGAGCGCGCGTTGCGCGTCGCCCATCTGGCGATCGACGGCGCGGATCGACGCGACCTGCGTCGCGACGTCGTTCAGCGCGCTGATCAGCGTCTGGTTGTAGTTCGCCACCGACAGGTCGAAGTCCGCGTAGCGGCCCTTGAGCTGTGCGCGCAGCGCGCCGGCGTCGAAGATCGGCAGGTGGATCGCCGGGCCGAACTGTGCCTGGCGGCTCGCGAAGTTCAGGAATTTGCCCCAGCCGAACGCATCGAAGCCGAAGCCAGCCGCGAGGTTCACGTCGGGGTAGAACTCGGCCTTCGCTTCCTTCACGTCGTGCATCGCAGCCTCGACCTGCCAGCGCGCGGCGACGATGTCGGGGCGGCGCGAGACGAGATCGGCCGGCAGATTGCCGGGCAGCGCGACATCGCCGGTCGGGTTCATCACGGGTGCTGCGATCTGCAGCCCGCGATCCGGACCCTTGCCGAGCAGCGCGGCGAGCTGGTAGCGCACGGTCGTGATCTGGCCGTCGAGATCCGACAGCGAAGCCTGGGTCGTCGCGATATTGCCGCGGGCCGTCTGGCGCTCGACGTTGGTGTCGAGACCGGCCGACACGCGGCCGTCGGTGATCTTGCCGACCGTTTCGCGGTTGGCGATCTCGCGTTGCGCGATATCGCGCAACGCATAGAGCTGCGCGAGCGAGTTATAGGTACGCGCGACCGACGACGCGAGCGTGATGCGCGCCTGCTGCATGTCGGCTTCGGCGGCCTTTTCCTGCGACACGGCGGTGTGCAGGCGTTCGCGGTTCTTGCCCCACAGGTCGAGTTCCCAAGATGCGCTTGCGAGCGCGTTGTTCTCGCTGTACCACTGGCCGCCGAACGGGGGCGGGAACAGTGCGTTCGACGAATACAGCTCGCGAGTCCACGAATAGCTGGCTTCGGCCTTCGGCAGCAGGTTCGAACGCGACGATTCGATGTACGACGATGCCTTCGCGATGCGAGCCTGCGCCTGCGCGATCGACGGATTGCCCTGGAGGGCCTCGTCGATCAGCTTCGGCAATTGCGGATCGCCGAACTGGTTGGCCCAGTCGAGTGCCGGCCACTGGCCGCCCTGGGCCGGCAGGCTCTGCGCGGATTCGAATTGCGACGCGGGGGCGATCTGCTTGTCGCTCTTGATGCCGATGTAATTCGCGCAGCCCGCCAGTGCCAGAGCGGCGACCGCGGCGGCGACGGCGGCGCGGCACGATCCGGCGCGCACGGACAACGGGGAGGATTTCATCGCGCTGACCCCTGACTCGGAATGAATGATGGACACTGCAAGGATTTCCTTACATTAATCTGTCAAAAGTAATTGTTATGGCAACTATTACGTGATGCTGCCGCCGGCCGTCTCGCAATAGTTGCTGAGAATGCGGCGCAGCATGCTCTTCAGGAACCCGACTTCTTCCGGCGTAAACCCGTCCAGCACCTGGTCGAGCACACTGCGGAAAATGGGCGGCAGCCGTTCGGCAAGCGCGCGGCCTTCGTCGGTCAGTTCGAGGCGCACGACGCGCCGATCCTCGATGCTGCGCACGCGCGACAGCAGGCCGCGTTTCTCGACCCGGTCGAGCAGGCGTGTGACCGCGCTCGCGTCGATCCCGTATTCGCGAGCGAGCTCGGCGGCCGTCGAGCACTTGCCGACCGCGATCATGAACAGCATGCTCGCCTGCGTGCCCGTGATGCCGAGCTCTTCCTGCGTGCGTTGAGTGACGAGGTTGGTCATCACCGACTTCACGCGCGACATCAGATAACCGACGCTGTCGTTCATCTGATACGACGACAGCGGCGAAACGGGTGGTTGGGTAGGAGAATCCGACATAAAACCCTGAAGCTGCAATAGTTGACTAGGCAGCAGTATAGGCACAATTGCTTGCCGCGGCAAATGTTAATCGAATGGCAAGGGGCCTGCTTCGTGTTGCTAGAATCCCTTGTGCTGACAAGGGTTTTTCGGCCTGCCGGCGACAGGGCCGTGAGCCGACCTGCGCGTTCGAGGGGAGGCCGGGCCGGCCCGGTTTGCTGCGTTGCAATGTGCCGGCCAGCTGTCGACACTCTCACGTGCTATAATTTGTGGCTTTCCCAGCTGCAATGCGCGCGCCCGTGAAAAACGAGCGGGCGCGTTTGCGCGTTCAAACGATTTCCAGGTTTCTATGACCCGCGCCCTTCGCAATATCGCCATCATCGCCCACGTCGACCACGGCAAGACTACGCTCGTCGACCAACTGCTCCGCCAGTCCGGCACCTTCCGCGAGAACCAGCAGATTGCGGAGCGGGTGATGGACTCGAACGACATCGAAAAGGAGCGCGGGATCACGATTCTCGCGAAGAACTGCGCGGTCGAGTACGAAGGCACGCACATCAACATCGTCGACACGCCGGGGCACGCGGACTTCGGTGGCGAAGTGGAGCGCGTGCTGTCGATGGTCGACTCGGTGCTGCTGCTCGTCGACGCGGTCGAGGGCCCGATGCCGCAGACGCGCTTCGTCACGAAGAAGGCGCTCGCGCTCGGCCTGAAGCCGATCGTCGTCATCAACAAGATCGACCGTCCGGGCGCGCGGATCGACTGGGTCATCAACCAGACGTTCGACCTGTTCGACAAGCTCGGTGCGACGGAAGAGCAGCTCGACTTCCCGATCGTCTACGCATCGGGCCTGAATGGCTATGCGTCGCTCGACCCGGCTACGCGCGAAGGCGACATGCGTCCGCTGTTCGAGGCGATCCTCGCGCACGTGCCGGTCCGCCCGGCCGACCCGGAAGCGCCGCTGCAGCTCCAGATCACGTCGCTCGACTATTCGACGTACGTCGGCCGGATCGGCGTCGGCCGCATCACGCGTGGCCGCATCAAGCCGGGCCAGCCGGTCGTGATGCGCTTCGGCCCGGAAGGCGACGTGCTGAGCCGCAAGATCAACCAGGTGCTGTCGTTCAAGGGTCTCGAGCGCGTGCAGGTCGAATCGGCCGAAGCGGGCGATATCGTGCTGATCAACGGTATTGAAGATGTCGGCATCGGCGCGACGATCTGCGCGGTGGATACGCCGGAAGCGCTGCCGATGATCACCGTCGACGAGCCGACACTGACGATGAACTTCCTCGTCAACTCGTCGCCGCTCGCCGGCCGCGAAGGCAAGTTCGTGACGAGCCGCCAGATCCGCGATCGCCTGATGAAGGAACTGAACCACAACGTCGCGCTGCGCGTGAAGGACACCGGCGACGAAACGGTGTTCGAAGTGTCGGGCCGCGGCGAACTGCACCTGACGATTCTCGTCGAGAACATGCGCCGCGAAGGCTACGAGCTGGCCGTGTCGCGTCCGCGCGTCGTGATGCAGGAAATCGACGGCGCGAAGCACGAGCCGTACGAGCTGCTGACGGTCGACGTCGAGGACGAGCACCAGGGTGGCGTGATGGAAGAGCTCGGTCGCCGCAAGGGCGAGATGCTCGACATGGCGTCGGACGGCCGTGGCCGCACGCGTCTGGAATACAAGATCTCGGCGCGCGGCCTGATCGGCTTCCAGAGCGAATTCCTGACGCTCACGCGCGGCACGGGCCTGATGAGCCACATCTTCGACTCGTACGCACCGGTCAAGGACGGCTCGGTCGGCGAGCGCCGCAACGGCGTGCTGATCTCGCAGGACGACGGCGCGGCGGTGGCGTACGCGCTGTGGAAGCTGCAGGATCGCGGTCGCATGTTCGTGAAGCCGGGCGATGCGCTGTATGAGGGCATGATCATCGGCATTCACAGCCGCGACAACGACCTGGTCGTGAACCCGATCAAGGGCAAGCAGCTGACCAACGTGCGCGCGTCGGGCACCGACGAAGCCGTGCGTCTCGTTCCGCCGGTCCAGATGTCGCTGGAATACGCGGTCGAGTTCATCGATGACGACGAGCTCGTCGAGGTGACGCCGCAGTCGATCCGCCTGCGCAAGCGCTTCCTGAAGGAGCACGAGCGTCGCCGCGCGAGCCGCGAAGGCGCGGTCGACTGAGCGTTTCGACCGGTCCCGTGCATGACGGAAAAGGCTGCCTCCGGGCGGCCTTTTTTGCATCTGCGCGACGCGCAATCGGATTGTGTGCAAAACACTGTTCGCGCGGGTCGTGGCAATCCGGCAAAACCCCGTCGCGCGGCGCTTTCAGGCACATTTCGCCGTGAACTCCGGTATCGGTTCTGTGATATGCTGCGCGCACGCAAGTTTTAGGTCCTTCCAAGCAAGACTTGATTCGCAATCCGCTAAACGGTCAGGCCGTGTCGCGGAAGGTTGAGTAACCCGCTATTTCTCGAGAAGCTCGAAGAAAGGTGAGCGTAAAATGTCAGATGTAATGAAGCAGTTTCAGCTGAACTCCTATCTGTTCGGCGGCAATGCTTCGTACGTTGAAGAACTGTACGATGCATACCTCAACAATCCGGCGTCGGTGCCGGAGAACTGGCGAGAGTATTTCGACGCGCTGCAGAATGTGCCTGCAACGGACGGTTCGAATGCCAATGACGTCGCGCATTTCCCGATCGTCGAATCGTTTGCCGAGCGTGCGAAGGCCAATGCCTTCATCCCGCGCGAAAGCGGCACCAATCTGGCTGCGGCTCGCAAGCAGGTTCACGTCCAGTCCCTCATCAGCGCATATCGCTTCCTCGGCTCGCAATGGGCCAATCTGGATCCGCTGAAGCGTCGCGAACGTCCCGCCATTCCCGAACTCGAACCCGCGTTCTACGACTTCTCCGAAGGCGACCTCGACCAGACCTACAGCGCGAGCAACCTGTATTTCGGTTTCGACCAGGCATCGCTGCGCGATATCGTCAAGGGTCTGCGCGACACGTACTGCGGCACGATCGGCGCCGAGTACATGTACATCAGCGACCCGGAACAGAAGCGCTGGTGGCAGGAGCGCCTGGAGTCGACCCGTGCGACGCCGAATTTCTCGACGGACGAGAAGAAGCACATCCTGAATCGCCTGACGGCCGCTGAAGGCCTCGAGCGCTACCTGCACACCAAGTACGTCGGCCAGAAGCGCTTCTCGCTCGAAGGCGGCGAAAGCTTTATCGCGGCGATGGACGAAGTCGTCCAGCATGCGGGCAAGCGCGGCGTGCAGGAAATCATCATCGGCATGGCCCACCGCGGCCGCCTGAACGTGCTCGTCAACACGCTCGGCAAGATGCCGGCCGACCTGTTCGCCGAATTCGAAGGCAAGCACGTCGACGATCTGCCGGCCGGCGACGTGAAGTACCACAAGGGCTTCTCGTCGGACGTGTCGACGGAAGGCGGCCCGGTTCACCTGTCGCTTGCATTCAACCCGTCGCACCTCGAAATCGTGAACCCGGTGGTCGAAGGTTCCGCGAAGGCGCGGATGGATCGTCGCGGCGACGAGGACGGCCTGCAGGTGCTGCCGGTGCAGATCCACGGCGACGCGGCCTTCGCGGGCCAGGGCGTCGTGATGGAAACGCTGAACCTCGCGCAGACGCGCGGTTACGGCACGCACGGCACGCTGCACATCGTCATCAACAACCAGATCGGCTTCACGACGTCCGACCCGCGCGACGCGCGCTCGACGCTGTACTGTACCGACGTCGTCAAGATGATCGAGGCGCCGGTGCTGCACGTGAACGGCGACGATCCGGAAGCGGTGATCCTCGCGACGCAGATCGCGATCGACTACCGGATGCAGTTCCACAAGGATGTCGTGATCGACATCGTCTGCTTCCGCAAGCTGGGTCACAACGAGCAGGACACGCCGGCCGTCACGCAGCCGCTGATGTACAAGAAGATCGCGCAGCACCCGGGCACCCGTGCGCTGTACGCCGAGAAGCTCGTACAGCAGGGCGTGATCACCGCGGAAGACGCCGACAACTACGTGAAGGCGTACCGCAAGGCGATGGACGACGGTCACCACACGGTCGACCCGGTCCTGTCGAACTACAAGAGCAAGTACGCGGTCGACTGGGTTCCGTTCCTGAACCGCAAGTGGACGGATGCGGCCGACACGGCCGTGCCGCTCGCCGAACTGAAGCGCCTCGGCGAACGCATCACGACGGTCCCGGAAAACTTCAAGGTCCACCCGCTCGTCGAGCGCGTGATCAACGACCGCCGCAACATGGCGCGCGGCGACCAGCCGCTCGACTGGGGCATGGGCGAGCACCTCGCGTTCGCGTCGCTCGTCGCATCGGGCTACTCGGTGCGCCTGACGGGCCAGGACTCGGGCCGCGGCACGTTCACGCACCGTCACGCGGTGCTGCACGACCAGAACCGCGAGCGCTGGAACGACGGCACGTACGTGCCGCTGCAGAACATCGCCGAAGGCCAGGCGAAGTTCACGGTGATCGACTCGGTGCTGTCGGAAGAAGCGGTGCTGGGCTTCGAATACGGTTACTCGACCGCCGAGCCGAACACGCTCGTGCTGTGGGAAGCGCAGTTCGGCGACTTCGTCAACGGCGCGCAGGTCGTGATCGACCAGTTCATCTCGTCGGGCGAAGTGAAGTGGGGCCGCGTGTCGGGCCTGACGATGCTGCTGCCGCACGGCTACGAAGGCCAGGGTCCGGAGCACTCGTCGACCCGTATCGAGCGTTTCCTGCAACTGTGCGCGGATCACAACATGCAGGTCGTTCAGCCGACGACGCCGGCGCAGATCTTCCACCTGCTGCGTCGCCAGATGATCCGCCTGTTCCGCAAGCCGCTGATCGTCGCAACGCCGAAGTCGCTGCTGCGTCACAAGGAAGCGGTGTCGGACCTGTCGGAACTTGCGAAGGGTTCGTTCCAGCCGGTGATCGGCGAAACCGACGGCGGCATCGACGCGAAGAAGGTCAAGCGCGTGCTGGCATGCTCGGGCCGCGTGTATTACGACCTCGTCGCACACCGCCGCGAAGCGAAGGCGAACGACGTCGCGATCATCCGTATCGAGCAGCTGTATCCGTTCGCGCACAAGCAGTTCGAAGCCGAAATGAAGAAGTACGAGAACGCGACTGAAGTGGTCTGGGTGCAGGACGAGCCGCAGAACCAGGGCCCCTGGTTCTACGTCGAGCACCATCTGAAGGAAGGCATGAAGGAAGGGCAGAAGCTGGCATACAGCGGCCGTCCGGCTTCGGCCTCGCCGGCGGTTGGCTACTACGCGAAGCACTACGAGCAGCAGAAGGCCCTGATCGAAGGTGCATTCGGCCGCCTGAAGAGCGCATCGATCGCGAAATAACCGACGGAAGCGAAACGGGAAGGCGCGCCGCGCTTTCCCGTCTTCTTTGGCCCGCCGGGCGCGTCGCGCGCCGCACCGGCCGAAGGAATCGCACGAACCTCGTCATTACCCAGATTAAGCATCCAGGAAAATCACATGGCTATCGTAGAAGTCAAAGTCCCCCAGCTTTCGGAGTCGGTTTCGGAAGCCACCATGCTGCAGTGGAAGAAGAAGCCGGGCGAAGCAGTCGCGCAAGACGAAATCCTGATCGAACTCGAGACCGACAAGGTCGTGCTCGAAGTGCCGGCACCGGCCGCGGGCGTGCTCGCGCAAGTGCTGCAGAACGACGGTGACACGGTGGTTGCCGATCAGCTGATCGCGACGATCGACACCGAAGCGAAGGCAGGTGCAGCCGAAGCAGCGGCGGGCGCCGCCGAAGTCAAGCCGGCCGCAGCGCCTGCCGCAGCCGCACCGGCAGCACAGCCGGTCGCCGCAACGGCATCGAGCTCGGCCGCCGCATCGCCGGCCGCATCGAAGCTGCTGGCCGAGAAGGGTCTGTCGGCAGGCGACGTCGCAGGTTCGGGCCGCGACGGCCGCGTCACGAAGGGCGACGCGCTGGCGGCAGGCAGCGCACCGAAGGCCGCTCCGGCCGCCGCACCGGCCAAGGCCGCTGCGAAGCCGTCGCTGCCGGAAGTGAAGGTGCCGGCGTCGGCGACGACCTGGCTGAACGACCGTCCGGAACAGCGCGTGCCGATGTCGCGCCTGCGTGCGCGTATCGCCGAGCGTCTGCTCGAATCGCAGCAGACCAACGCGATCCTGACGACGTTCAACGAAGTCAACATGGCTCCGGTCATGGAGCTGCGCAACAAGTACAAGGACAAGTTCGAGAAGGAACACGGCGTGAAGCTCGGCTTCATGTCGTTCTTCGTGAAGGCGGCCGTGCATGCGCTGAAGAAGTTCCCGCTCGTGAACGCGTCGATCGACGGTAACGACATCGTCTACCACGGCTACTTCGACATCGGTATCGCCGTCGGCTCGCCGCGCGGCCTCGTGGTGCCGATCCTGCGCAACGCGGATCAACTGAGCCTCGCCGACATCGAGAAGAAGATCGCCGAATTCGGCCAGAAGGCTAAGGACGGCAAGCTGTCGATCGAGGAAATGACGGGCGGTACGTTCTCGATCTCGAACGGCGGCGTGTTCGGCTCGATGCTGTCGACCCCGATCATCAACCCGCCGCAGTCGGCAATCCTCGGCGTGCACGCGACGAAGGAACGTCCGGTCGTCGAAAACGGCCAGATCGTGATCCGTCCGATCAACTACCTCGCGCTGTCGTACGACCACCGGATCATCGACGGCCGCGAAGCCGTGCTGTCGCTCGTCGCGATGAAGGATGCGCTCGAGGATCCGGCACGCCTGCTGCTCGACCTGTAAGCCGAGTTTCACCGCATTGACCCGCTCCGCACGGGCGCGCGAAACGCGCGACCGTGCGGATGCACAAGAAGAAAGGATTGTCATGTCCAAGGAATTTGACGTCGTCGTGATCGGCGCCGGCCCCGGCGGCTACATCGCCGCGATCCGCGCCGCACAGCTCGGCAAGACCGTTGCCTGTATCGAGAAGTGGAAGAACCCGGCCGGCGCGCTGAAGCTCGGCGGCACCTGCCTGAACGTCGGCTGCATCCCGTCGAAGGCGCTGCTCGCATCGTCGGAAGAGTTCGAGAACACGTCGCATCACCTGGCCGACCACGGCATCACGATCGACGGCGTGAAGATCGACATCGCGAAGATGATCGGCCGCAAGGACGCGATCGTCGAGAAGATGACGTCCGGTATCGAGTTCCTGTTCAAGAAGAACAAGATCACCTGGCTGAAGGGCCATGGCAAGTTCGCCGGCAAGACCGACGCCGGCGTGCAGATCGAAGTGAGCGGCGAGGGTGAAACCGAAGTCGTCACCGCGAAGAACGTGATCATCGCGACGGGCTCGAAGGCGCGTCACCTGCCGGGCATCCCGGTCGACAACAAGATCGTGTCGGACAACGAAGGTGCGCTGACGTTCGACTCGGTGCCGAAGAAGCTCGCCGTGATCGGCGCAGGCGTGATCGGCCTCGAGCTCGGCTCGGTGTGGCGTCGCCTGGGTGCCGAAGTGACGGTGCTCGAAGCGCTGCCGGCGTTCCTCGGCGCAGCCGACGAAGCGCTCGCGAAGGAAGCGGCCAAGCTGTTCAAGAAGCAGGGCCTCGACATCCATCTCGGCGTGAAGATCGGCGAAGTGAAGACGACCGCGAACGGCGTGTCGATCGCCTACACGGACAAGGACGGCAACGCGCAGACGCTCGACGCCGACCGCCTGATCGTGTCGGTCGGCCGCGTGCCGAACACCGACAACCTCGGCCTCGAGGCAATCGGCCTGAAGGCGAACGAGCG
Source organism: Burkholderia sp. BE17 (assembly GCF_009362305.1). Lineage (NCBI taxonomy): Bacteria > Pseudomonadati > Pseudomonadota > Betaproteobacteria > Burkholderiales > Burkholderiaceae > Burkholderia > Burkholderia sp. BE17. Next base: position 54,079 of record NZ_WHNU01000046.1, read on the forward strand.
CGGCTTCATCGACGTCGACGACCACTGCCGCACGGCGGTGCCGAACGTCTACGCGATCGGCGACGTGGTGCGCGGCCCGATGCTTGCGCACAAGGCGGAAGACGAAGGCGTGCTGGTCGCGGAAGTGATCGACGGCCAGAAGCCGCACATCGATTACAACTGCATTCCGTGGGTGATCTACACGTACCCGGAAATCGCGTGGGTCGGCAAGACGGAGCAGCAGCTGAAGGCGGAAGGTCGCGAGATCAAGACGGGCAAGTTCCCGTTCTCGATCAACGGCCGCGCGCTCGGCATGAACGCACCGGACGGTTTCGTGAAGATGATCGCGGACGCGAAGACCGACGAACTGCTCGGCGTGCACGTGATCGGCGCGAACGCGTCGGACCTGATCGCGGAAGCCGTGGTGGCGATGGAATTCAAGGCGGCGTCGGAAGACATCGCCCGCATCTGCCATCCGCACCCGTCGATGTCGGAAGTGATGCGCGAAGCGGCGCTCGCCGTCGACAAGCGCTCGCTGAATAGCTGAGCGCGGTGGTAAGCGCCAGCCGGCCCTCGGCCGGCGCAGCCGTCTCATGACGAAGGCGGGCGGGGTTTCCCGCTCGCCTTCGTTCTTTCCGGTTTGCCCGATGAACGTCACCGAATACTACACGCGCGAACTGACCACGCGCGGATATCAGTCCGACCCCGCGCAGCGCGCCGCGGTCGATCGCCTGCAGCGCTGTTTCGACGAGTGGGTCGAATACAAGTCGCGCCGCTCGAATGCGTTCAAGAAGCTCATCATTCATCCGGACCTGCCGCGCGGCGTCTACATGTGGGGCGGTGTCGGTCGCGGCAAGAGCTTCCTGATGGACAGCTTCTACGCGGTCGTACCCGTGCAGCGCAAGACGCGCCTGCATTTCCACGAATTCATGCGCGAAGTGCACCGCGAGCTCGAGGAACTGAAAGGGCAGGCCGATCCGCTCGACGAACTCGCGCGGCGCATCGCGAAGCGCTACCGGCTGATCTGCTTCGACGAGTTCCACGTGTCGGACATTGCCGACGCGATGATCCTGTACCGTCTGCTCGATCGCCTGTTCAACAACGGCGTGCAGTTCGTGATGACGTCCAATTACGATCCCGACGACCTGTATCCGGACGGGCTGCATCGCGACCGCATGCTGCCGGCGATCGCGCTGGTCAAGGAAAGGCTCGACGTGCTCAACGTCGACGCAGGTGTCGACTATCGCCAGCGCACGCTCGCGCAGGTGCAGATGTATCACACGCCGCTTGGCGCCGACGCCGATCGCGAACTGCGCCATGCGTTCGCGAAGCTTGCCGCGGTACCTGACGAAAGCCCGATCCTGCATATCGAGAAGCGCGAGCTGAAGGCGCTGCGCAAGGCGGACGGCGTCGTATGGTTCGACTTCGCGACGCTGTGCGGCGGCCCGCGATCGCAGAACGACTATCTCGAACTCGCGAGCCGCTTCCATGCGATCGTGTTGTCCGAGGTGCCGCAGATGTCGCCGCGGATGGCGTCGGAGGCGCGCCGCTTTACCTGGCTGATCGATGTACTGTACGACCACAAGGTCAAGTTGCTGATGTCCGCGGCGGTGCCGGCGGAGCAGTTGTATGTCGAAGGCCCGATGGCCAACGAATTTGCGCGCACGGTCTCGCGCATCGTCGAGATGCAGTCGAAGGAGTATCTCGAAACGCCGCGCCGCATCGTCGACACTTCGCTGACCTGATTGCGATTTCCGGTAATCGCCGCGATTCAAACGTCAATTCCGGTCAAATTCATGCAATATCGGGGTATTTTCGGATTTGTCTTATATTCATTGTTGAGGTGAGCCGATATCGTTGTGTCATGGTTACCAAGGCTGGAGATGTCCATGACACCGTATCGCGATCTGACCGACCACGAGTGGCGCTGCGTTGCGCCGCTTCTGCCCGAAATGCAGCCGCGCACCGAGTTGCGCGGCCGACCGCTAGCCAATACGCGTGCCGTGCTGAACGGTGTGCTCTGGGTGATCTACAGCGGTGCGACGTGGTCCGCCATGCCGCGTCGTTACCCTTCGTATCAGACATGCCATCGCCGCTTCAAGGTATGGCACGAGACGGGCACGTTGTTGAACGTGATGCGCGAGCTCTATGGCGATTCGGGCGTGAATCTGTGCAACGAATTGTCCACGCGGATGCGCAAGCACGCGCAATCGAAGGCAGCGCAGGCGCGTAGCAGCGTAGCGCCCGTGTGTCGCACACCGGGCGGCTATGCATCGGACACGTTGAAGCACGCGGCATGATGTCGGTCGTTTGCTTCTGCGCCCGCACCAAAAGAAAATCGGCCTGACGACTTCGTCGCAGGCCGATTTTTTTTGTTGAGCCGCGCGTATCAGCGCGTGCTGCGTTATTGCTGGCGTACCCAGGTCTGCGAACGGCCGAGCAGCGACACGCCGATGTAACCGCGCACGATGAGCTTCTGGCCGCCGTCTTCAAGCGTCATCTTGCACTTGTAGACCTTGCCGTTTTCCGGGTCGAGAATGTTGCCGCCGTCCCAGTGGTCGCCTTCCTTCTTCATCGCCTTGATGATCGTCATGCCCTTGATGAGCTGATCCTTGCGCTCGTCCGTGCAGGCGGTGCAGCGGCGATCGGGCGTATCGTTCGCGCCGAGGCCCTTGACGACCTTGCCCGACAGCGCACCGTCGCCGTCCTCGGCGATCTGCACGAGTGCCTTCGGCTGATGGGTGTTGTCGTCGATCGTCTGCCACATGCCGATGGGGTTATCGGCTTGTGCGAACGTGGGTGCTGCGCAGGCGAGCAGTGCGCCGGCGACGGCGATTGCACGCAACGGGCGGGTCAGTTGAATCATTGTCATCCTCCTTGTTTTGCATGTCGTGTTCGATTCGCCCGCACGACCGCCTGCATGGGGTGGGCATGTTGCGAGCTTCGCCAGAATACGTGAAACCGCGCGCCACGTTTTATAGAGGGGACTCTAATCGAAACAGCCCGCGTGATGACGCGGGCTGTTTGGTGACCGATCAGTTGAGCTGATACGAGAATGCGGCGTTGATGCGCGGGCTGCGCGACGCGCTTTCGACTGGCGCGTCGCCAACCGGTTTCGCGACGTTCAGGTCGAGACTGTAGTAACGGCTGTCCGTGAACCGCACGCCGATGCCGACCGACGACATCCGGCTCGGCGACGGCGTGCCCGAGTGCAGGTACACGCGCGCCATGTCATACGCAATGTACGGCGTGACGGATTTCATATACGTCCAGCCGGGCGAGAAGCCGCGGTTGACCTCCAGCGACATCCCCCAGCCCGAGTCGCCCGACGTTTCGCCAGGCTGGTAGCCGAGCGCGTAGCGGGTCGAGCCGAACGAGATCTGCTCGGACGTCGGCAGCGAGTCGGGGCTGTATTGCCCGGTCAGCGAAACCGACGTGCCGATCCGGAACGGCCATTCGTTGGTTTGAGTGAAGGTCGCGCCGGTGCGGACGAAGGTCAGCGAAATCGGGCTGTTCACCGAAGTCGTCGTCGTGCCGACGGTCACATCCTGCGCTTTCGACGCGCCGAGGATGTTGAACCCCTTCGCAACGTTGACGCTCAGCTTCTGAACCTGTTTCGGCGAAACGCTCGTGTAGTCGAGCTGCATCTGCAGCACGCGGACCTGCGAGCGCGTGTCGAGCGTCGCGCCGTTGATCTGGTTCTGGTAACGGTCTTCGTTGTGCGATGCGTAGCCTGAAACCGTGCCGAGCAGGCTGCGCTGGTTGTTCAGCAGCAATGGATAGGATGCCGAAAGACCGAGCTTCTCGTTCTTGACGGTGCGTTCGACATATGACGGCAGGCCCGGGTTGTTGGTCGGCTTGCCGCGATAGGTGCTTGCGTCGAGGCGCGTGATCAGGCCGCTGCTGCCGACGGGTACTGCGCCGCTGAATGCGAAGTAGGTCTGCTTGTCACGCCCCGGCGGCGCCAGCGCGGAGATGCTCAGTTGCTCGCCGAACGACGTCAGGCCGTTTTCGGTCACGGTGATGAGGCCCTGGACGCCCGGGTGGTTGAAGTCGATACCGGTGCTGACGTTGAACGGCTTGCGGTCGACCGCGAGTTCGAGTGTCGTGGCTCCTTCGGTGGTTTGCGGCGGCGGCACGTTCGCCTTCACCGTGAGGCCGGGCAGCAGGCCGAACGTGTTCACGTAGCGCTCGAACGTCGCGCGGCGCAGCGGACGATCCGCAGTGATATGCGCGGCGATCGCGCGAATCTTCGGTTCCATCGCGCCGGGCTTGCCGGTGACCTTGACGTCCGACACATAGCCTTCGACAACCGTGATGCGCACGACGCCGTTCTCGAACGTCTGCGCGGGAACGAACGCGAACGACAACGCGTAGCCGCGATCCTGGTACAGCTTCGTCACGCCGTTGGCGGTTTCGATCAACTCGCCGATCGTGATGTCCTTGCCGACGAGGGGTGTGAAGCGACGCGAGATTTCCTCGAACGGCACCGACTTCACGCCTTCGACCTGGAACGTCGTCGGCGTCAGGTGTCGCGACAGCAGCTCCTGCAGTTGCGGCGCCTGGGGTGCGACCTGCACTGTGACGTTCGGGCCGGTTTTCGGTGCGTTGATCTGGGGCAGGGAGTCGAGCGGGTTACCTCCGACGCGCGTTTGTGCTTGTGCCGTGCTTGCCGCCGCGATGGCGAGCAGCATCATCCATCTGTCGAGTCTGGATTTCATTGTTATTCCTCGTTGGCCTTGCTTTTCATCTTCTTTCTAATGCCGGCGCGCGACACCAGGGTGTCGCGCGCCGCGTGCCGCAATGCCGGGTGTATTGGTACGGTCGCGCGATTCGCTCCGGCTGCGAAGGTGCGACCGTCCTCCTTACTTGCCAACGCTACCCAGCGTGCCCAGCAACCCCGTTACCGGTGCCAGCAGGCCCGTCGAACCGCCACCCGACGATGCCGTACCCGACACGCCGCCGACCAGCGACGTGATCGGCGCGAGCGGGCTCGCCCCCCCGGATCCTGCTGCGCCGCCCACCGCTCCGGTGACAGTATTCAGCAAACCGGTGACAGGCGCGAGCGGGTTTGCACTGCCTGCGCCGCCCGTTGCACCGCCGAGTGCGCCCGTAAGCGAGCCGAGCGGCGTCGAGCCAAGACCCGACAGCAGGCCACCGAGCGGGTTCGTCGAACCGGAGCCCGACGACGTGCCGTTCTGGACGGTAGCCGTCGAGCCGCCGACAAGGCTCGTGATCAGGCCGGGGATCGGTGCCGCGCCGTTCGGGCCGTTCGGATTGACGAGACCGCCCGCGTTGGTCACGGTGTTGCCGACTGCGGTCACGAGTTGACCAACATCGCCGACGAGCGGCTGGTTCGACGTGCTGCCGACCTGCTTGCCGGCCGAGCTGATCGCGCCGCCGATCTGGCCGAGCAGGCCCGAGACGGGCTGGCCGAGGCCGGTTGTCGTGCCGACCTGTTGCGTGACCTGGCCGGCGGTGATCACGAGCGGCGTGATCGCGGAGCTGAGCGGCTGCGTGACCTGCTGCACGGCGCCCGACGACAGCGTCGAACCGATCGTCGTGCCGGCGGCCGTCAGGCCGTTGGCGACCGTGTCGAGAGCGGTGCCGACCGGGGTCGTGACGGGGGCGAGCGGCGCGAGCGGGCCCGTGCCGAGCGCCTTGACCGTCGAGCTCAGGCCGGAGACCGTGTTGCTCGTCGCGCCGACGACATTGCCGAGACCGGCAACCGTCGTGCCGACCGGATCCTTCGTCGAGCCGATCTGTCCCAGCCCGTTGCTTACCGCATCGGCGGCCGCGCCGACGATCGTGCTCGTGCTGGAGAGCGTGCTGCCGACGCCCTTCGTCACGCCGTCACCGAGGCCCGGCAGGCTGATGTTGCCGACCGTGCTGCCAAGGTCGGTGGCTGTCTGGCCGACCGTGCTGACGACACCCTTGGTGCCCGTGGACGTGCCGCTGGTGCCGCTCGTGCTGGGCGTGCCGCTCGTGCTGCTCGGGCCGTTGTTGCTGCTGGTCGGCGGCGAGCTGACGCCGCCGCCGCCGCAGGCGGCCAGCAGGCAGGCTGCGGCGAAGGCGGTGAGGGGCGCGCGCCACTGGCGCAGAGTGATCGTCGTGAGAGAACGTTGCTGGGACATGATGGACTCCTCGCTGTCTTGTCGATGAATGGATATCGGTTTACTTGCCGTGCGTGCCGCCGAGCAGGCCGCCGATCAGCGACGTGACAGGCGCGAGCGGATTCGACGACGAGCCAGGGTTCGTGACGGCACCCGTGCCGCCGGTCAGTGCCGGTGCGCCGACCGTGCTGGTGACCGTGGACACGGCGTTCGTCACCGGGGCGAGCGGGCTGCTGCCGCCCGCGCCACCCGTCGTGCCGCCGAGTGCGCCCGTGACTGCGCCGAGGAGACCCGTGACCGGGGCGAGCGGGCTACCGCTGCCGCCTGCTGCGCCACCCAGTGCACCGGTAACCGTCGAGACGAGGCCCGTGACCGGGGCGAGCGGGCTGCCGCTGCCGCCCGTTGCGCCGCCGAGCGCACCGGTGACCGTGGAGACGAGACCGGTGACCGGGGCGAGCGGGCCGCTGCCGCCGCCCGTTGCGCCACCGAGAGCACCCGTAACCGTGGAGACGAGGCCCGTGAGCGGAGCGAGCGGGTTGGTCGCGCCGCCGGTGCCGCCGGTGAGCAGGCCGCCGACGGACTTCACGGTATTGCCCGTCGCCGAGACGGTGTTGCCGAGGCCCGTCGTGACAGGGTTGCCGCCTGCCGACGCGAGCAGCGCGCCGGCCTGGTTCAGGCCGTTGCCGACTGTGCCGAGCAGCGTGTTGACGGGGGCGCCGAGGCCGGTCGTCGTGCCGATCGTCTGGGTCGTCTGGCCGACCATCGTCGTGATCGGCGTGATGGCGGAGCTGACCGTCTGCGTGACCTGCTGGATCGGGCCGGTCGACAGCGCATTGGTGAGGGTGGTGCCGCCGTTCGATACGGCGCCGCCGAGCGTCGACACGAGGCCGCCGACGGCGCCCGTGACCGGCGCAAGCGGCGACAGCGGGCCGCTGCCGAGGCTCGTGACCAGGTTGCCGGTCTGCGTGACGGCACCGCCGAGCTGATTGACCACGCCGCCCGTGCTGGCGACCGTGGTGCCGATCGGATCCTTCGTCGCGCCGAGCTGGCCAAGACCATTGCCGAGGCCGTTGCCGAGCGCGGTCACCGCGCCGCCGACGCTCTGCACGATGCCGCCCGCGGCTTGCGTAGTGCCCGGGTTGACGCCTGGCAGCGACTGGTTGGCGATGACGGTGCCGAGGCCCGAGACGGCTCCGCCGACACCCGTGACGAGATTGCTGCCGTTTGCGAGGACACTGCCCACCGCGTTCGACGACACACCCGAGGTGCCGCTCGTGCCGCTGGTCGTTCCGCTCGTCGAGCCGCTGGTGCTGCCGCTCGTCGAACCGCTCGTGCTGCCGCTGGTGCTGCCCGACGTGCCGCCGCTCGTCGAACCCGACGTGCCGCCGGAGGTGCCGCCACCCGACGTGGAGATCGAATCGCCGCCGCCGGAGCCCGAGCCGCCGCCGAGGCCTTGGCTGATGGAACCGGAGCCGCCGCACGCGGAGAGGGAAAGCATGGCTGCAACGGTGGCCGCGATCAGAGTCGTCCGGAACACGCCATGGGGGATAACCTTAATGTCCATTTCTTCCTCGCATTCAAAATGTGTTGTGAACTTCGTTGTGTTGAGTGCCGCGAGGACTACTCTGCAACTGTCGTGCCATTTCGATGGCCGACGGTTCGACGACAGGTTTTAAACGAGGCAATTCCTTGTCGGAAAAGGAAGTTATGGAAATTGAAAGATTGTTGAATCTGTTTAAGCGCGGGCAAATGAGAACGGTTTCGGCCGTTTCGTAACGTAACGTCACAACATTGGCGTTACGGGTGCGGCGTAACGTGGGGTCCGCGCGGGCTTGGTGGACGAGGCAATTGTTTTACTGGTGGATTAGGTATGCACATCTAACCTATCGTAAATCCTATGTGTAAGACCTACCGAAACACCGTACAAATACGTCGTGCTTGAGGTCATTTTTTTCGATCCGAGCCGTTGAAAGAGGTTGGAAGATAAATAGGATCGGATATAGAATCCGAGGCAGATGTAAGCAAATGTACGGTTCGGTACACAACGTTCGAGGAGGGTCACTATCGCGAATGTTAACTTGCATCAAATCGTGAGACACGCCCTTCGGGGTGACCTATAAAGAAAGCGCACCCGGTTGTCGTTGCAGCAGATATGGCGAACAGCGCGGGGCAACGGCCAGATATGCGGGGATGTATACGTATAAAAGGCCAAAGAACGTAAATACAGGCACGAGGAATAAAATGAAAGCAATGATGATTCGCTTCCTTCGGGAAGAAGACGGGGTTACCGCGATCGAGTATGGTCTGATTGCGGGTCTGATTGCGGCCTTGATCATCGGTAGTGTGACGACTATCGGTACGAAGATCGCGGCTCTGTTCTCCACGATTGCCTCGTCGTTACCGGCCGGTTGATCTTTCGTAGTTCGGTGGGTGGCGGGTGAGCTGCGGTTGCAGTTCGCCCGCCGTTACGTCGACTTGCGCGGTCGGTCGCGATATGGCACATCTTCTCAGCACCAGCATTTTTTTTGCCTGGGCGACGCTCGTTGCCGCCGGTGATATTCGACTTCGGCTCGTCCGAAATTCGCTTGTCGTCGTCGGGCTCGTTGCGGCGCTTGCGAGTGCACTAGTCAATGCAAATCCATTTGGTATATCAGCCGAACAGGCATTGATCGGCATGCTGGTCGGATTCGTTGGTTTCTTTCCGTTTTTTGCATTTCGCGTCATGGGCGCGGCGGACGTGAAAGTGTTCGCGGTTCTCGGCGCGTGGTGCGGTTTGTCAGTACTGCAGTGGTTGTGGGTGGTCGCCAGCCTTGCGGCCGGTGTGCATGTCGTCGTGCTGATGATGCTTACGCATACGCCGGTTGGCGCACTGTGGTCGCACCGTTCGCCGACGCTTGCGCTTGGCACGCGACGGGCGACGCCATACGCAGCCTGTCTCGTCGCTCCGGCAGCGATATGGCTGACCTATCTCGTCGTTACCGGGGGGGTGTAATGAAACGACAGTGCCGGCCACGGTCGTGGCGGCGTCAGTTGGGGGCGACGGCTGTCGAGTTCGCGCTGGTGTTTCCGCTGTTCTTCCTGATCCTGTACGCGATCGTGATGTTTGGACTGATCTTCGCGGTTCAGCAAGGTTTGACGCTCGCGGCGACCGAAGGGGCGCGCACGGCGCTGAATTATGTCTACGAGGCCAATGGGTCGGGGGCGCAAGCGCTGACAGACAGGGCGAACGCGGCGCGGTCGACGGCGGTCGGGCTGACATCATGGTTGACCAACGTTCACATTCCGACGCCGGTGTCGGGGGCATGCAGTTACGACGCGACAATGTATTGCGTGACGGTCACGGTGACGTATCCGTACAAGACCCATCCGCTGATTCCGTCGCTGCCCTTGCTCGGACTCGTTACGCCGACGCAGTTGACTGGCACGGCAACGGTGCAGATCAATCCGGCGACCATTTTATGAAACGGACGCCGGGCGGGGTGCGGCGACAGGCGCAAAGCGGTGTCCGCATTTCGATATAACAACATTTACTGCACTCAACATTCACCATGGGCAACAACTTGACGAAGATTATCGCCGGGCTGCTGATCGCGATTGCTGTACTGCTCGGGATCTATGCGTGGATGCTCGGTCGCGGCCCGGCCCATCCGCGGGACGCGGCGCCGTCCGTTGCGATGGTGCAAACGGTGCCAGTCGTCGTGGCGGCGCGTTTGTTGCCGGCTGGTCAACCGATTCCGGCCGATGCACTGAAGCTTGCCTCGGTGCCCATGATGCCGATTGGCGGGTTCAATGATCCGTCGATGCTTGTTGGTCGCGTGCCTGCGAACGACATTCTTGCTGCTGCGCCGGTAGTGGAGGGAGGGTTGACATCGGGACTGGCCAACCAGGTGGCGCCGGGGGAGCGGGCAGTGGCCGTCAAGGTTGACGAGACAAATGCGGTCGGAAACCGGTTGCGGCCCGGCAACTTTGTCGACGTGTTCCTGAATTTGCGGCGCGATGGCTCGGGTATGACGCAAACCGGCTCGGAGATTCCCAATTCACAGGCGCGACTACTGATGTCGAAGCTGCGGGTCCTGTCGTTCGGAGACGCGACGCCGGAGCATGACGGTAGCGGCGGGCCGGGCGGCGCGGTACGGACCGCGGTGCTCGCCGTGCCGACGGCACAGGTCGATGCGCTGACGCTCGCCGAAGCAAGTGGCCGTCTGACGCTCGCGCTGCGGAATCCGCGCGACGATGAGGTCGCGGCTCAGACGATCGCGATTCGTACTACCGACGAATTGACGCCCTCGGGGCAGGCTGCTGCCGGCGTGTGGCTCGATGAATTGTCGGGCGTGCGTGCGCGCCATGTTCCCCGCGTGCAGGCAGCGCCGCGCGCGCCGATCGTCGCCCGGGGGGGCGGAAGCAGCATCGAAGTGATTCGGGGTGGGCGAGCCGAAACGGTCGCCTATTGACAACTTAAACACGATCATTGACAGCAGCAACGGAAGGGAGAGGGCCGTACGACGGTCTCCGACACAATGACAAAAAAACTGATTGCATACGCGATTGCCATCTGGGTGATGACCTTCGCCGTATTGGCCGGGGCGGCCGGCGCAAACGGTTCGATCGATCTTGCGGTCGGCTCGCAGCGCCAGATCGCTACTGGTCGCACGCTGCAGCGGATCGCGGTTGGGGATCCGTCGGTCGTCGACGTGCTGGTCATGAAGGGGGGGCGTGCCGGTACCGTGCTGCTGGTTGCGAAGGCACCGGGTTCGACGAACGTGATGCTGTGGGAGCGTGGTCGCGATGAACCGACGATCTGGAACATCAATGTCGTTGATGCGGCCGCACAGGCCGTGCTGGACGGCTCGGGGCCGGGCGTGAAGGCGTACGGCGGCACTGCTGTCGTGTCGGGCTCGGCGGCGTCGCTCGAAGAGCACGAACGGGCGGTTGCCGTCGGCAAGCGGATGGGGAGCAAGAACGGCGCAGTGATAGATGCATCGACTGTCGGTAACCGGAGCGTCGTACAAGTCGACGTACGGGTCGTTGAATTCAGCCGTTCGGTGCTAAAGGAAGCAGGGCTGAATTTCTTCAAGCAGAGCAATGGATTCGCATTCGGTGCATTTTCACCGGGTGGTCTCCAGTCGGTGACCGGTGGCGCGACGTCGGCGTTCCAGGCGACGGCCGGCATTCCGATTGCATCCGCGTTCAATCTGGTGGTGAATTCGGCGGGCCGTGGCATCTTCGGCAATATTTCGATTCTCGAGGCGAACAACCTCGCTCGCGTGCTGGCGCAGCCGACCCTGGTGGCGTTGTCCGGGCAAAGCGCCAGTTTTCTCGCCGGCGGCGAAATTCCTGTCCCGGTGCCGCAGGCACTCGGCTCGACGGCGATCGACTGGAAGCAGTACGGCGTCGGCCTCACACTGACGCCGACCGTGCTGAGCCAACGCCGCATCGCGCTCAAGGTGGCCCCGGAATCGAGTCAGCTCGATTTCCAGCATGGCGTCACGATCAACAGTGTGTCGGTGCCGGCGATCACGACCCGCCGCGCGGATACAACGGTCGAACTCGGTGACGGGGAAAGCTTCGTGATCGGAGGTCTGATCGACCGCGAAACGATGTCGAACATCAACAAGGTGCCGGTCCTTGGCGATCTGCCGATTATTGGCGCGTTCTTCAAGTCGCTGAACTACCAGCAAAACGACAAGGAATTGGTGATTATCGTGACGCCGCATCTCGTTGCGCCGATCGCGAAGGGTGCACCGTTGCCGACCACGCCGGGCGAACTGTCCGAACAGCGTGATGGCCCCGTGTGGCGGTCGTATCTCGGCGGTATCGCGTCACCCGATGCAGCGCCCGGATTTTCGAAATGAACGCGAGACAAGATGTCGCGCGATATGTAACCGGGGGTGTTCAACATGAACGCGAGAACCCTTTCGTTGGCTGAACCTGCCGTGACCGACTATTTCGTATGCGCATCGCAGCAGGACGAGCATGTCCGCTGGCTGGGCGAGACTCTCGTGTCGGCCGGTACGGTGGAAGCGTTGTCGCTCGACCCGGGCGCGCTGAGCCAGCGCATCGTGGGGCTCAATCCCGCGATCGTCTTCATCGATTTTTCCCGTGTGCAAGCAGCGGCAAGCGCCGCGGCGGCCGCCGTGCGTCTCGCCCACCCGGGCCTGCCGGTCGTCGCGCTCGGCTCGCTCTCGGAGCCAGAAAGCGCGCTGGCCGCACTGCGGGCCGGCGTGCGCGATTTCATCGACGTGTCGGGTAGCGCCGACGACGCGTTGCGGATCACCCGGGGTTTGCTGGAGCACACCGGCACGGAGCCGGCCAATCGGCATGGCAAACTCGTCGCGTTGCTCGGCGCGCGTGCGGGGATGGGCGTCAGCACGCTCGCCGCGAATCTCTCGGTGTGGTTGCACAAGCGCAACGGTTCGGGCGACACAGAGGGGGGCGCGCTCGCGTTCGGTGTTGCCGCGCCTCACGCGCGGCAGACCGCGCTTGTCGATCTTGGGCTTCCCGCGGGCGATAGTGCGCTGTTCCTTAACACGCGCTGCGATTTTCACTTCGTCGAGGCCGTGCGCAATCTGCGGCGCATCGACCGGACGTTCGTGAACACGGCGCTGACGCGACACGCGAGCGGCGTTGCGCTGACCACGTTGCCGCCCAATCTCGCCGACCTGCGCGACGTGTCGTATGCCGCGTGTGTCGGCTTGCTGAATCGACTGCGCGCGTTTTTCGATCAGCAGATCGTCGATCTCGGCGGATTCACGAACCATGAATTCGTTGCCCAAATCACTGCAGTCGCCGATGAGGCGTGGCTCGTTTGCGATCAGGGTGTCGCATCGATCGTCTCGGCGGTCGACCTGCTGGAAGGGCTGCGCGACGCAGGTGTCGACATCGGCAAGATTCGTCTCGTCGTTAACCAGTACGATGCGGCACTGAGCCTAACGCCGGCCCAGATCGCAGACCGGCTCGGCATTTCGCTGCTGGCGACGCTGCCTGCGCGTCGCGTGACGATCGGTCAGGCGGCCAATCAGGGGCGGCTGATTGTCGACACGGCCGAGCGCGATCCGTACGTGCGCGCGCTCGAGCCGCTTGCGGATCGACTGGTTGGCCCGACCGCAGCCGGCCAGCGCGGCGCATTGGGCCTGTCCGTGCTCAAGCGTTTCATTCAACCTTCGTCCAGACGATCGTAAGCGATGGCACACGACATCCAATTTGCCGACGGCGCAGCGCCGTTCTCCCAGTCGCAGCAGTTTCACGACATCAAGAATGCCGCGCATGAGCATCTGCTGACGCGTATCGAGGAACTGGGCGCCGAATTTGGCCGTTGGTCGCGCCAGGCGATCAATCAGTTCGTAGATCTGGAAATCGACAGCTTCGTGCGTTTGCGGCGCATTCCGCTCAACGAGAACGAGGTCAGGGCGATCGCCGAGGCGCTGACGAAAGAACTCGCGGGGTTCGGGCCGATCGAGGATCTGCTCGCCGATCCGCACGTGGAGGACATTCTGATCAACGGCTACAACGACATCTACGTGTCGCGCCACGGCATTCTGGCGAAGCTGCCGATTCGCTTCACCGATAACGCGCACTTGTTACGAATCGTGCGCCGTATCCTTGCGCCGATCGGCCGACGTCTCGATGAATCGAATCCGATGGTCGACGCTCGGTTGCCGGACGGCGGGCGTGTCAACGTTGTAATCGAACCGTTGTCGATCGACGGACCTGTCGTATCCATCAGAAAATTCCGCAAGGATCCGCTGAAACCGGCCGACCTGCTCGCCAACGGCACGTTCAATGCGGAGATCGGTACCTTGCTGGAGGCGGCGGTCGAGGCGCGCTGCAACATCCTCGTGTCGGGCGGCACGAGTTCCGGCAAGACTTCGCTGCTCAATGCGCTTGCGTTTCATATTCCCGAGCACGAGCGGGTCGTGACGATCGAGGATACGGCCGAACTGTCGCTGAATCACCCCCATGTCGTGCGTCTCGAAAGCCGGCCGGGCGGTTTCGACGGCAACGGCGTCGTGACGATCCGCGACCTGCTGCGCAATACGCTGCGGATGCGACCAGATCGCATCATCGTTGGCGAAGTGCGCGGCGGCGAGGTGCTCGAGATGCTGCAGGCGATGAATACGGGGCACGACGGATCGATGGGTACCGTCCACGCGAGTTCGCCGCGCGAGTGTCTGTATCGTCTCGAGATGCTGGCCGGGTTCGCGGGTTTCCAGGGAACGGAATCGAGCCTGCGCCGGCAGATCGCGAATGCCATCGACTTCATCGTGCAGATCGGCCGTCTGTCGAACGGCCGGCGCCGGATCCTTTCGGTCACCGAGGTGACTGGGCTGTCGGACAACATCATCGCGACGCAGGAACTGTATCGCTACGAAGCGCGCGTGACCCCCGAGGGCGAGGAGGTCGACAACTGGGAGTCGCTCGGCATTCATCCGCATTCGCCGAAGCTCGCACGCTTCCGTCAGTCATTACAGGGTGGCGGCTTCGGCGGTGGCGGCAGCGGGTTCGGCGGCGGATTTGGCCGCGGGGGCGGGGGTTTCAATGTATAGCCTGATGGCAGGCGTGCTTGCAATGGCGCTGCTTTGCGTTGCCGCCGCGTTGATGCTTTGGCGGCACGGCGAGGTGAAACGCGGCCGCGCAGACGTGCAGCGCTTCATCGATAGCCGCATCGAACCGGCCGCGAGAGCGGCGGGTGCGATTCAGCGCGGGGCGAAGCCAGTCGCAAGCGCCGCATCGGCCTCCGCCACGCCCACATCGCGCTGGGCGCACTGGCGTGAGATCGGCGCAGAGTACCTTGGCAACGTGGCGAGTCGCGCAGGCATCGAGGACGCGCGCGGCAAGGCGCTTCTTGCGCTGTCGGGATTGGTCGCGGTCGGACTCGTTGCCGGCAACCGCGGCGGCTGGCTCGGTTGCATCGCCGCGCTCGTGTGCGGCGCGTCGCTGCTCGTCTTCTGGCTCGTGTCCCGCATTCAGCGGCGGCGCCTGACGATCGTTCGCCAGTTGCCGTCGTTTCTCGACGGCATCGTGCGTCTCGTCACGCTCGGCAACAGCGTGCCGGCGGCGTTCCAGGCGGCGCTGCTGACGACGGAAGCGCCGTTGCGCGGTTGCCTGGACCATGTGTCGCGGATGTTGCGCACGGGCGTCGAGATCGACCGTGCGATGGGGCATATCGCCAACGTCTATCACACGAAGGAGTTTGAACTGGTCGGTTCGGTGCTGCGGCTTTCGGTTCGGTACGGCGGTCGCGCCGACGTCATGCTCGACCGGATGTCGACGTTCATGCGCGACCTCGAGCAGGCCGAGCGCGAGTTGGCGGCGATGTCGTCGGAAACGAAGTTATCCGCGTGGGTGCTGGTCATGTTGCCGATTGCGATCGGCAGCTTTGTCATCGCGACGAACCCACTCTATCTCCAGTCGATGTGGAACGACTACACGGGGCGTCAGCTGTTGTTCATCGCCTTCATGCTGCAGGTCGCGGGCGGGATCTGGTTGTACCACATGGCCAAACTCAGGTGACGGCATGACAGCCAATCAACTCGGTTCGCTGGCTCTGGCGCTCGGCGCACTCGGCGTAGTGCTGCTGGCACTGCTCGCGGTGCGTCGCGCGAGTGCGCAGACGCGCAGCGATCGCACGCTGGCCAACGCGCTCGAGCGGCGCTCTGCGACGCTGGAGGCAACGGGCGCACGGGCTGCGCAGGAGGCCGATGAATCTCGGCAGAACCCTGGGGTATGGGATGCGAGTGCAAGGTCGTCGCGTCTTACGCAATTTCTGGACCGTCTGTCGATAGTCGGGATGCGCTTACTTGACACCGGCATCGGCCGGTATCTCGTCGCGGACGAGGATAGGCTTCTGCTGGAGCAGTGCGGCTATGTTGATACGCGCACCCGCGGGTTGTTCCTGAGCGCGCGGCTCGCCTGCGCGATCGTCGTGCCGCTGCTCTTCATCGTGCTGATCGGCTCGCACGTGACAGGCGGGCAATGGCGGGCCGGGGCGGGCATCGCCCTCGTCACCGGCTTCATGGTGCCGAAGCTTTACCTGCGACGCCGTGCGGCACAGCGTCGGCAATCGGTGATCGACGAACTGCCGCTGCTGATCGACATGCTTCGTTTACTGCAAGGGGTCGGACTGTCACTCGACCAGAGCATCCAGGTCGTGACGAACGACTTCAAGGGGATGATGCCCGTGTTGTCATTGGAAATGGAAATTGCCCAGCGGCAATTCGCTGCCGGCCGTACGCGCGAGCAGTCATTGCAGCGGCTGTCGTCCGGCTTTGAAAACGAGGATCTGCGCGCGATCGTGCGTTTGTTGATCCAGGTCGACAAACACGGCGGCGCGGTACAGGAGCCGCTCAAGCAGTTTGGTGACCGATTGCGCGAGGCGCGCCGCGCAATGCTGCGCGAACGGATCGGCAGGCTGACAGTGAAGATGACGGGCGTCATGATCGTGACGTTGCTGCCCGCGCTGCTGATCGTGACGGCCGGACCGGGAATGATCGCGGTGTTGCGCGCGCTGAGTCAGGCGCAGCACTGATGCCCGGAGCAAAAGGAAGCAAGATGAGACGCATCGATGAAATCGTGAAAGTGGCCGGCGTGATGGTGATGGCGAGCCTGCTCGGCGCGTGTTCGGCGTTCAAGGAAAGCGGGTACGGTGTTGGCCCGCAGGCCGAGCGTGCGGCGCTGATGGACGCGGCGGCCCAGAAGCAGGCGGCGCCGGATACGCCGGGCATGTATCTCGGCCTGATCGAGCGGATGCAGTCGCAAGGGCTGTATTACGCATCACTGGCTCATATCGACGCGTACGAAAAACAGTACGGAGCATCGCCGCAAACGATCCTGCTGCGCGCGGATGCATTGCGCATGACCGACCAGCCCGCCGCGAGCACGGCGGTCTACACCCAGTTGCTCGACACAACGCTTGCCGCGCGCGGATATCGCGGGCTTGGGCTGATTGCAGGCAGTGCGGGAGATTTTCTGCGAGCCGCGCAGGCGTTGTCGCAGGCAATCGTGCTGGCGCCGACCGATGCATCGACGCTTTCGGATCTCGCTTATGCAAAGCTGCGCTATGGCGATATCGAGGGGGCGCGCATTCCGCTGATGAAGGCCGCGGAACTCGACCAGAGCAATCCGAAGATCATCAGCAATCTGGTGCTGTATCTACTCGCATCCGGCCGTACACACGATGCGCAGAAGCTGATGACGCAGCAGAAACTGTCGACCGACGTCCGCAACGACATCCGCAACGATGCGGTGAAGATCGCCGCCGCGGCACGCACGTGGCGTCGTGCGTCCCCGGCTTCGACTTCGACTTCGACTTCGACTTCAGTCGCGACGCCGATCGGTTCGGGGAGCGTGGTCAACGTTTCGGGCTCGGATGTTGCCAAGCGCCCGTCGCCAGTGGCGAACATCCAGGGATTCGATCCTACTGCGCCGCTGCTGCAGCGGTTTGCACAATGAAAAAAGCATTCGGGGGAAACTGACATGACGAACAACAAGAAGAATCCCGGTCGCGTTGTACGTATGCGCCATGGTGTCGCGCTGCTCGTGCTCATGGGGGCTGTAACCACAGCATATTGCGGGCAGCCGGTGCAGGACGCGTCGGAGATCGGTCATGCGACCAATGCGCTCCTTGCATTTCAGCGAGACGATCACGCGGCCGGACCGGCATTGCCAATGCTGGGCGATGCCGCGTCGCTTGCCTATCAACGGTATCTCGAATCGTTCAAGCACAAGATTCCGGAGTCGATGGGGTCGCCGGTCAACTCGAACGGCAGCGGGTCGTCCGGCGGGCAGAGTTCATCGCAATCGTATTGAGCGGGGCGGCGATGAGCACGGCTCGACATGCATCGAATCGGGTGACCGGACAAGGTCGCCCGTCACCGCGGCAGCAGCGGGGTTCGGTCGTCGTCATGGCGTCCGTGTGGATACTGCTGTCGATGGTGATTCTCGGTTCGATCGACATTGGCAACGTCTTTTTCACGCGCCGCGACATGCAGCGCGTGGCCGATCTTGCCGCGCTCGCCGCGGTTCAGAAACTGGACGATACGTGTGCGAACGTGACCGCAGTTGCGACGAGCAACGCGTCGACAAACGGTTTTGCGCTGGACGCTGGCGGCACCACAACGTTGTCGGCCGACTGCGGCTATTGGGCGCCATCGGCAACCGGGACGTCGAGCACCTTCTACTCGTCGAAGTCGACGGTACCGCTGGCGACGCAGTTGAACGCGGTTCGCGTGACGGTCTCCAAAACGCTGCCGTATTTCTTCTTCGGACCGACACGCACCGTGACCGCAACGTCGACCGCGAAGGCAACCAACGTTGATACCTTTTCGATCGGTGCGACACTGGCTGCGGTGGGCGGCGTCGGCTGCTCGGGCGTGCCGAGCGGGAACCCCGGCCTGGTGAATGCACTGCTGGGCGCGCTGTTGCAAGGGCAAGGCGGCACGCCGCTCAACCTCAATCTTGCGTCCTACCAGGGGCTCGCCTGTGCGAACGTCAAGCTTGGCGACATCGCCGTCGCGCTACAGTCGCTGTCGGTCGGCAACGGGACGATCGGCGGGCTGGTCAATGCCGATGCCTCGGTTGGCACCTTGCTCAACGCGATGGTGAAGGCCGTTGGAAAGACGACCACGCTGGGCACGACCCTACAAACAAGCGCAACCGGTGCACTGAACGATCTCCTCAACCTGAACCTGCTCAGCAATACGACGATCAACGTCGCGAGCCCCGCGGGACAGGGCGCCACGTCGCTGCTGACGCTTGGCCTCGCGAACGCACAGGCGGCGGCCGACGCGACCGTGAACGTGCTCGATCTCGTCATGGCGACGGCACAGATCTCGCAGAGCGGCAAGCCGGGCGTGGTGATTGGCGCCAATGTGCCGCTGACGCTACCGAACGGTAATTCGGTATCGATCGTCCAGCTGCAGGCGCAGGTCATCAGCCCGCCGACCATTGCGGTCGGCGAAGGCGGGAAGAACGCGAACGGCGCATGGCGGACAGTCGCGACGAATGCGCAGATCGGCCTGTATCTCGTCGTCAACCTGGGCGTGAATCCGCTGCCGGTCGTGGTTTCCGCGAACGTGTACCTGCCGCTTTACGTGCAGCTGGGTGCTGGCAGCGCAACCTTGCTTTCGACCAACTGCCTGACATCACCGAATTCCGCGACTATTAGCGCACAGCCGAGCGTCGCCAATCTCTGTATCGGGCAGCCGCCGCTCACGTCCGGCAATCTGCTGAACCTGCCGGCGAACTACAGCTGCACGTCACCGGCCAAGGTGCTTGACGTCACGGTTTTGGCTGGGGCCGTCAGGGTGTCCGCGACTGTCTCCAATGTCTCGGTGAATCTGGCCGGTAATTCAGCAACCAATACGTTCTACGGACGCGGCGGAAGCGATCCGTCGTACTACTGGACGACCAACGCGAATGCGCTGGGTTCGGCCGTGAACAACGCGCTGGCGGGCCTGAAAGCGGCCCAGATCACGCCGACAGTGAGTCTCCTGTTCGGGATCATCTCGGTCACGATCACACCGGATTTCCTTTCGTCGCTGCTGTCGGTCCTGACGACCGTTCTGAGTCCGCTATTGACCGCGCTCGACGGTATCATCGAACCGCTGCTGGACCTGCTTGGTGTCCAGCTCGGTGCCGCCACGGTGCATCAGATGTCGCTGACCTGCGGCGTCGCGCAAACAGTCAGCAATTAGAGAAGCAAAACCACCCGATGAGAACCACGCCCGCAATCGCAGAACTCGACCTGTACGTCTGGGAAGGCAAGGCGGATATTGTCGACCGTGTCGCCCGGTGCATGGCGAGCTTCGACGTCGAAGTGATCCGTGCCGACAACGCGGAGATCTCGCCCGAGCGCGCCGCGTTGCGGCCGTCGCTGGCGATCATCAGCGTGTCGATGATCGAAACCGGCGCGGCGTTCCTGCGCGACTGGCAGGCCAACATCGGCATGCCGGTCGTCTGGGTCGGCGCGGCGCGCGACCACGACGCGTCGCATTATCCGCCCGAGTATTCGCATATCCTGCCGCTCGACTTCACGTGCGCCGAACTGCGCGGAATGATCGGCAAGCTCGTCACGCAACTGCGTGCGCACGCGGCCGAAACGTTACAGCCGTCCGAGCTCGTCGCGCACTCGGAATCGATGCAGGCGCTGCTGCACGAAGTCGATACGTTCGCCGATTGCGACACCAACGTGCTGCTGCACGGAGAAACCGGCGTGGGCAAGGAGCGCATCGCGCAACTGCTGCACGAAAAGCATTCGCGTTACCGGCACGGCGAATTCGTGCCGGTGAACTGCGGCGCGATCCCGGACGGCCTGTTCGAATCGCTGTTCTTCGGCCATGCGAAAGGATCGTTCACGGGCGCGGTTGTTGCGCATAAAGGCTATTTCGAGCAGGCGGCGGGCGGCACGCTGTTCCTCGACGAAGTCGGCGATCTGCCGCTGTACCAGCAGGTCAAGCTGCTGCGCGTGCTCGAGGACGGCGCGGTGCTGCGCGTCGGCGCGGCGACGTCGGTCAAGGTCGATTTCCGCCTGGTCGCCGCGAGCAACAAGAAGCTGCCGCAGCTCGTGAAGGAAGGCCTGTTCCGCGCGGATCTCTACTACCGGCTCGCGGTGATCGAGCTGAGCATTCCGTCACTGGAAGAGCGCGGCGCGGTCGACAAGATCGCGCTGTTCAAGTCGTTCGTCGCGCAGGTCGTCGGTGACGACCGGCTTGCCCAGGTGTCGGATCTGCCGTACTGGCTGACGGATTCGGTCGCGGACAGCTATTTCCCCGGCAACGTGCGCGAATTGCGCAACCTCGCGGAGCGCGTCGGCGTGACGGTGCGGCAGACGGGCGGGTGGGATGCCGCGCGGCTGCAGCGGTTGATTGCGCACGCGCGCAGCTCGGCACAGCCGGTGCCGGCGGAGAGCGTGGCCGAGGTCTTCGTCGATCGCAGCAAGTGGGACATGAACGAGCGCAACCGCGTCATCGCGGCGCTCGATGCAAACGGTTGGCGGCGTCAGGACACGGCGCAGCAGCTCGGCATCAGCCGCAAGGTGTTGTGGGAAAAGATGCGCAAGTATCAGATATTCGACGAAGAGCCCGAGACACGCGAAAGCGAGTAATTAATGAGATAAAATCGCGCTGGATTACAACGACTCGGGCGGGGAATAAAAACTTCATGAGCCATATGACGGGGTGGGGG
>NZ_WHNU01000047.1:0-74188 GCF_009362305.1 Burkholderia sp. BE17
CGACCCCACCACCTAACCCTGTTCCCCCAACGCCGCCCGCATCCGCTCCATCAACGCGAGCACCTCCGGCCGACTCTCTCCCTTCGCATGCACGAAGTGATACCGGAGCAGCGAATCGACCTCGTGGCGGCTCACCCGCACGAGCGCGCTGCGCTTCAGATACCCGTCCGCGAGCGGCGTCCGCGCCAGCGCCACGCCGAGCCCTGCTTCGGCCGCCGCCAGCACCAGGTTGTAATCCTCGAAGCGGCGATCCTGCGCACGCGGCTTGAACGGAATGCCCAGCGCGTCGAACCAGGTGCGCCATCCGGTCACGTCGGAATCATGCAGCAGCGGCATCTCGAGCAGCGCGGCGTCGCCGCGCCGGCGGCGCGCCTTTGCCAGTAGCGCGGCAAGCCGCGGATGCGCGACCGGATAAAGCCGCTCCGGCATGAACGCGCGGGTTTCGAGCTGACGCCAGTTGCCGCGCCCATACCGGATCGACAGATCCGCTTCGCCGCCGGCGATATCCACGTTGCGAAGCTCGATGCCGAGCTCGATGCGCAACGCGGGCGCCTCGCTCTCGAGCGCCTGCTGCCGCTCGAGCAGCCACAGCTGCGCGAATGCAGGCACCACGCTCATCCTGACCAGTCGCGGCGTACGCGGCGAGCGCCACTGGTCGGCCGCGCTGTCGATGATCGCGAACGCCTGTTCGATCCGGCCGACGAAGCGCTGCCCGTCCGGCGTCAGCCGCACGCCGCGTGCATGACGTTCGAACAGCGCCATGCCCAGCCAGTTTTCCACGGCGGCCACCCGCCGGCTGATCGCGCCGTGCGTCACGCCGGAGACATCGGCGGCTGCCAGGAACGAACCTTGACGCGCCACCGTGCAGACGGTCTCCAGGCTGGCAAGCGGCGGCCACGGGCCAGGCGCCGGCGCTGCGCCCGGCAGCGCAGCCGCAGCCGGACCGTCGGCTCGCCGCCGAACCGAGCTGTGAGCCATAGTCATATCCGGATGTTGATCTGTGCGCTAGCTTAACATCTCGCAAAATCGCACCATTGCCGCATGAATACCCTTTCCTCACCGTCGTCGCGCGGCGCGCGACAGCCGCTTGTCGCGGCAGGCGCGGTGGCGTTCACGATCGTGTCGTGGGCCTCCGCATTCCCGTTCATCCGGATCGGCCTGCACGGCCTGGCGCCCCTGCAACTCGCGGCGGCGCGCTTTGCCACCGCCGCGTTGCTCGTGATCGCGTGGCTTGCGTGGCGGCGGCCTCCGAGGCCCTCGAAGCGCGACGCGTTGCGCTTCCTGGCCTGCGGTTTCCTCGGCATCGCACTCTATAACGCGCTGCTCAATACCGGCGAGCAAACCGTGTCGGCCGGCGCGGCAAGTTTCATCGTGAACACGCTGCCGATTTTCACGGCGCTGCTTGCCGCCGTGTTTCTCGGCGAACGATTCAATCTCCGGGGATGGCTCGGTTCGCTGGTCAGCCTGGCCGGCATCGGCGTGATTGCGCATGGTCAGCCGGGCGGGTTCGTCCTCGGCTCGGGGAGCACGCTGATTCTCGCTGCGGCGCTGTGTTCGGCCAGCTATTTCGTATTGCAGCGGCGGCTGATTCCCGTGTACGGCGCGCTGCCCTGCGCCGCGTACACGCTGCTGGCCGGTGCCCTGCTGCTCACACCCTGGTCGCCCGGCGCGCTCGACTCGCTAGGCGGTGCGTCGCACGACACGACGCTGGCGGTATTGATCCTCGGCATATTTCCCGCGGCACTCGGTTACGCGACCTGGACCTTCGCACTCGGCTACTTCGGTGCGGCGCGCGCCGCCAACTTTCTCTATCTTACGCCAGCGGCGGCGACAACCCTGTCGATGATGCTGACGGGCGAGCGGCCCGGCATCGAGACGCTATGCGGCGGACTGCTGGCGATTGCAGGCGTGATCTTCGTCGCGTTGCGCGGACGGTCGTAGGATCGCGGTTGCATCGCATGGCATTACCTGCCCGACAGTCCGGAAGCGGCCGGTCCAGGCGAGCCCCGGCATGTGCAGAGCCGAATGCATTGTACGGGCTATCGACTTGCGCCAATTCGTCGATGCCGCCGGACTTGACCGTTAGTTGCATGCGAGAGATATCGCATTCGATGAATGCATTTCCAGGAACCCGGCTGCGCGCTTGCGAGTGCCCAAACTGTGCAGACAAATCGACCGAACAGTTCCCGACTGACCGCCCATCAGTGTCCATGGCTTCGCCCCCGCGACCGGCCGAATAATGGATGCGGCCGTAAGGCCATCGACAGCGAATCGCAGCCTGGCCCGCCACGGCGCACGATTTCCGGAATCCGCGAAATCCGGGCGCCGAACCGTGCCGTGTCCGCCCCGTCACGGGATTCGCTGCAGCGCGCAAAATCGGCTTCGGATATATTCATACGAATTGCATCGCGCCGGCCGATGGTCCGCCCGCTCGCTCGGGCGGCCCGTCGCACGGCCGGGTGCGATGCAACTGAAGCCCATGATGGGTATGGAGACTCGTCCGATCGCCCCGGCCCGCAGCCGGCCGGTCGAGACGTCAAAGAAAGACATTCAATTCGGAGATGGCAGATGGAACGAAGCATTGTCGGCATGCGCTGCAAACCCCTGATCACCGTTGCACTGGCCGCCGCTGCGTTCGCGGCAGCGTCGACCGCGATGGCCGACCAGGTCGTGAAGATCGGCAGCGTCGAACCGACGACGGGCGGCATCTCGCACCTCGGCAAGGACAACGAGAACGGCGCGCGCCTCGCGGTCGAGGAAATCAACGCGAAGGGGCTGACGATCGGCGGCAAGAAGGTCACGCTGCAGCTCGACGCGCAGGATGACGCGGCCGACCCGCGGCAGGCCACGCAGGTCGCGCAGAAGCTCGTCGACGACAAGGTCGTCGCCGTCATCGGCCACCTGAACTCGGGCACGTCGATCCCGGCGTCGAAGATCTACAGCGATGCCGGCATCGTGCAGATCTCGCCGTCGGCCACGAACCCGACCTACACGCAGCAAGGCTTCAAGACGACCTACCGCGTCGTCGCGACCGACGCGCAGCAAGGTCCGGCGCTCGCGAGCTACGCGCAGTCGAAGGGCGTGAAGAGCGTGGCGGTGATCGACGATTCGACCGCCTACGGCCAGGGTCTCGCGAACGAGTTCGAGAAGAAGGCCAAGGCGCTCGGCCTGAAGGTGCTGTCGCACGACGCGACCAACGACAAGGCGGTCGACTTCCGCGCGATTCTCACGAAAATCAAGGGCGAGAACCCCGACGCGATCATGTACGGCGGGATGGACGCCACCGGCGGCCCGCTCGCGAAGCAGGCGAAGCAGCTCGGCCTGCGCGCGAGGATCCTGTCCGGCGACGGCGTGTGCACCGACTCACTGGCCGAACTGGCCGGCCCGGCGGCCGACAACGTGCTGTGCTCGCAGGCCGGCGCGGCGCTGGAGAAGATGCCGGGCGGCGCGGCGTTCGTCGCGAAGTACGAGAAGCGCTTCAACCAGGGCATCAAGTTCGATGCGCCGTTCGCGTACGACGCGGTCTATATCGCGGTCGACGCGATGAAGCGCGCGAACTCGACGGACCCGGCGAAGATCCTCGCGGCGATGCCGGCGACGAAGTACGACGGCGTGATCGGCACGACGACGTTCGATTCGAAGGGCGACCTGACGCACGGGATCATCTCGATCTACGGCTACAAGGGCGGCAAGAAGTCCTTCCTCGACCAGGTCAAGATGTAACCCGCCGGCGCGCCGGCCCGACGGGAACGCCACCCGTCGGCGCCGGCGCCGCGCGGGCCGATTTCTGAATCACGGAGACGAAGCAACATGTGTGCAATGGCGTATACCGAATTTCAGCAGGAGTTGAGAAAAGCGCGACTGACGTCGCGCGAGTTCGCGCATCTGATCCGGATGAACGAAAGCTCGATCACGAACTATTCGAGCAGGGGCACGGTGCCCTCCCACCTCGCGGTCATCGCGAAGCTGATCGGCGCGCTGGCCGCGCACGAGATCGACTTCCGGCGCGTGATCCGGCAGATGCGGATCGAACCGAAACGGCCGCGCGGCGTCGGCGCGTTTCCTGCGGCCGACAAGCCGCGTGCGCGGAAGGCCGCGAAAACCGATTCCTGACCGCCCCTTTCGCATGCGTCGAGAGCGGCACACAGATTGCCGCTCCGCGCGCGATGTCGTCACACGGGCAGCGCAGCGCGCGCCGCCCGAACGTCAACCCGCCGCACGAACGTGATCGAGCAGCGCCTGCAACGGATGACGCAACTGCGTCGACGACATGCGCTTCACCTGGCTGCGGCACGAATACCCGGTCGCCAGCGCCTCTCCTTCGTCCTCCGGCGCATCGACGTGCGCGGCCCACGACTGCGAATAGATCGTCTTCGACGTCTGCAGGTTGCGCGCCTCGTGCCCATACGTGCCGGACATCCCGCAGCACCCGGTCGCCTGAACCTGCAAACGCAGCCCGCGCCGCGCGAACACCTGTGCCCATTGCTTGCCGCTGTCGGGCGCGTTGGTCTTCTCGGTACAGTGCGGCAGCAGCCGGTATGCACGAGACGCGCCGACCGCGCCGGCTTCCGGCAGCGCCTGCAACAGCCATTCCTGCGGCAGCGCAACCTTCGGCACATCGGTGAGCCCCGTCACCTTCAGGTATTCCTGTCGATACGTGAGCGTCATCGCCGGATCGAGGCCGACCAGCGCGACGCCCGACCGCGCCAGCGCCGCAAGCTGCGCGGCATTGCGGATCGCCGCCTTCTCGAACGCCCGCAGAAAGCCCTGCACGTGCAGCGCCTTGCCGTTCGGCGCGAGCGGCGCGAGCCACACCTGAAAACCCACGCGCGCCGCCAGTTCGATCAGCGTCGCCAGTTGCTCGGTATCGAAAAAGCGCGTGAACGTGTCCTGCACGATGACGACGCTGCGCGCGCGCTGCGCATCGCTCAGTGCCGCGAGCGCGTGCGGATCGGCCGGCTTCACGCGCCATTGCCGGATCACGGCCGCGAGATCGAAGCGGCTCAGCAGCGGGCTGTCGACCATGCCGACCTGCCGCTCCAGCAGCGTGCGCACCCATCCCGCACGCATCAGCCCGTTGTACAGCGCGGGCACCCGCGCCATCCACGGCATCGTGAATTCGAGCGAGCCGATCAGGTAGTCGCGCAGCGGCCGCTGATAACGACGGTGATACAGCTCGAGAAAACGCGAACGGAACTCGGGCACGTTGACCTTGACCGGGCACTGCCCCGCGCACGACTTGCAGGCAAGGCATCCGGCCATCGCGTCGTACACCTCGTGCGAGAAATCGGCCGCACCGCTGCTCGCGGCGCGGCTGTTGCGCCAGCGGGCGGCAACGCCGCGCAGGAACGGCTGCCGCGCGCGCGCCGCCGCGACGACGTCGACACCGGCCTGCCCTTGCAGGCGCAACCATTCGCGCATCAGCGACGCGCGCCCCTTCGGCGAATGCACGCGTTCGCGCGTCGCCTTCCACGACGGGCACATCGCGTCGTCCGGATCGAAGTTGTAGCACGCGCCGTTGCCGTTGCAGTGCATCGCGGTGCCGTAGCTCTGCCACACGCGCTCGTCGATCTGCCGGTCGTGGTCGCCGCGCGTCGGCACTTCGTCGATCTTCAGCAGCCGCATCGTGTTCTCCGGCGGCGTCGCGATCTTGCCCGGATTGAACTGGTTGTGCGGATCGAACGCGGCCTTCAGTTGCTGCAGAGACGGATACAGCTCGCCGAAAAACGCCGGCGCATATTCGGAGCGCACGCCCTTGCCGTGCTCGCCCCACAAAAGGCCGCCATGACGCTGCGTGAGCTCGGCCACTGCATCCGACACGGGCCGCACCAGCGCGGCCTGCCGCGGGTCCTTCATGTCGAGCGCCGGGCGCACATGCAGCACGCCCGCGTCGACGTGGCCGAACATCCCGTACTGCAGCCCGTGGCCGTCGAGCAGCGCGCGGAATTCGGCGATGTACGCGGCGAGGTTCTCGGGCGGCACCGCGGTGTCCTCGACGAACGGCTGCGGACGCGCCTCGCCCTGCACGTTGCCGAGCAGGCCGACCGCGCGCTTGCGCATCGCGTATACGCGCTTCACCGCATCGTCGCCGGCCGCGAGCGTGTGGCCGAGGCGCTCCACGCTCGTATCGGTGCGCAGGTGGTCGACGAACGCGCGCACGCGCGCATCGACGTCGTCCGCGTCGTCGCCGCTGAATTCGATCAGGTTGATGCCGAGCGTCGGGCGCTGGTCGTCCTGCGGGAAATATTCGGCCACGCTGCTCCACACGAAGTCCTTCATCGCGAGCATCAGCACCTTCGAGTCGACCGTCTCGATCGAAAGCGGCTTGTGCTCGATCAGCGCGCGTGCATCGCGCAGCGCGTCCATGAAGCCCGCGTAGCGCACGTTGACCAGCACCGAATACTTGGGAATCGGCAACACGTTGAGCTTCGCCTCGACGACGAAGCCGAGCGAGCCTTCAGCGCCGCACAGCACGCTGTTCAGGTTGAAGCGGCCGTCTGGTTCGCGCAGGTGCGCGAGGTCATAGCCGGTCAGGCAGCGGTTGAGCTTCGGAAACTTCGCTTCGATCAGCGCCGCCTTGTCGTCGCTGATGCGCCGCGCGGTGCGGTAGACCTTGCCGACGCGATCCTGCCGCGCACAGCGCCGTTCCAGTTCGTCGTCCGCGAGCGCGCCGCTGTGCAGTTGCTCGCCGCCCATCAGCACGAAGTCCAGTTCGAGCACGTGATCGCGCGTCTTGCCGTACGTGCAGCTGCCCTGCCCGCTCGCGTCGGTGTTGATCATCCCGCCGACGGTCGCGCGGTTCGACGTCGACAGCTCCGGCGCGAAAAACAGCCCGTGCGGCTTCAGCGCCGCATTGAGCTGATCCTTGACGACGCCCGCCTGCACGCGCACCCAGCGCTGCTCGACGTCGATTTCCAGGATCCGGTTCATGTTGCGCGACAGGTCGACGACCACGCCGTCGGTCAGCGACTGTCCGTTGGTGCCCGTGCCGCCGCCGCGCGCGGCCACCGCGACATCGCGATGCGCGGGTTCCGCGAGCACCCTGGCCAGCAGCCGGATATCGTCGGCATGCGCGGGACAGATCACCGCTTGCGGCAGGCGCTGGTAGATCGAGTTGTCGGTGGCCAGGACCGTCCGGTTCGCATGATCCGCGCGGATTTCCCCGGCGAATCCGGCGGCCTGCAGCGCGGCGAGAAAGTCACGGTACGCGTTCGCGGGCGGGCTGGCGGGACGGGGCAACGGGGCAATCGACATGGGGTAAAGGCGCAAGGTGGGTGAACCGGTGTGCTCGCGTGCTCCGAAACATGAGTTTTGAGCAAGTTTCCAAGCAACCGGGAATTCCAGTATCTTTGGAATTCCCGCGAGAAACAAACGAATTCTCGCCCGACGAATATTGCATAAAACTCATGAATTACCGTCGCCTCACCCCGTCGATGTCGCTGCTGCTCGTGTTCGAGGCAGCCGCGCGGCACGAAAGCTACACGCGCGCGGCCGACGAGCTGTCGCTGAGCCAGAGCGCGATCAGCCGGCAGGTCCAGACGCTCGAGGATCAGCTCGGCGTGCCGCTGTTCCGGCGCGAGGGCCGCTCCGTGAAGCTGACTGAAGTCGGGCGCCGCTACTTCGTCGAGCTGAGCGGCGCACTGGGGCGCATCCGCGGCGCAACGCTGCAGGCGATGTCCCACCAGGCGGGCGCCGGCACGCTGCGGCTCGCGACCTTGCCGACGTTCGGCTCGAAATGGCTGCTGCCGCACCTGCACGACTTCTACGCCGCGCATCCAGGTGTGACCGTGCATCTTCATTCGCGGATCGGCGCGATCGATTTCCTCAACGACGACCTCGACGCGGCCATCACCGTCGGCGCGGACGACTGGCCCGGCCTGCACGCGCATCGGCTGTACAACGAGTTCCTGATCGCGATCGCGAGCCCCGACGCGGGCAGCCGCCGCAAGGCCGCAGCACGCACGCCGGCCTGGGCCGCGCAGCAGACGCTGCTGGGCGTGACGAGCAACCAGCAGGCGTGGGCCGAGTGGTTCTCGCACTATCGGCTCGACCATCGCCAGATGCGAATCGGCCCGAGCTTCGAGCTGACGTCGCACCTGATCCAGGCCGTCCGTGCCGGAATGGGAATCGGGCTGGTGCCGAAGGTGTTGGTGGAAGACGAGTTGAGCCGCAACGAGCTCGTGTCGATCGGCGACGCGATTACCAGCCAGCGCAGCTATTATCTCGTCTACCCGCCGGGGAACGAGACGCTGCCGTCGCTCGTCGCGTTCCGCGAATGGTTGCTGAAGTCGTGCTGAAGCGCCGCCGGCAACGTGCCGGTCACGCGCGCCATTCGTCGAGAATCTGCTCGGCGAGGTAGTCGCACGGCGCACGCGCGGACTGCGCGCTGCGCGCGAGTACGACCTCGAGTTCGCCCAGCGGCGGCAGCCCGTGGTTCTCCGTAAGCTGGACGAGGTGTTCCGGAATGCAGCAGCGCGCCAGCGGCGCGACAGCGAGCCCGGCCTCGACCATGCTCAGCAGTCCGAGGTAGCTCGGGCTTTCATATGACATGCGGAACGGGATGCGCTGCCGGTTCAGCGCCTTGATCGCGTGATCGCGCGCCATGCTGCCGCCGTGCGTGAAAAACGCCACCGGCAGCGGCCGCTCTTCCCATACGTTCCGCTTCGGCGATCCGGTCCAGACGATCGGCTCCATCCGGATCAGCTCGCCGGTCACGCCCTTGATTCGCGTGAGACATGCGAGGTCGACCGTGTTGTCCTTCAGCATCGGCACGAGCGCACTGCTCGGCTGGCCGATCACGCGCACTTCCACGCGCGGATGCATCGCCGCGAATTTGCCGAGCACTTGCGGCAGCAGCGACGAAATGTAGTCGTCGGGCACGCCGATCGTCACGCGGCCGCGAATCTCCGGGCGCACGACCGACGCCCACGCCTCGTCGCGCATCGCCAGCATCCGGCGGCCGTATTCGGCGAGCGTCCTGCCGTCGTCGGTGGCCGTCACATTGCGCGTGTCGCGGATGAAGAGCGGCTTGCCGAGCGCGTCTTCCAGCGCCTTGATCTGCATGCTCACCGCCGACGGCGACCGATGCACGGCCTGCGCGCCCTGCGCGAACGATCCGGATTCCGCGACAGCCACCACCATCGCCAGCACATCGAGGTCGAGCTTTTTCATTTCATTCAGAAAATCTGATCAATCGATTCAGTTTATCCCGTTTTACTGTTCGCCTCCACGGTCGGACAATGAATCCCGTCAGCACTCGTTGCAGGAAGCGGAAACATGCATACGTCCGGATCGCTCTATGGATTTCTCGTCATCGGCGGCATGCTCGCGGTCACGCCGGGGCCGAACATGGTCTACGTGATGTCGCGCTCGATCACGCAAGGGCGCGCGGCCGGGCTCATTTCGCTGGCCGGCGTGATGATCGGCTACCTGTTCTACATGTTCGGCGCGGCGTTCGGCATCACGACGCTGTTCATGAGCGTGCCCTATGCGGGCAGCGTGCTGGGTGCGGTCGGTGCGGCCTACCTGCTGTACCTCGCATGGCAGGCGGTCAGGCCCGGCGGGCGTTCGCCGTTCGAGGTGCGGGCATTGCCGAACGAACAGCCGCTGCGGCTGCTGGCGATGGGCGCGACGACCAGCGTGCTGAATCCGAAGCTCGCGATGCTGTTCGTGTCGCTGCTGCCGCAGTTCATCGACTACCGGCAAGGAAGCGTGTTCGGCCAGTCGCTGTTTCTCGGTTCGCTGCTGATCGCCGCGTTTGCGTCGGCAAACGGGCTGGTGGCGATCTGCTCGAGCGGCATCGCGAAGTTCCTGCACGGGCGCCCGGCGCTGCTGCTCGTGCAGCGCTGGGCGATGGGCCTCATCCTCGGCGGCCTCGGCGTGCAGATGGTTGTCGATGCATCGAAGATGGCGGGCGTGGCGTGAGTGTCGCGCCGGCGCGGCGCGGGCTCACGCAATCGCGAGCCGCGCGCCGGCCGGCATCCGTCACGCGGCGACTGCCTGCCGCTGCGCCTCGAGTTCGCGCACGAGCGGCAGCACGCGCTGGCCGAAGTACTCGACTTCCTCGATGAAATGCAGGAACCCGGCAAGCACGAGATCGACGCCGATCGCCTTCAGCGCGACGATCCGCTCGGCAATCTGCTGCGGCGTGCCGATCAGGTTCGTGCGGAAGCCGTCGTTGTACTGCACGAGATCCTCGAACGTGGATTTCGCCCAGTTGCCTTCGCCTTCCGGCGACGCCTTGCCGGCCTCTTTCACCGCATCGCCGAACGCATGCACGGCCTCGACGTGCGCGTGCCGGACGATGTCGTCGAGCACGGCCCGCGCCTCTTCCTCGGTGTCCCGCGCGATCACGAACGCGTTGACGCCGATGCGCACGCGGTGGTTGTTCGCGGCCGCCTTCACGCGGATATCGTCGATCTGCGCCTTCAGGTTCTCCGGCGTATTGCCGTTCGTGAAATACCAGTCGGACACGCTCGCCGCGTTGTCGCGCGCCGCGCGCGAGCTGCCGCCCTGGAAGATTTCCGGATGCGGTTTCTGCACGGGTTTCGGGCTCAGCGTGTAGTCGTTGAAGCGGTAGAAATCGCCCTTGAACGTGAAGTTGTCCTGCGTCCAGATGCCCTTCAGCGCCTGGATGAATTCCTTCGAGCGCCGATAGCGTTCGTCGTGCTCGAGCCACGGTTCGCCGATCGCGGTGAATTCGCCCTTGAACCAGCCGCTCACGACGTTGATCGCGATGCGTCCATTCGAGATGTGATCGATCGTCGCGAGCTGCTTCGCGACCACCGCCGGATGCCACGGCCCCGGGAGGATCGCAGCGAGCACCTTGAGCTTCGTCGTCGCATGCAGCAGCGCCTGGCTGAACGACACCGATTCGTGCTGGTATTCGGCGCCGTAGCCGGCCGTGAAGCGAATCTGGCTCAGCGCGTAGTCGAAGCCGGCCGCTTCGGCCGTGCGTGCGAGCTGCTGGTTGTATTCGAGGCTCCAGTCAGTGCGCTGCTCGATCGTGCTGACGACGAGGCCGCCGCTGACGTTCGGCACCCAGTACGCGAATTTGACGCCGTCGGCGGAAGGGTCGGTAAGGCTCATGAAGGTGTCCTGGTCGAAGGGAAAACGGAAGCGGCTTACGCGGCCGCGGCGGAAAGCGCATGCGGGCGCAGTTGCGGCACCGCGCGATCGACGGCGAGCGCGATGCGCGCGCGCAGCGCCGGGTTCGCGATTTCGTATCGGTCGAAATCGCTTTCGGATGCGTACACGCCGATCGGCAGCGTGCGCGCCTGGAAGAAACTGAACAGCGGCCGCAATTGGTGGTCGATCACGAGCGCATGGCGCTCGCTGCCGCCGGTGGCGGCGAGCAGCACGGGCACATCGACGAGCGCGTCGTGACGCACGAGGTCGAACAGATGCTTGAAGAGGCCCGTGTATGACGCGCGATACACGGGGCTCGCGACGACGAGCGCATCGGCCGTCTCGATCGCGCGGATCAGCGCTTCGAGGTCGGCCGGCACCTGCGCGCGCGTCAGTGCACCGGCCAGCCGGCCGCCGATCTCGCCGAGTTCGATCAGCCGCGTATCGATCGGCAGCGCGGCGCCGAGCGCCGCGACGATCGCGTCGGTCAGCGCCAGCGTGCGCGACGGCCGCTGCAGGCCGCCCGATATCGCAACCACATTGATCGCATTGCTCATCGGTTGCATTCCCATTGTCGAGTCGGGCGCCAATGCACCCGTCACATCATGGTCCCGCAAGGAGCGTGCCAACGCGGAGATCGCCATGAAAAACGATCGTCTGCATGACGAAATGCGTCGCAATCGACGGCCTGTCGCGGCGTATTCACCGATCGCCGCATGTCGATAAGCGTGCCAGCCGGCGCATCACAACCATATTCCGCAGCGAGATGAATCACGGGAAACAGCTGTGCTGATTCGCTGCTTCCTGATCAGCAGCACGATGTATGTCTTGGGCATCTTTCCGTTTCCGCTTGGAATCCGGAACGCACGCGGCACCCGTTCGCAGCGATCGCGTGTCGCCGCAACGCGGCACATCGCTGCGGCAGTGTCGAAACCGATGCTTCATCAACGTCCGCACGCCGCATTTCGCTTAACCGGGCGACATCGCGTTACGCAACTGCGTCCAGCGCAGCAATCCGGCATTGGTTATCAGAAATCGATGTTTCCCGCGTTGCGCAAAACGTTGAACACTCTGCTGATCACGCAGCACCCGGTCAGCAACGATCATCGCGAACCTGACCGATCCGTGCAGCGACCCGATGCCTACACAGCCATGACATCCCATTCCGTATCGCCTCGCGCAGCCGACCTGCGCGTCGTCACGCCGTCCCGCGACGAGCCGGGCCCGTCTGATGCCCGGCAAACAGCCGAACGCCTCGCGCCCGTCCTCACGCTGCCCGACCGGCCTGCGCTCGCGACGTCGATCCGCGCCCGCGCGCAAGTGTTCGTCGATCCGCGTTCGGTCGCGCTGCTCGAACGGATTCGCCTCGTCGCACCGAGCGACGCGAACGTGCTGATCGTCGGCGAGACGGGCACCGGCAAGGAACTGATCGCGCGCCACGTGCACAGCGTCAGCGGCCGCAACACCGGGCCGTTCGTCGCCGTGAACTGCGGCGCGTTCTCCGAAACGCTGGTCGAGAGCGAACTGTTCGGCCACGAGAAAGGGGCGTTTACGGGCGCGTTCAGCGCGAAACCGGGCTGGTTCGAAGCCGCGAACGGCGGCACGCTGTTTCTCGACGAGATCGGCGACCTGCCGCTGTCGATGCAGGTCAAGCTGCTGCGCGTGCTGCAGGAGCGCGAGGTCGTGCGGCTCGGTTCGCGCACGAGCATGCCGATCGACGTGCGCGTGGTCGCCGCGACCAACGTCGACCTGCAGCAGGCGGTCGCGACCGGGCATTTTCGCGGCGACCTGTTCTACCGGCTCAACGTCGTGCAGCTCGCGGTGCCGACACTGCGCGAGCGGCCGGGCGACATCCTGCCGCTCGCGCGCCACTTCTTCGACGACTACCGCAGCCGCCTCGGCTACGGGCCGCGCAGCATCGATCCGCGCGCCGAGCGCAGGCTCGAGGCGCACGGCTGGCCCGGCAATATCCGCGAACTGGAGAACGTGATCCATCATGCGCTGCTCGTAAGCCGCCACGATTCGCTGCAGGACACCGACCTGCACATTGCATCGCCGTGCATGCCGGCGGCCGCCGCGCGCGCGCCGGATGCGTCCGCCGCCGCGCAGGACGCGCTCGAACGCGCGCTGCGCGACCTGTTCGACGACGGGCACGGCAACCTGTTCGAACGCATCGAGGACACCGTGATGCGCGTCGCGTTCGAGTTCAGCCACCGCAATCAGATCCAGGCGGCGCGGCTGCTCGGCATCAGCCGCAACGTGCTGCGCGCGCGGCTGATCCGCGCGAAGGAAATCGCGGCGGCGAAGTAGCAACATCCCCTGGGCGGACCATCGCTCGCCCCGGCACGGCACGATCGCGCCCGCGATCCGTGCAGCGACGTCCCGACCTGATGTATCGTGGCGCGAAGCGCGCGCCCGTCGCCGCATCCGGGCGGCGATGCCGACCCTGCCTGCGACAGGGCGCCCGCACGATCATCCGCAACACGAAAGCCGTCCGGCGCCCACGCGTGCCCGACCGAGCCCCGTTCACCCGTCAGGAACCGTCGCCATGAAGAAGCTTGTGAACCGCCCGTCCGATGTCGTGCGAGAAATGCTGGAAGGCATCGCGCGGCAGTCGCCGCATCTCGCGATCCTCGGCGACGAGCTCGTGCTCGTCCGCCAGCCGCTGCCCGAGCCGTCGCAGCGGCCCGTCGCGATCCTCTCCGGCGGCGGCAGCGGCCACGAGCCCGCGCATGGCGGCTACGTCGGCGAAGGGATGCTGAGCGCGGCCGTGTGCGGCGAAGTGTTCACGTCGCCGTCCACCGACGCCGTGCTTGCCGCGATCCGCGCGAGCGCCGGCCCGAACGGCGCGCTGCTGATCGTGAAGAACTACACGGGCGACCGGCTCAATTTCGGGCTCGCCGCCGAGCTCGCGCGGGCGGAAGGCATTCCGGCCGAGACCGTCATCGTCGCCGACGACGTGTCGCTGCGCGGCCGTGTCGAGCGCGGCCAGCGGCGCGGGATCGCCGGCACCGTGCTGATCCACAAGCTCGCCGGCGCGGCCGCCGCGCGCGGGCTGCCGCTGGCCCGCGTCGCGGGAATCGCGCGTGACGCGGCGGCCGAGCTCGGCACGATGGGCGTCGCGTTCGACGGCTGCACGATCCCGGGCGCCGACAAGTCGGGCTTCAGCCTCGCCGACCACGAAATCGAGCTCGGCCTCGGCATCCACGGCGAGAAAGGCGTCGAACGCCGCGCGCCGCTGCCCGCCGACACGCTGGTCGACACGCTGCTGTCGAGCATCGTCGCCGATCTCGTGCTCGACAGCGGCGAGCGCGTCGCGCTGTTCGTCAACGGTCTCGGCGCGACGCCGGACATGGAACTCGCGATCGTGCTGCGCGCCGCGTACGACAACCTGAGCCGGCGCGGCATTGTCGTCGCGCGCGCGTGGGCCGGCACGTTCCTGTCGGCGCTGAACATGCCCGGCTGCTCGATCTCGGTGCTGCGGCTGAACGAAGAACGCGCGGCGCTGCTCGACGCGCCGACGCAGGCGCGTGCATGGCCGGGCGGCGGCACCGTGAACACGCACATCCGCGTGGCCGCG
Organism: Burkholderia sp. BE17; assembly: GCF_009362305.1. Classification (NCBI taxonomy): domain Bacteria; kingdom Pseudomonadati; phylum Pseudomonadota; class Betaproteobacteria; order Burkholderiales; family Burkholderiaceae; genus Burkholderia; species Burkholderia sp. BE17. The sequence continues at coordinate 14,708 of NZ_WHNU01000047.1, forward strand.
GCCGACTCGCACGACGCGCCGCTGCCGCCGCTCGACGCGGCCGGCCGCGCGTGGGCCGCGCGCCTGCAGCCGGCGCTGCACGCGGTCGCGCAGACGCTGATCGATCATGAGCAGACGCTGACCGACCTCGATGCGGCAGCCGGCGACGGCGATCTCGGCGCGAGCATGCTGCGCGCCGCGCGCGCGATTCTCGAACTGCCGGAAACCGCGTACGGTACGCCGGCCGGCACGCTCGCGGCGCTCGGCGCCGCGTTGCGCCGTGCCATTGCAGGCAGTTCGGGGCCGTTCTATGCAACCGCGCTGCTGCGCGCGTCGCGCCGGCTGGCGGATATCGCGGAGCCGTCGGCGCGCGATTGGGCCGCGGCATTCCGAAACGCAGTGGATTCGATCAGCGAACTCGGCGGCGCACACGCCGGCGACCGGACGATGCTCGATGCGCTGGTGCCGGCTGCCGATGCGTTCGACCGTGCGCTCGACGGCGATCGCGATCCCGCGAGCGCATGGGCGGCAGCGGTCGAGGCCGCCGAACACGGCGCGCAGCAAACGGCACGCATGACGCCGCGCGCGGGGCGTGCAAGCTATCTCGGCGAGCGAGCGGTCGGCACGCCGGATGGAGGCGCCGTTGCGGTGTCGTACTGGGTGCGCGCTCTGCAGCCGCACGTGCGATAAGCGGTGGTTCGCGCGACGCGGGTCGGCCGCGCCGCCCGCATCAACCTGTCGCGCGCGCCTTCGTCCGCCCGGGCAACAGCGCGGCGCCGACCAGCGCCGCGCCGAAACTCGCGAGCCAGCACCAATAGCCGATCGCATCGAGATGAACCGGCTCGACCCCGCCGCCTTCGTTGACGACGATCCGATGCTGCGACAGGAAGCTCGATCCGAGCAGCAGCGCAAGCACGGCCAGCACGACCGCCTGCGCGCGCAGGCGCTTCGTCGTCAGCAACCAGGCCGCGAACACGAGCGGGTTCGCGAGCCACGTGTAGATGCCAAAGAACACGCCCATCCAGCCCGTCAGCAGCACCTGCCAGCCGTCGGCCCACGGATGCGGGTCCGGCGCGCCCGTACGGAACGGTGCGGTGACCATCGCGACGAGATAGAACAGCACGCTGATCGCCAGCAGCGACGTGGCAGCGCGGCCCATCGGCGGGCGGACGGATTCAGCGGACGACGTCGTCGTGTTCATGTTGCGTCAGGCGTCGCATCGCGTCGAAGCGAACGCCCGAAGCGTAGCGTTCAAACGCCCTCGACCAGCACCGCGCGATAACGCGCGCCCTTGAAGCGGTGCTGGACGACGGCCTGATATTCGGGGCCGTGGTACCACGCGTGCGCGGCTTCCTTCGACGGAAACTCGACGATCACGACGCCCTCCGGCCCTTCACCTTCCAGCGTTTCCTGCGGGCCGTAGGCGGCGAGCACCTTGACCGGATGACCGGCAAGCGTCGCGCCGACCTTGCTCCCGTAGACGTCGAGTTCGTGCTGGTCCTGCGTGCTTTCCCGAGTAAACACGATGTAGGTTGCCAAGATGCATACCCCTTGTGCGATGGGTGGAAGATCGGACGCAGGTCGCCGTTCCGCCGGCTGCATGCGCCGTCCCGGCCGTGGCCGCGTGCCGCGCGGCCGGTTGTGCGGATTATAGATGCTCGCCGGCGAATGGCGCGGGCCGCCTACCCGCGCAGGATGCGCCGCACCGTCTGCCCGTTGATCACGTAGCGGTCGCCAATGAAAGGAAACGCGACGCGTGCGCTATGCGAGCGCCGCGGTGGCCTGCATCGTCAACCAACCGTCGCGATCCTTTGCCCACAGCTCGATCGTCCGGCCGTCGTCCGACGGCCTGCCGCACAGCGTGAACGGCTGCCCGTCGAAGGTCGGGCGCACCGCGCGGAACGCGAAGCTCGCGAGTGTCGCGTCGGGCCGTTCGCGGTGCACGAGATCGACGAGCAGCGTCGCGATCAGCGGGCCATGCACGACGAGCCCCGGATAACCTTCGTCCTGCGTCACATAGCTGCGGTCGTAGTGGATGCGGTGACCGTTGAAGGTCAACGCCGAATAACGGAACAGCATCACGGCGTCGGCGGTGACGATGCGCGACCACGTTTCGCCCGCGGGCGCCGCGACCGGCTTCGGTGCGCTCGCGCCCGGCTGCGGCGCGTCGCGATAGACGATGTCGTGCTCTTCCTCGACGCACAGCTCGCCGTCGCACTCGATCCGATGCTGCACCGTCACGAACACGAGCCGGCCGCTGCGGCCCGTCTTGTCCTCGAGGTTCGCGATCGTCGATTCGCGCGTCGCGCGGCGCCCCGCGCGCAGCGGCGCATGGAACGTCAGGCGGCCGCCGGCCCACATGCGGCGCGGCAACGGCACCGGCGGCAGGAAGCCGCCGCGCCTCGGGTGGCCATCGGGGCCGACTTCCGCCATCGGCGCGACCGGCAGGAAGTAGAGCCAGTGCCACAGCGGCGGCACGACGTCGCCGGGCGACGCGCGGTCGAGCGTGGCGGCCAGTGCGTTCAACGGGAACGCGGTGATGTCGTCGCCGAGCGTTTCGGTCTTGCCGAGCCATGCGTCGATCGACGGCGCGGCGGCAGGCTGGGAGGATGAAGTCGACACGTGCGAAGTCTCCGATGCGATGGGAATGGCCCTACCAATATGCACGCCTCGCGCCGTTTCGCGAAGTCGGCTTTCCCGAACCCTCGCTCCGCATTTTCCTGACGCGCGGCCCTGCCCGACGGATCTCGTCCGACTATTCAATATAGTCGCCGCACCTGCCGCGCACGCCTCCCGGACACCAACCTTACAGCTTGACCATCGCCGACACGCCGCCTAAATTGCTTCAAACGGGCCGGCCGAACCACGCGCGACATGACACGCGGGTGACAAAAATACGATAGTTTGCTATCGAATGTTTTTGCCCCTATCATCTCGCCCATGACCAATCTGCACGACCTCCGCCTCGCCGTCAGCAGCCTGCTGGTGCTGTCCGCGCGCAAGTGGCGCCGCACCAGCGACGGCGTGCTGACCGCGTACAACGTGTCCGAAGCCTGCGCGACGCCGCTGTTGATCGCCGGCCGCCTCGGCGAAGGCGTACGGCAGGGCACGCTCGCCGAGATTGTCGGCATCGAGGGGCCGTCGCTCGTGCGCCTGCTCGACCAGCTGTGCGCGGCCGGCCTCGCGCGCCGCGACGAGGATCCGCATGACCGCCGCGCGAAAACGATCTCGCTGACGGCCGCCGGCCGCGCGGTCACCGCGAAGATGGAGGAAGACCTGCGCGTGCTGCGCGCACAGGTGCTCAAGGGCGTCACGCGCGCCGATCTCGAAACGACGCTGCGTGTACTGAACGCATTCAACGCGTCCGACGCGGCGCAGCCCGCGCCGCCCCCTGCCGACTCCGCGTCATGACCTATCCGAGCCTTCGCGACTGGCTGTTCTCGGGCAAGACGTTCGCCGCGTCGATGCTGGCGCTGTACCTCGGCCTGTATTTCCAGCTGCCGCGCCCGTACTGGGCGATGGCGAGCGTCTACATCGTGTCGAACCCGTTCGTCGGCGCGACGCGCTCGAAGGCGCTGTATCGCGCGCTCGGCACCGCGCTCGGCGCGGCCGCCGCGATCTTCTTCGTGCCGCCGTTCGTCGAAACGCCGATCCTGTTCAGCATCATCGTCGCGACGTGGTGCGGCACTCTGCTCTACCTCGCGATCTCCGACCGCACCGCGCGCAGCTACGTGTTCATGCTCGCCGGTTATACGATGCCGCTGATCGCGCTGCCGACCGTGACCGACCCGTCCACGGTATTCGACGTCGCGATCGCGCGCACCGAGGAAATCGTGCTCGGCATCGTGTGCGCGAGCGTGGTCGGCAGCGCCGTGTTCCCGAACCGGCTCGCGCCGACGCTGATCGAGCGCACCGACGCATGGTTCAAGGACGCCGCGTTCTACGGTCGCGAGACGTTGTCCGGGCATATCGCCGGCAAGGCGCTGTCCGCGTGCCGGCAGCGCCTCGCGATGACGATCACCGGCCTCGAATTCCTGCTGAGCCAGTTGGGTTACGACCATGCGCATCCGAGCATCCTCGCGCGGGCGCAGGCGCTCGCGGGCCGGATGCAGCTGTTCCTGCCGCTGATGTCGGCGCTCGCCGATCCGCTGATCGCGCTGATGCGCGACCTGCACGTACGCCCGCCCGCGCTCGACGCGCTGCTGGCCGACGCCGCGAAGTGGTTCGACGCGCCGCTGCCGGCCGTGAAATCCGGCACCGACGGCGACATGGCCCACGATCCGGTCGCGGATGATCTACGCGAGCGCATCGCCGCGCTGCAGCCCGCCGACAGCGCGCTGACGAGCTGGGACGGCGCGCTGCTGTCGAATGCGCTGTGGCGGCTGCGCCAGGTCATCGACATCTGGCAGGACTGCCGCTCGCTGCGCGCACTGATCGCGAACGAGTCGGGCGTCTGGCAGCCGCGCTACCGGCACTGGCGGCTCGGCGGCACCGAGCGCTTCTTCGATCGCGGGATGATGCTGTTCTCCACGCTGACCGTCGTGCTCGCGATCGTGTTCGCGTGCTGGCTGTGGATCTCGTCCGGCTGGCACGACGGCGCGGCCGCCGTCACGCTCGTGGCCGTGTCGTGCAGCTTCTTCGCCGCGCTCGACGAGCCCGCGCCGCTGGTGTTCAAGTTTTTCCTGTCGACGGCCGCGAGCGTCGTGTTCGCGGGCCTGTACCTGTTCGTCGTGCTGCCGCACGTGCACGACTTCGCGATGCTCGTGCTGATGTTCGCGGGCCCGTTCATCCTGATCGGCACGCTGCTGCCGCGCCCGCAGTTCAACATGGTGACGATGCTCGTCGCGGTGAATACGGCCACCTTCATCAGCATTCAGAGCGCCTACGAAGCCGACTTCTTCGTGTTCCTGAACAGCAATCTCGCCGGCGTTGCCGGGCTGTTGTTCGCGTACCTGTGGACACGCGCGACGCGGCCGTTCGGCGCGGAACTCGCGGTGCGGCGCCTGCTGCGCTCGGGCTGGGAAGACGTCGTGCGCTCCGCATCGACACAGCCGCTCGACGACCAGCGCAACCACGCATCGCGAATGCTCGATCGCGTCACGCAACTGCTGCCGCGTCTCGGCGCATCCGACGACCACCGCCACCCGTCGATCGAAAGCTTCCGCGACCTGCGCATCGCGCTGAACGCGCTCGACCTGCGCCGTTCGCGCCGCCGGCTGTCGGGCAACGTGCCCGACGCGATCGATCGCGTGCTCGCCGGCGTCACCGACCACTATGCGCGCTGCGCGGCCGCGAACGCGCGCCAGCCCGCGCCGCCGGCGCTGCTCGCGTCGATCGACGATGCGCTGCATCGCGTGGCCGGCCGCAACCTGCCGGGCACCGCGCCGGCCGACGGCGGCACGGCGCCCGCCACGCCCGCCACGCACCGCCGGCTGCGCGACACGCTGCACGCGCTCGTCGGCCTTCGCCTGTCGCTGTATCCGGCCGCGGCCGCGCAAGCGCCGCAGGCACCGGACGGAGCACGCGCATGATCCGGCTTTCCAACCTGTCTTTCCGAGCGCGACCATGATCGGCGAAATCGACATCTTCGGCGTATTCGTGCCGGCTCCGCTCGTGCTGATGCTGATCGCCTACCTGATCAACATCGTCGTGCGCGCGGTGCTCGAGCGCGTCGGCTTCTACCGCCTCGTCTGGCACCGTTCGATCTTCGACCTCGGCATCTACGTGTTCGTGTTTGCCGCCGTCGTGATCGTTTCCCACCATCTCGTGGCTACCTAACGTGAAAAAATCCTGGCTCTCGGCAGGGCAAATCCTGCTCACCCTGATCGTCGTCGTCGTGGCCGGCCTCGTGCTGTGGCGAATCATCAACTACTACATGTTCTCGCCGTGGACGCGCGACGGGCACGTGCGCGCCGACGTGATCCAGGTCGCGCCGGACGTGTCGGGCCTCATCACGTCGGTGCAGGTCGCCGACAACCAGGAGGTCAAACGCGGCCAGGTGCTGTTCGTGATCGACCAGGCCCGCTACACGCTCGCGGAGCGGCTCGCCGAAGCGACGCTCGCGCAGCGCAGCGCGACGCTCGCCCAGGCGAAGCGCGAATACGCGCGCAACCTGCAGCTCGGCAACCTCGTCGCAGGCGAACAGGTCGAGGAAAGCCGCACGCGCGTCGAACAGGGCGAGGCCGCCGTCGCCGATGCGCAGGTGTCGCTCGACACCGCGAAGCTGAACCTGCAGCGCACGTCGATCGTCAGTCCCGTAGACGGCTACCTGAACGACCGCGCGCCGCGCGTCGGCGAATACGTACCGGCCGGCCGCGCGGTGCTGTCGGTCGTCGACCGCAATTCGTTCCGCGTCGACGGCTACTTCGAGGAAACCAAGCTGCGCGGCATTCATATCGGCCAGCCGGTCGACATCGTCGTGATGGGCGAGCCGCATGCGCTGCGCGGGCACGTGCAGAGCATCGTCGCCGCGATCGAGGATCGCGACCGCACGCAGGGTGCGAACCTGCTGCCGAACGTGAACCCGGCATTCAGCTGGGTGCGGCTGGCGCAGCGCGTGCCGGTGCGCGTCTTGCTCGACGAGGTGCCCGACGACTTCCGGATGATCGCGGGCCGCACCGCGACGGTTTCGATGCGCGAAGCCGACACGCGCCGACGCGACAACGCGAAGCCGGCTGCCGCCGCGTCGGCGGCAACCGCCGGCGCGACGTCGGCAGTCACGCCGGTATCGACGGCTTCCGGTGCGGCCGCAAACTCGGCGGGGGCATCGCAATGAAACGGCACGGTCTGCGCCTCGCGACGGCGCTCGCGCCGCTCGCGCTCGCACTCGGCGCGTGCAAGTCCGTCGGCCCCGATTACAAGCTGCCGCAGCAGGCCTATGTGAATGCACCGCTCGCGAATCATGCGCTCGACGACGCGAACGGCACGCTCGTGTCGCGTGACGCCGTGCCCGGCAACTGGTGGCAGCTATACGACGACCCCGTGCTCGACGAGCTCGTGCGCGGCGCGCTGAAATCGAACACCGACCTGCGCGTCGCCGCGGCCAACCTCGCGCGCTCGCGCGCGGCGCTGGAAGTCGCGAACGAACAGGGCGGGTTCTCCGGCGGCGCGGAGGCGGCCGTGCAACGCGCACAGGAATCTGCTGAACAGTACCTGCTCGAGAACAAGCTGCCGGTCGTCAACGAAGGCGCGGTCGGCATCAACGTGTCGTACGAGATCGACCTGTTCGGCAAGCTGCGGCGCGGCGTCGAAGCCGCGCGCGCGGACAGCGAGGCCGTCAGGGCAGCCGGCGACCTGGCGCGCATCACGGTCGTCGCCGACGTCGTGCGCGCGTACGTCGAATCGTGCTCGGCCGGCGACGAGCTGGCGATCGCGAAGCAGTCGCTCGCACTGCAGAAGCAGCGCGTCGCGCTGTCGCAGCGGTTGCGCGATGCCGGGCGCGGCAACCAGACCGACGTGACGCGCGGCGTGACGCAGGTGCGCACGCTCGCCGCCGACATCCCGCGCTTCGAAGGCCGCCGCAAGGTCGCGCAATACCAGCTCGCCGCGCTGCTCGCGCGCTCGCCGGCCGACCTGCCGAAGGCCGTCGCCGAATGCGAACGCCTGCCGAAGCTGCGCCAGCCGATTCCGATCGGCGACGGCGCCGCGCTGCTGCGCCGCCGCCCCGACGTTCGCGAAGCCGAGCGGCAGCTCGCCGCCGCAACCGCGCGAATCGGCGTGGCGACCGCCGCGCTGTACCCGTCGATCAGCATCGGCGCATCGGCCGGCTCGGTCGGCCTCGCCGCCGACCTGTTTTCGTCCACGACCAATCGCTGGTCGTTCGGACCGCTGATCAGTTGGTCGTTCCCCGTCAACGGCCAGCGTGCGCGTGTGCGTGAAGCCGAGGCTGCGACGGGCGGCGCGCTCGCGCACTTCGACGGTGTCGTTCTGAATGCGCTGCGCGAAACGCAGTCGAGCCTCGCGACCTATGCCGCCGACGTGCAGCGCACCGATGCACTGCGCACGGCCTACGAATCGGCGCGCAAATCCGCCGACGAAACCCATCGTCTCTATGCGGCCGGCCGCGAGTCGTTCATCTCCGACCTCGACGCGACGCGCACGCTGACGAGCGTGCAGGCGCAGGTCGCGGCCGCTGAGGGACAAGTCGCGGCCGATCAGGTGCGGCTCTTTCTCGCGCTTGGTGGCGGGTGGGAACCCGATGGCGCAGCAACTGCACAGGATGCCCGCCCCGCCACCACGCGTGCCGCCGCGGCGCCCGCAGCCAGCGAATAAGCGCCGCAGCGCGATCACCTTACGATACGTAACGCGAACCTGGCGAAACACGCTGTGCCGGCGGGTTTTACTGATTCGCGCCATAGCATCCGGAGAACGACGGACGCCCGCGTTGACGGTAAACTGGCCGATGCACTTCCATTCATCTTCCGCTGCCGATCCGGCAGCGGCATCCATTCGGAGAGTCATCATGCGAACCAGCGCCCGCAACCATTTCGCCGGCCGGGTCAGCGCCGTCAAGCCCGGTGCCGTCAACGACGAAATCACGCTCCGCACGCAGGATGGCCTCGACATCGTCGCCGTGATCACCCACGGCAGCGCGGCTTCGCTGGGCCTCGCGGCCGGCTCTAAAGCGTTCGCGCTCGTCAAGGCATCGTCGGTCATCGTGATGGTCGACGTCGACAGCAGCAAGGTGTCGGCCCGCAACTGCGTCGCGGGCACCGTATCGTCGGTCGCGAAGGGCGCGGTCAATTCGGAAGTCGTGATCCAGGCCGCGAGCGGCGCCGAGATCGTCGCTATCGTCACCAACGACAGCGTCGATCGTCTCGGCCTCGCGAGCGGCACGGCCGCATCCGCGATCTTCAAGGCGTCGAGCGTGATCGTCGGCGTCGAGTGATCGCGTGACGAGCGCCGCGATCGCGATCCGGTTTGCGCCGCGCATTCGCGCGGGTCGTGTCAGCCTGCTGTCACGCGGGTGCGCACGATGACCGCCGCATTCGATCGCGCGGAACCGTCCTCGCATGAACGGGCGCGGCAGTCGCTGCTGCTCGCGGCGGCCAACGCCGACACTCCCGACGCACGCCTGTTCGGCGCCCTCGTTGCGGCGCGCGCGTGCCGCAACGAACTCGCGCTGCTCGGCCTGTCTCATGCGCAGTGGGTTGGCCTGCTTGCCCGCCGGTTTCCGAGCCTGCCTTCCGCCGATGCCGCCGCACTCGTGTCGACCGTTGCGATGGTGCTGCTGCCATCCGCCCACGCGACATTCGTCGCGACGCTGCGCGTGCGGTTGATGGACGACGCGAATCCCGCCGCCGCCCGCGACGACGCCGACTGCCTCGCGTCGATCATCGCGCATGCGTGCCTGCGCCCCGACCATCTGTGGCGCGACCTCGGGCTCGACGGACGCGACGCGGTATCCGCGATGCTCGATCGCTATTTCCCCGCGCTCGCCGCACGCAACGTCGCTCACCTGCGCTGGAAAAAATTCCTCGCACAGGAAGTGGCGGCATCGCTCGGCATGCCGCCAGGGCCCGCACCCGGATGCCCGGGCTGCGAAGATTTCGGCTTCTGCTTTCCTCACGCGGGATAGCCACCGCGGCGGCTGCGCTGCCCGCGCATTTCATCGCATCGCCAACCGGAGAAACCGCCTTGACCGACATTGCGAGCCCCAACCTGCCGTCGCACGATTTCGAAACCACGTCCCGCTTCTACGAAAAACTGGGGTTCATCGAAACCTGGCGCGACGACGGCTGGATGATCCTCAAACGCGGCGACCTGTTGCCGGAATTCTTTCCGCATCCCGAACTCGATCCGGCCACGAGCTGGTTCAGTTGCTGCTTCCGGCTCGCGGATGTCGGCGCATTCTTCGACGATGTGCTCGCCGCCGGCATTCCGGAGCAAGCGACCGGCTGGCCGCATGCGCACCGGCCGACACGCGAAGCGTGGGGCGGGACGGTCGGCGCGCTGATCGATCCGGACGGTTCGCTGATCCGGTTGATCCAGACGGAAGGCTAGGCTCGCCCCCTGTCGCTGCCGCGATCGAGCGGCGATGGAAATGCACGGGCGCGCGATGCGACGCACGCCCCATAAACGGTTACCTTGCGATCCGCATCGCGTGTGGCCCGGCCGTCCACCGTTCACGACGCAGTCAATGCCGATGCCGGTGATGAATGTCCGGGAAATGTGCGTGACTATGCGTGATCGGCAGATGCACATGCGGATGCGTGTGCGGTTCGTTGCCGTCGTACGGAAAGTCGTGCGTATGCTGGTGATGTTCGTCGTGTCGATGCCGGTGCGTGTGCTCGAGCCGCTCGTGCGCATGCGTATGTTCGTGCCGTTCGCGCACGTGCAGCCAGATGCCGAGCGCCATCAGCGCGGCGGCGATCCAGAACGTCGCGGGCGGCAGCGCGGGCCAGATCAGCAGCGACAGCACCACGCCGAACAGCGGCGCGATTGAAAAATACGCGCCCGTACGCGCGCTGCCGAGATGACGCAGCGCGACGACGAACAGCACGAGGCTGATCCCGTAGCCGCCGAGCCCCGTCAGCATCGCTGCGGCCGTAACCGGAACGGCAGGCAGCGTCGCGCCGGTCGCCAGCGCGATGCCGATATTCACGGGCCCGGCGATCAGCCCTTTCATACACGCGATGACCATCGCGTCGTTCGCGGCGACCTTGCGGGTCAGGTTGTTGTCGATCGCCCAGCACAGGCATGCGCCGACGATCAGCAGCGCGCCGACCGGCACGCCGGCACCACCCGGCGTCCACGACAGCAGCGTGCCGCCCGCGACGATCGCGACCATCCCGAGGAACACCTGCGTATCCACGTTTTCGCGAAACACGACCCATGCGATGACGGCCGTCAACACGCCTTCGAGATTGAGCAGCAGCGCGCTCGCCGCCGCCGGGGTGCTCGACAGCCCGAGCATCAGCAACGCCGGACCGGCCACGCCGCCGGCCGCGATCGCGCCAGCCAGCCACGGCAGGTCGGCGCGCTGCAGCGGCGCGGCTGCCGCGGCCGGTGCGCGAAGGTTGTGCAGCCGGCGCAGCAGAATCCCGATGCCGAGCCCGACGCCGCTGCCGAGATAGAACAGGCCCGCGACCATGAACGGCGACATTGCGCCGATCAGCGCCTTGGCGAGCGGAGTCGCGGCGCCGAACAGCGCGGCCGCGGTGAGCGCGATGAGAATCGCGGAATGTCTCGGGTTCATGATCCGGGTTTAATTGACGTTGAAAAACGGTGGTCGCGGCTTCGGGTCGGTCGTCTCGGAGCAAGCCTCCCGCACCTTTCGAAATGCAAGCCGCGGCGCGCTGAACAACCTGCTGTGGTTTCACGATCCAGCCGGGATTATCGCGCGTCATCATGTCACGAAGGCCGAGCGGCGTCGTTCGCATGTCGATCGACGATTCCGATATCGCTATCTTAGGAAACCGAATTATTTTATTGAAGCGTCGTTGCAAGCAAGCATGCGTACTATCCATGCGCAAACTTCAGAGCCGAAGCATCGTGCATGCAGCGCCGATTGACGGGACTTCTTCGTCCGGTTGCGTTATCGGTCTGACCTCGAAGGGGAGTACCGGCAGGTCAACCGCCGGTGGAAGCAGTTCTGACCTGCCCCTCTCGAGGCAGGTCAGTCTGTCGTGTGATTCGCCGCAGGCGGCGTGCATGCGGGTGCGCCGTGCAGTCGACGGCGGCGCAGTGCGTGTTACTCGTTTCCGGTCGTTTGCTGCTCGACCTGCTGCTCGACCTGCTGCTCGACCTGCTGCTCGACCTGCGGCGCGGCGTCGGTCTGCGCTTCCGCGTTCGCCGTTTCCGGCGCTGCTGCGGCGGCCTCGGCCTGCTGCTCGGCCTTCGGCGGCTGCTGCGCGCCCTTGGCCGATTGCGCCGCACCCTTGCCGGGGCGCCGCGCCTTCAGCCGACGTGCTCGCGCGGCGTCGTCATGCGTCACGCGCCCTGCTTCGTTGCCCTGCAGATCGACCCGCACCGCATCTTCGACAAGGCACGACCAGTAGCGGTTGCCGCGGCACCACGTCGACATCGCTTCGCGCAGTTCGGCTTCGTTGAGGCCGACGGCCTGAGCCTCGCGTGCGAGGTCGTCCCAGATGCCGACCTTGAGCGGCACTTTGGGGGCCGGATTCTTCGGGAACGCGCGCGGAAACTTCCGCTGCAGTTTGCCGATCGCAACGATGACCGGATCGACCGGCGCCGACGGCTTCGCCGAAGCGGGCTTCGCACGGTGCTGCGCTTTGGCGCCGGCACCCGGTTTGGCCCCGCGGGCCGGCTGGTCGCCGGACTTCGGCTTTGCGCCGGCGTCCGTCGGCGCTGCCGGCCGCTTCGCGTTGCGCTCCTGCTTGGCCTTCGCTGCGAGCTGCGCCCGCAGTTCGGCAAGTTGTTCAAAACCCATAAATTCAATCCACCAGGAATATAAGGTGTGGTTCGTGCGGCCATTCCGCGCGGCGCAACAAGCTTCGCCGCCACGCGTGCGACCCGTCTGCCGCCGATGCGGAACACTACGGGACCGCATCGCGCACGCCACTCTGTTTTCAGGCACCCGGCCACGATGCCGGACAAGGCAGGAGGGAAGTATACCGGTACGCGCGACAGCCGGCTGACTCACCGGTCTGCATTTGCCCGATCCAGGGAGCGGAAAATGCGTCCGCGCGGCCGTGTTGCGCATTATATGGATACGTTTCCGGAAGTCACGTCGTTCACGGCCTCCATCGGAAATCGGGCCAGTCTCGTGTGGCACGGTCGGCCCGGCGGCGGCCGCTGATCGACGCCCGACGCGTGGTGTTGCGCCTTGCGGAGCCGAAACCGATCGTGCTGCGCGAGCACGCCGCTGACACGGCGACGACTCCGAACTGTGGACGGCGCCGTCGGTTGCATGCGAATCCGCGATCACAGCGACGCGACGCACATGGCGATGGATCGGCACAGCCTGTCGTGACATCCCGGTACGCTCATCGATTGCACCGGCCCCGTACACAACTCGTTGCGTCCGCATCGATCGCTTGGCGTACGAAGATGCCGGAAAATGCGTAGTATTGCCTGATCAACGTCGTCGGCAGCGTACCTCGGCCCGTCTCGCGGCGCCCCCGGTCGGCCGGCGACAACCCTCTTGCCTGCTGAAAGAACCCGTTGTACGAAGCGGAGCGGATACATGGTTCCCCCACACGACATCACGCACGACGGCATCACGCGCGAGGAGATTCACCATCGGCAGATCGACATGCGCGGCTATCGGCGCAGCGACGGCCTGTTCGAAGTGACGGCCTGCCTTGCGGACCGCAAGACCCGCGATTTCACGCCACCGGGCGGCACGCGGACGGTCGCTGCGCTGTCGCCGATCCACGACCTCGGCGTGACGCTGGTCTTCGACGCCGACATGGTTGTCCGCGCCGTATCCACGTTCATCCGGTCGCATCCGTATGCACAGTGTCCGGGCGGTGGCGACTCGCTGCAGGCGCTCGTCGGACTGAGCATCGGTGCCGGCTGGAACAGCGAGATTCGCAAGCGTCTGCCGTCCTGCGATACGTGTACGCACTTGAAGGAATTGCTCGGCCCGGTCGCAACCACGGCCTATCAGACGATGGTCGGTGTGCGGCGGTCGTCGCTCGACGCCCGCGACAGCGAAGGCAAGCCGCTCAAGATCGACAGTTGCCATGCGTATGGTGCATCGCGTGATCTCGTGAAACGTCTTTGGCCCGAATACCACCGGCCTGTGCCGGCGGCAAAAGGCAGCTAGGGTCCCGGCATTCGGCCGGTCGGCGTCTGCAGGATCGGTAACGCACATGGATGCGTGCGTTGTCTGCACGGACCGGGCCGCTGCTGCCACTCCGAAAATCAGAAAACGCCCAGCGCGAGTCCCGCGGCAAGACCCGCACCGAGTTCGGCACAGCGCGCACGATCATCGGCGTCGATCGTCTTCGGCGCGAGGATGCGCTCAGGCGTCTGCGCGTGAGTACAGACGATCAGGCCGGGCGCCACGTTCTTCAATCGCCATCCGGTCGCGATCCGGTCGATCTGGCGCAGCGCGTTCTGTCCGTCGCTTCCCGCGCAAATCATTGCCGCGTACGGACGGCCGTTCACGCGATCGAGCGCCGCGTAATAGCAGCGATCGAAGAAGTCCTTCATCAGCCCGGACATCGACGCGAGATTCTCGGGCGTCGCAAACAGGTATGCGTCGGCAGCCAGCACGTCGTCTGCGCTCGTCGCGTCCGCGCGCTGCAGCCTGACGTCGACGCCGGGTTGCTCGCGCGCCGCGTCGGCCGCCGCTTCGGCCATCTGTTTCGTGCCTCCGGTCATCGTGTGATAGACGATCAACAGCGTCTTCATTCGTAGTCGCTCGCGTCAGGCTTCAGGTGGGTCGGGGTATCGCCGCCGGTTTCCGCCTGATGGACAGTCATCACGTTTGGGGGGCGGTTCTGCGTTCGCTTTTGCGGATCGGGCGGATCGGGCGGTTCGGCGGTTCGGCGACGCTGTGCGCGCATCGATCATGCTCGTGGCATCGAATTCGATTCGCGCACGATCTTCCTGATGCGCGCTCAGTCCGGCGCGACGCGTGATGCGTCGCCGTCGTCCGGACGCGCGTAGTACGCGAGAAACATGTCGGCAGCGGATTCCGCGACTTTCTGTTGCTCGGGTGCCGTGAGCGGCGGCTGGCCCATCGTCACCTGCGGCCAGAATGCGAATGCCTTCACGACACCATGCAACTGATGCGCGGCGAATACCGGATCGGTGACCGACAGGCGGCCGGCCGCCGCTGCCGCACGCACCCAGACCGTCAGGTCTTCCTCGCGCTCGCCGAGGCGTTCGACCATGTCGCGCGCACGCTCCGGCGAATGGATGGCCGCGCCGATCGCGACACGCGCGAGTGCGAGAAATGCATCGTCGTTCAGCAGGCGCAATTTGCGGTCCAGCAAGACGAGCAGTTGCTCGCGCAGCGGCAAGTCGGCGCGATAAGTCGGTGAGTTACCGGTTTGGGTCGCATCCCACAGCTGGTGCAAGATCGCAGCGAACAACGTTTCCTTGCCGGGAAAGTGGTTGTAGACCGTGCGCTTCGACACGTCCGCGCGCGCAGCGATGCGATCCATGCTGGTTGCATCGTAGCCTGCTGCGAGAAATTCCTCGATAGCCGCGTCGATGATGGCCGCACGCTTTCGATCGGTCAGGCGTTGAGGGAGGGTGCTGGTATCCATATGGAAATTTTACACCGGTCAGTTTACTTATCCCAAAAATAAACTACACTGTTCAGTGCACTTTTTCTCCGGACGAACCGACATGGCATCGCCTCTCGTTTTGATTCACCGCATTCTGGGTTTTGCAGCCGCCAGGCGCGGCCGCGCGCTGTCCGGCGGTTCGCCGCAGCACAATGGCGAGCGCTTCAGCAATGTCGCGCCGCGTCCCGTCGAAGGTCTCGGCAAGACGCTCGGGATCGCCTGGACGATGCTGTTCAACAAGCCGCGCAATACCGTGCCGGCTGGCGCGCTACCTGTCGATTTGCTGACCCGCGCACGGCTTGACGCTGCGCCCGATCGCAGCCTGTACCGGCTCGGCCATTCGACGCTGCTGCTCAAGCTGCGCGGCGAATTCTGGCTGACCGATCCCGTGTTTGCCGAGCGCGCATCGCCGTTTCGGAGTGTTGGCCCCAAGCGCTTCCATGCGCCGCCGATAGCGCTTGAAGATCTTCCGCCGCTGCGCGGCGTGATCCTGTCGCACGATCACTACGATCACCTGGACCGCGACACGGTGCTCGCGCTCGCTGCCACCACCGACGTGTTCGTGACAACGCTGGGCGTCGGCGACCGCCTGATCGAATGGGGCATCGACGCGAAGAAGATCCGTCAGCTCGACTGGTGGCAGAGCGTCGACGTGGCCGGCCTGACGCTGACCGCAACACCCGCACAGCACTTCTCCGGACGCAGCCTGTTCGACGGCAACAGCACGCTGTGGGCGTCGTGGGTCATCGTCGACGACGATCTGCGTGTATTTTTCAGCGGCGACACGGGCTACTTCGACGGTTTCCGGACGATCGGCGAGCGCCTCGGGCCGTTTGACGTGACGCTGATCGAAACGGGTGCTTACGATGCACAATGGCCGTACGTGCATATGCAGCCGGAAGAAACCGTTCAGGCGCACATCGACTTGCGCGGACGTTGGCTGATCCCGATCCACAACGGTACGTTCGATCTCGCGATGCATCGCTGGCACGAGCCGTTCGAGCGCGTAACGGCGCTGTCGATCGTGCGCGGCATCGAGCTGTCGACTCCCAGGATGGGCGAGCGCCTCGATCTCGACGAGCCGCATCGCGGCGAGCGGTGGTGGCGCACGGTAGACGAGCACGCGAAGGCGCCTGCAACAACAAAACTGCGTCGGTGGCAGTTTTGCGCGTCACAAGCGACGAAATAGATTCGCCTGTCGTTACGTTTTTCGTTCGGAAGCGCGGCGGTACCGCGTTTCCGGCCATGGCGCTTTCGGGGCACCTGTACGTTGGCGGCTTGTCTGCAGATCCGATCACCTGAATCGGGAACGATGCACGCGACGCCCGCCTGATATCTTCATTCAACAATACGGGGCTCTGCTCGACCAACCGCGACAGCGGGCTTCGGTAAATCGTGGTGGGTCGCATCTGCCAATTCGTCCGAAACCGTTGAATGCCTAGCTGATGCCCTTTCGAATCTGCGTTTCCATCAAAGGAAAGCGCCTACCCAGCCGATAGGCAGCATGATCGCCCACGGCTTTGGCCTCGTCGTTCAGGGCAAGAATCGGGTAATTCGAAGGCGCTGACCTTATATCGACCACTTCAACCGCCTTCTGCTCGACAGGTCGTTACGAGTTGATCGGTTCGCACGCAAGTTTAGATAAGCGGCTCGATCTTCCATCATTACTTCCACCAGCTCACCGACGTGAGCCCGCAGAAGAATAGATCCGACCTGGCTGTTCAACCGATTTGCAACGGCAGATGAGCTGTCGGTCGGCTCCCAAAATCCCACAACCCTGTGTATCTCACGGTCGGTGAAAAGCGTTGTCACGTGACAACTCGCGTTGAATGTTGGCACTGGACATCAGATCAATGACTCGACGGGTGATCGTCACGCAGCGGACCGACACTCACTGGATGTTGTCTACGGCAGCGCTCGGCACGACATGTATTAAAAACCACCAATTACGTATCAAATAAGACGAAATTCACTTCCTCACTCCTCGCCGTGTCAGTAGCGCATGGAAAATTCATGCGCCCCCAATTCCAGAGAGGATCGCCTGTGTTTTGCGTGAAACAACATGAAGAATATGGCGCAAGCCATTGCTGGACAATGATTTCCGGCAGCACCCCATTTTTTTGCGAATGTTTCACGATTCGACTTGTTTGAACCGGCAGGCGGCCTTTGGCGTACGGATTTGCCTTCATTCCTGTGCCGTCCGTCGTCATGGCTGCTAAGTGATACCGCATCGCGCCGGTTGTAGCTCTGGAAGATATGGCGAACCTCGCTCCCCTTCCCTGCCGGACTATGCACGCATCAAGACGGCGAGGATCGCCCCATTAAATGGGGACATATCGAACTCGCCAATAATCGCCTGCGCTTGAGTGTGGCTCACCAAACGATCAGGGCATGCAGCCACTACGAGAATGCCGGAACATCACCGCTATCGGCCCCGACAGCCAAGACGAATGCCGCCTCAATCATCGACGAAGACATTTGTCTCTGACGACTGCGACGGTCGTCCTGCCGTTTTCTATGATGCTCGGGCTGCCTTTGTTGTCACGTGACAACTTCTCGGATAGCACATATCCCAACTGAGTGTATCGACAGACACCACCTATAAATTCACTCCGCCTTGATCCGCTTAGTGCATCCTGATTCGACCGATCAAGACCGTTTCGAGAAATTAGCAACGTCGTTGCGTTACATCCTAAGTCGCTTGTCACGTGACAACTCACCCCACCGGCAAGCGCCCGGCCCAGCCACAAGCTTGCCCGTCACGTGCCGATAGGGGCAACCGAAACGCACATCTCGATCGAATCGAGATCTTCCTGTCGGCGAATAACACCGCCCGTGACCATTTCCTGGCGGCTTGTCACGTGACAACTACGCACTTCGGCGACATCCATGAACCAGCCCAATCAGATTCGCAGCGGATTCTGTTAGAACCAAGGGCATTGCCGTCCCCCCAGTCTCTACGATCGAGCATCATCATCGACACCAAAGACAGTCGAATTTCCTTCAGGCATTTGTACATTTCTCACGCTTGTTGTCGACAACTTTATTTTTACTCGATCACTAACCAAAAATGACTCACTAGCCGTTCGACCTACTTGTCACGTGACAACCACAAAAATCTCCAAGACATGCGCCACATCGAACACTTTTCTGGACATTTTGATAACAACTGAATATATTACGCAAAACTCCTTGGAGGAATTTAATGGCTTTCAAGATCGCCGTCAGTAATCAAAAAGGTGGTACTGGAAAGACAACCATCTCCGTCAATATCGCGGCTGCGTTCGAGGCGGGCGGCAACAAGGTCGCGCTGATCGATGCCGACCCTCAAGGCACTTCCGTCCGATGGGTGACGAGCGGCGAGAACACATTGCCGATGACGGTCCTGTCGCTGGCCCCCGCCGGTCGCGGCATCGGCGGTGAGATCAAGAAGCAGGACGCGAACTTCGACGTGATCGTCGTCGACTGTCCGGGCAACCTCGAAGATCCGCGCATCGCGTCCGTGCTCGAAGTCGCAGACTTCTGCCTCGTGCCGCTGTCACCATCGCCGGCGGACCTGTACAGCACCGTCGCGATGATTCGCATGATCGAGTCGATGCGAGCCGTTCGTAACCCGAATCTTTCTTCCGCATTAATGCTGAATAGTGTTAATGGAAAAACTAAAATGCGTGAAGAAATTTTAAAAATTCTAAGGGCTGAAGAAATTGGGGAGCATTTGCTCGACAGCCAGATCGCGCAACGCGAGGTCTACCGTCAGACGTTCGCACTCGGCACCACGATCCATCATCACAATCGATACCTGAAGGGGCTGAAGGAAGCCCGCGCGGAAATCGAAAGGCTGGTCACGGAAATGGCCCAATACATCGCGTCGACGCGCGCTACCGGAGCCGCCCATGGCTAAGGACACATCGAAAGACAAGAAGCCGACCGGCAACCTGCATCTCGCGGCCGGCCTGTTGCGCGGGCTCGCGCAGGAAAACGCCGCACTGGAAACCCGCTTGCCCGAGCCGCCGGCTGCGCCGAACGTCGTCGTCGACGCGGCGCCCGCAGCCGTGACCCCGGCCGCGGCTGCACCCGCCGGCACGCCGGATCTTGGCGCGCCGCAGAAGGTGCTGGTCAAGGACTGCATCCCGAACCCGTTCAACCCGCGCGTGTTCTATTCGGAGTCGAGCCTGCACGAGCTCGCACTGACGTTGAAACGGGAAGGGCAGATCGAGCCGATCAAGGTCACGCGGCTCCCGGAGTTTCCCGGCAAGCTCGTCGTGATCGACGGGCAACGCCGGCTGCGCGCGACGAGCATCAACGGCGATGAAACCATCAACGCCACGTTCCGCACGGACCACACGCCCGAGCAGCTCTATACGATCGCGTATCGGGCGAACCACGATCACGAACGCCAGACGATCTTCGACGATGCGGTCGCATGGAAGCGTCTCCTCGACGAGAAGGTCTTTCCGGACCAGAACACGCTGGCGGAGAAGATCGGCAAGGACAAGGCATCGATCAGCAAGACGCTGTCGCTCAACGCACTGCCCAACACGCTGCTGGAGCGGATGGCCAGCGCGAACGACGTGGTCGGCCTGCAGGCAGCGTACTTCCTGAAGCTGATCTTCGAGCGCCTGGGCGAACCGACGGCCGACCGGCTGCTCACGGCCGTGATCGACCGGAAGAAATCGGTCCGCGATCTCGAGAATTTCCTGCGTGCGCAGAGCGACGACAACAAGAAAGCGGGACGCACGCGCTACAGCGTTCGTCACGACTTCGCGCTCGAATCGCGAGCGATCGGCCAGTTGAAGACCTACCCGGACGGGCGTCTGGACCTGCAGCTCAAGGGCGTCGACACGTCCCACCAGGAAGCGCTCGCCGACAAGCTCAAGACCGTCATCGATGCCTACGTCGCCGAGCTGGCGGCCGTCACGCAAAAGTAACGCGCCCAAGCAAAAGGCCTCGCATCCGCGTTGCGCCGCGAATCCGGACGATAAAGTCCGGCGCACGACGCTCCCCCGGTTGCGAGGCCTAGTTCAGTTGCTTGCGAGACTGCTTTTGAGCAGGAATTCCAGCAGGTCGTCCGAGGTCGGTTCGCCCCAGGTATCCAACGCCAGCCATCGGAAGAAGCTGGTCTGCGCAAGCTTGCTCGCCTTCTTCTTCGGCGACAGCGTGAGATCCTTCGAGCCCGCCACCGTCTCGTTGTAGCGATCGATCAGCTTGGTCTGGTCGTCGATCTCCAGCTCGCGGAAATACGCGCCGGCTTCCTCGACCTTCGCCGCCAGATATTTGTCGCGAATCTGCTCCTGCTTGCTCTGCGCGGATTCCTTCGCCGGTGCGGCTGCTTCGGTTCCCTGCCCGTCGGCCAGCGTGTAGCCGTGCGTCAGCGCCTTGCGGAAGTACGCGGCCACGTTGTCGACCGGCGCCGCGTTCTTCTTCGTAGTCCGATTGAGCGTATAGGCAATCGCCGCCTTGATGCGCTGCACGCCATATTGCGTGATCAGCCGGCGGGCTTCCGAACGCGGAATGCCGAACTTCGCGACCTCCTCGACCAGCGCTTCGTTCTTGACGTCGCCGTCTTCGACCGTATCGGCACTCTGCTTGCGCGTCACCTTGAACTGAACGGCTTCCACGCTGCGGCCGGACTTGTGTTCGATCAGCTCGAGCGTGTGATCAGATACTTCGTTCACCTCCTGAATGCACGGCACCAGGACCTTGCTCTTGAACAGCTTGTATTCCTTGTACGACTGCGACGCCTTGTCCTGGCCAAGAATGAGGTCACGGAATTTCGGCAGCGGAATCTTCGCGGTGATGCCGATCCCTTCGTAGCGCACGGTGTTTTCCCACAGCGCGAGCGAGTGCGAGCGCCGGAATTCGCGGGCGATCCGCATGTCGATCAGCGCGTAGATTTCCGGATTGAGCAGCTCGCTGCGAATCTGGTCGGAGAAGCTGTACTTCAGCACCGATTGCTCGAGCTCCGCGCCCGCGAGCAGGCCCGACGCTTTCCAGACCGTCGAGCGGTCCGCGGCCAGGTAGTCCCAGTTGACGACGGTACTGATCAGCGAGTTGACCGTGTCCTTCACGTACTTCGTGTTGTTGCTGTTCAACCCACTCTCGTGCGAAAGCGAGGCGATCGAGATCGAGAAGCTCGTCCGGCCCGGCTCGAACGCCTCCTGCCGAAGCGCGTTCTTGATCAGCGAGCTGAACATCTTGCGCTGCTGCAGACCGATCTTTCCCGACTTGGGCGCGATATGAATCGCCTGGACCGCCTTGCGCAGCAAGTCGGGAGGCTCCGGTGTCTGAAACAGTGAAACCTGTTTGTCTGAGCCTTTGCTTGCGGGCTTGCGCGGCATCGTGATGTCCGGATAAGGTGACCTTGTTGAGAGCAGACTTTATACCTTTTCACGCCGCGGGGCAACGTCCTTGCTCCTGCATTACTTGCAATATCACAGCTAAGCTTCAGATAAAAAAGGGAAATTCATGATGAAGCAATCTGCGTGGAGCCCCATATCCATCTACCTTTTGGCCAAAAAACCTCCCAAAAAAAGCTACCTTACGTGTTCGGATATAGAAACCCGGCACGAGATTTGCCCCAGGGAAGGTACCCATCCATGGGGGCAAACAAGCGGAATCTCGATCGACGACCGGATTCGTGGTGCCTCGCAGCACGCGGCCGTTTTGCTCCCATAACTTGCTACCTTCATCGACTCCCATGGAAGGCTACCTGTCGACAGCCTTCGACATGGACGATTGCGTTACTTACGGCCCCGAAGGGAGAAATCGCTCCCATAAGCGGCAACCAATTGGTTTCCCCATAAAAGGTTACCTGTCCGCGGCATCGATCCTGTCTATGGGAGCAGCCAGCAGCGGGGCCTCGGTGAAACACGATCGATCGACCCGATAGATCACCCATAAACGGGTACCATCGAGCGACACCATAAACGGCTACCCGAAGAAAAACCCTGTGCAAGCAAGTATTTACGGATCAAAAAAAACGCCCCATAAAAGGCTACCTGCCAGCGTTCCCATAGACGACTACCCAACTCGTTTCCGGGCTGATTTCCCATAACAGGGTACGCACGCCCCATATCCACAGCCCCGTTTCCCCACAGCGCGGTACCCAAAACCCCAAATCCACAGACCTGAAACCCCAGACCCTTCCACCTGTGCTCCCATAAATGGGTACCGAACACCGGTCAAACCCTTGTGGAATAAGGCTGTGAGCCGTCTAAAAGTAGTTAAAGAAGTAAACGTGGTTTACCAAAGATGTAAACACACGTGTGCTGCCACAGAAAGACAAGCCCCATAAACCGCTACCCATGGGATCCGTCCGTGGTCCACCAGGCACCGGGATCCTTCGATCCAGGCCTGCGGTGCAGTAGCCTCGCGCCTCGTTCCATCAAGGTTCCAGGCCCGACAAGGCTTCCAGGAGAGGTGAGCGCCTACTCACAAACACTAAAAGTAGAAACCTATGGGAGGAAATCGGGCAGATATCACCGATTTCCGTGTTCAGGTTCCCGTCTATGGGACCGAAAAGCCCGGGTCGTGACGACCCGCGCTCCTGTGATCGGCAGGCAAATCGGATCGGCAACCGAACGCAGGGGCATCGTCAGTTTTGTCCGCTGCAGTTCGAAATCATCCTGGACGGCACGCGAATGGTTTTTTGTACTCATGCTTCCCGGTCTGTTGACAAGTTTTTTGCCGATCGGCTATCGACGCTTCTCGTCATATTTAACCTGTGACCTGTGCCCATGGGAAATGAGCGGCGCTTGCTTTGCCACCCCGAGACCCCGCGACTTTCTACCTTTGGTCGACCGAAGAGCAATGCTGTGCCCCTGGAGCGCAACGAGAGGCCAGTACAGCCCCGCGGAAGCAAAAGTCGCCTCGCTCCTACGATCTGCACAAGTCGCCGGTTCCCGGGCCGATCTCGTGAAAGTTGCAAGCCAACGTGAAGATGCGACCGTCAAAGAAGCTCACCGCAATCGAATTCGGACAACGATCCCGAACATTCTCACCGTCAAAATCCCCGGATCCCGTAAAAGCTCACCGATGAGGCACGCAACAGGTGTATGGAAGCTGTGCAGCCGTGGCATCGGCACGAGATACTCGATGGCCAAAATCATCGAATGAAAAATCTGTGGCGCGCGCGTGTTGCCTGAAGTGCTCCCGAGCAGAGTCGGGCGGACTGACAAGCGTTGCCGCGGCATCAACGCTACGCGCAACGTGTGTGCGGCTCCCTCCGTGCATTCGTGAGGTGGTTCCAGCCGACGTCTTCACCCTACGCCCAGCGTCTGCCCAATTCGTCATTCACACCAGAAGACGATGCGCTTCACCGGCCAAGGTAACCATGCACGTCACGGTGCAGCGACCGGTTCCGCAACTGTTCACCGGACGAGCCGAATCGTGGTCGTTTATGGGAGAAACCGTCGCTCGAGCCGCATCGAGCGACAACGTTGCGCACAGATCGACAACGGCTGCGGTGATCGCGCTTCGTGTGATGAAGATCACGTCTAGCATCAGCGTGTCGCTGACACCACCCATGAAACAGCCGTCGGCATGCGGGCAAGACACGACGGCACGAATGTCACCCCCGCATGACCGATCCTGTTCACCGAAGCGTGCTGTACGTCCGAGGTATCCACTGTGTCGACCACACGCATCTTCATGCGCGCCGAAACGCGATATAGCGTCCTTGCTTGCTCCGCGCGACGGTAGAGGGACGTGCACGTGTTCTCCCATACGTGTATCCCCAACTCCGTTTGCACGTTGGCGCCACATTTTTCACGACGCGGTTATGATGCACAGGTCCCGATCGCGACATGACGACCGATCAGGACAGGGGCGGTATCTCGATGGTCTTTCAACCCGTGATAATCATCAGAAAAGAGAGTTCAGCGATGCGAATCCAGATCAGAAAACTCACGCTGGCTGCTACCGCAGCCGCGTTCCTGTTCGGCTCGGCAGTTCCTGCATTTGCCCAGACCGAAGCCGCCAGCGCGCCTGCTGCACAGGACGCCAAGGCGGCGAAGAGCCAGGCACGCAAGGCGGCCAGGGCTCAACACAAAGCGGAGCGCAAGGCTGCGCGCGCGAAAAACACCGCCGAGCTGAAGAAGCTCGAAGACGCCGGTTACAAGCCGGCGGCTAACGACCCGAACTATCCGCAGAACCTGCAGAACGCGGAGAAGAAGGCCGCCGGCGCAAGCCAGTAAGCGCCGTTCGGCGGCAAGCCGCGGTTCGATCCGTGGCTTGCCGCGTGCATTGCGATCACGCGATGCACGTCAAAAGCAGAATGCCGCTCATGAACGAGCGCAAACCCGATCCGCGCATTTGTGCCATTTGATTCGGGATCCTGCATTTAATGGCGGGCATGACCGGCAGGTCGATACGGTCAGTGCCGCGCGCCCGATGCGGCTGCGCTCCCCGTCACCTTCAGCCAGTCCTTGAATGCACGCACCGCATCGTCGTCCGCGCGCGCCAACGCCACGTACGTGAAGTAGCGCCACGGCGGCAGCGCCGGTTCGCCGAACGGCTGCACGAGCCGGCCTTCGGCGATGTCGTCCGCGACGAGCGCGATCGGCCCCATCGCGACGCCGAGCCCGTCGAGTGCGCCTTGCAGCGTCAGGTAGAAATGCTCGAGCGTGAGCGAGTGTCGCGGCACGAGATTCGGATGCCCGGCCGCCGCGAGCCATTCTGGCCACATGCCGGGATAGGTCGCCGCATGCAGCAGCGTGAAGCCGGCGAGATCGGCGGGCGTATGCAACGGCCGGCCCTCCAGCAGCTTCGGCGCACACACCGGCAATCGGACTTCGGACAGGAATTCCTCCGCGACGTAACCGTCGATGGCCTGCGGGCCGCCTCGAACGATCAGGTCGACCTTGTCGCGCAGTTTCTCGATCGGCTCGTTCGACGTCGACAGCCGCACCTCGATCGTCGGATGGGCAACCTGGAACGACGACAGCTTCGGCACGAGCCAGCGCAACGAAAACGTCGCGGGCGCGCTGACGCGCAGCACGCGCTGCTGCGCGTGGCCGAAGTGCTGCGCGGTGGCGAGCGCGATCCGGTCGAACGATGCACCGACCTCGGCGAGATACGCGCGGCCGGCGTCGGTCAGTTCGACCCGCCGGTTGTGGCGTTCGAATAGCGGCCGTCCGAGCCACCCCTCCAGTTGCTGCACATGCCGGCTGATCGCACCGTGCGTCACGCACAGCTCGTCGGCGGCAAGCGTGAAGCTGCCGAGTCGCGCGGCTGCTTCGAACGCGCGCAGCGAATTCAACGGTGGGAGACGTCGAGCCATTGTGTCGTTTCGCGTGAAATTTACTCACGCGATGGTTCAGGTTTAATCGTTTGATCGGGCGATCCAGCTCCGCCAATATGGCACACAAACGGCCGGCTCGGCCGAACGAGTGTCTGAATTTCTCACATGGAGTGCGGAGCATGCCGAACGTGGTGGTCGTGGGTGCCCAATGGGGCGACGAAGGCAAGGGGCGCGTCGTGGACTGGCTGGCGGCTCAGGCCGACCTCGTCGCACGCTACAACGGCGGCCACAACGCGGGTCATACGCTGGTCGTCGGCGGCAAGACGTACAAGCTTGCGCTGCTGCCGAGCGGCATCGTGCGCGGCAAGCGCGGCGTGATCGGCAACGGCGTGGCGCTCGATCCGGAAGCGCTGCTCGCGGAAATCGCGCGGATGGCCGAGCTCGGGCTGTCGGTGACGCCGGACAACCTGTCGATCGCCGAGAACGCGACGCTGGTGCTGCCGATTCACCGCGCGATCGACCAGGCGCAGGAGTGCCTGCGCCGCGAACCGATCGGCACCACGCTGCGCGGGATCGGGCCGGCCTACGAGGACAAGGTCGGGCGCCGCGGGCTGCGCGTCGGCGATCTCGCGGAACCCGGCCGGCTTGCCGACAAGCTCGACGTGCTCGTCGAGCACCACAACGCGTGGTTCCGTGGCCTGGGGCTCGACGAATGTTCGCGCGACGCGATGCTGGCGACGCTCGTCGACATCGCGCCGAAGATCCTGCCGTTCGTGCGTCCCGTCTGGGCCGATCTCAACGACGCGACCGATCGCGGCGAGCGCATCCTGTTCGAGGGTTCGCAGGCCGTGATGCTGGACATCGACTGGGGCACGTATCCGTTCGTGACGTCGTCGGGCACCGTCGCATCGGCGGCGGCGGCCGGCACGGGCCTCGGCGCGTCGAAGCTCGGCCACGTGCTGGGCGTGACCAAGGCGTATGCGACGCGTGTCGGCGGCGGCCCGTTCCTCACCGAGCTGACCGACGCAACCGGCGAAACGCTGCGTGCGCGCGGACAGGAATTCGGCGTCAACACCGGCCGGCCGCGACGCTGCGGATGGCTCGATGCAGCACAGTTGCGCCAGGCGGTCAGGATCTCTGGCATCGATTCGCTGGCGCTCACCAAGCTCGACGTGCTCGATGGCTTCGAGTCGATCGAGCTGTGCGTCGGCTACGAACTCGACGGCGCACGGGTCGACCATCTGCCCGCGAGCCTCGATGCGCAGTCGCGCGCGAAGCCGGTCTACGAACGGTTCGACGGCTGGCGTGGCACCGTGAAGGGCGTGCGCGAGCGTGCGGCGCTGCCGCGCGCCGCACGGGATTTCATTGCGCGCATCGAAGCGGTTGCGGGCGCGTCGGTATCGATGATCACGACCGGGGCGGAGCGCGACGACACGATCGTGTTGCGTAACCCGTTCGATGCGGCAGCCGCCGCGTAACGTGCCCCCCACGGCGTAAATCGCGGATCGGCATCGTGGTCGCCGGGTAGTTTTTGCCGACCCGATGCCTGTCGCGTGCCGGCCCGTTCAATCGCTCACACGCCCGGCCCGGACGCGGCGCGAAGGTCGGCTCGGCGATACGATTCGGCGTCCGGATCACGCCGCATACGGCGAACTGGACACGCCTGCAGCGCTGCTGTACTGTTCCGCACACTTCGCGCCAGACCGGCCCGCGCCGGAGCCGCCGGCATCACGGCCGCGCGGCGGTGCGCCGTGATCTCAATCCCGGGGACAGGTCGATGGACACGTTACAGATGATGCGCATTTTCGTCCGGGTCGCGGAGGAGGGCAGCTTCACGAGCGCGGCCCAGCGCCTGGACATCACGACGGCGTACGCATCGCGTTCGGTCGCGCAGCTCGAAACGCATCTGCGCACGCGTTTGCTCAACCGCAGCACACGCCGCATCGCATTGACCGACGCCGGGCAGCGCTATCTCGATCGTTGCCAGCGCATCCTCGGTTATATCGACGAAGCGGAAGCCGAAGCGGCGGACGCACAGGCGAAGCCGTCCGGACGGCTGCACGTTCACGCGACGACGAGTTTTGGCCAGGCCTATGTGGTGCCCGCGGTCGTGCGCTACCGTCAGCGCTATCCGTCGGTCGCGGTCGAGCTGACGCTGTCGCAGCACGTGCCCGACATCATCGACGAAGGTTACGACGTGTCGCTGCAATTGAGCACGACGGAACTGCCCGATTCGGGGCTCGTATCGCAGCGGCTCGGCGACGTGCACAGCGTGCTGTGCGCGTCGCCCGCGTATCTGAAGGAGCGCGGCACGCCGCGCACGGTGCGCGAGCTCGAAGGGCATGCGTGCCTGCAGATCGTCACGTCGGTGTTCCCGCGCGATCGCTGGCATCTCGACGGCCCGGACGGCCACGAGACGTTCGATCTGCCGTTGCCCGATTTCCAGGTGAACATCGCCGATGCGCTGGGCGGCGCATTGCGCGCCGGCCTCGGGATCGGCTCGCTGCCGATGTCGTCCGCACTGCCCGCGCTCGCGAGCGGTGCGCTGGTGCGTGTGCTGCCCGAATACCGGTTGCAGAAGCTGACGGTCTACACGCTGTATGCGTCACGTCAGTATCTCGATGCGAAGATCCGCACGTTCGTCGATTTCCTGCGCGAATGCGTGCCCGAAATGCTGGCCGCCGACGAGGCCGCGCTGAACGCGTCCTGCAAATCCTGAGTCAGCACAGCCGCTGTCTGAGTACGACGGTTTGCACAATAAAATAATCAGTATTGCTGCCTTTATGCGGGTGTTGACGACGTGTTCTCGATCGATCCGGAAAACGACGTGCCGGCAACCGGCACGGCCTTATGAAAACGCCTGCTTTCGATACCGAACATCGTTGGTTCGATGCGCGGCGCCAACCTCCCGGAATCGGTTCGACCTGCTGCATCGCGTTCGCGCGGCGGTGCAGCCGGCCCGGTATTCGCTCAATGGCGGAACGGCAGCGCGACGTCGTCCGGAAGCGGGCACACGTACAGCCGGCCGCCGCGCCGCTCGATGGTACCCGGCAAACAAAAACGCCACGGATGAAAGTCCGTGGCGTTTTTGTTTGCGCCGGCTTACCGCGAGCGCGTCGATCGCGTATTACTGCGGCTTCGCCCAGAGCGTGCGGCCGAAGAACGTAAGCGTGCGGTCCCACGCGATTTGCGACCACACCGGATCGAACTGCGTGCCGGAGATGCGGCCGGGGCCGACGGCCGTTTCGTTCGCGAATCCGTGATGCGCGAGATAACGATGGAATTCGACACCGACCTTCGCATCGGTCAGCTTCTTTTCCAGCGCGTCGACCTGGTCGATCGCGAAGAATGCATCCTGTGTGGCCCAGTGGCCCATCAGCGGCACCTTGAGCTTCGCCGGATCGAGGTAGTCGAGCGGGGGGAAGCCGTACCACGTGACGCCCGCGTCCGCGTCGGCGAACTGCAGCGACAACAGCGTCAGCGCACCGCCCATGCAGAAGCCCGTCACCGCGACGCGCGGAGCCAGCGTCTTCAGGTACGTGACGGCGCCGGGAATGTCCTGCGATGCGGCGTCGCCGAAATCGAGGCCGGTCATCAGGTGGTGTGCCTCTTCTTCCTCGACCGTCGACTTGCCGCGATACAGGTCGGGCACGAGCGCGAAATAGCCGCAGCGCGCGAGGCGATCCGCGACGCCGCGGATCTGGTCGTTCAGCCCCCACCATTCCTGGATGACGACGACCGCGGGCGCGCCTTCGGTCTTTTCCGGCCTGGCGAGATAGCCCTGCAGTTCCTGGCCGTCCGGGCGGCGAAACGTGATCATGGAACCGGATGCTTGTGACATGAAACCGCTCCTTTTCGAAAAATGCGATGAGTGCCGCATCGGCCGACCGGCAGGCGCGGTGACGATCGGGCATGCCGGACGTCGTGGTTCCGCTCGCGTTCGATTCGGCCGACACCGACCACGCGGCCATTCTATGCGCAAACGCCGGCTGTCTGCGTGAACGGCACCGCGCGATGCGCGATCGGCGGCGGTGCATTGATCGACAGTCGCGATCGGGGCATGGAGCGGATCATCGAAAAGCGAACACCCCGCCCCCGATGAACGGGAGTGGGGTGTCTCGATTGTGGTGCGCGGATCGGAATTCGCGCGTGTGCGTTTGGCTTACTGGCCGAAATACACGGAGTCGCGGCCGTCCTGCTTGACCGCGATCGCGTGGCCGGCACGCACGCCGGCGGCGGCTTGTGCGCCGTAGCCGGTTTCGTCGGCGCTCGTTACGCGGGCCTGTGCCGTCTGCAGTGCGCGCGGGTAGTACTGATCGGAGACTTCGGGCTTGTAGCCGGCCTGTTCGAGCTGGACGAGTTCCGCGCGCACCTGGGCACGCGTCAACTGGCCCGACGGGTTCGACTGTGCGAATGCGCCGTACGAGGCGGACAGGGCGGTTGCGGCGACGACAGCGTAGATGAACGACTTCATGATGACCTCCGGTTTCGTTGATTTCGCGCTTCGCTTGTTGCGTTCAGCGGTTGATTGCATCGTAGCGATCGCGTTACCGGTCGGAAATACGCGTTCCAGTGAATCATTATTGCAACTGGGTAAACGATCCGCGTGGATCGGTGTTTTTCGTCCGATGATTGCGGGGCGCCGGACGGTCAGTCGGCTCGCGCCGCACCGAGCAGTGCGCGATACCGAATCCGAGTTGCTGTTCCTGTTCCACCACTCCAGCCGCGTCTTCTATTTCGCGGCGCTGGCGGGCCGGCGCCGCGGGCTCGAATACGATCCCGAGCTGCTCTACTGCGGCTGCATGTTCCACGACATGGGGCTCACGCACCAGCACAGCAGCGCGTGCGAGGGCTTCGAAGTGGACGGTGCCAATGCCGGCCGCGATTTCCTGAAAAGCAAGGGCATCTCGCAGCAGGATATCGATGTCGTGTGGACCTCGATCGCGCTGCATACCACGCCGGGCATCCCGCAGCACATGCATCCGGTGATCGCGCTCGTCACCGCGGGTGTCGAGATGGACGTACTGGGTCTGACGTATCCGGAATACAGCGACGTCGATCGCGAGGCCGTCGTCCGTGCGCATCCGCGCACGCCGCATTTCAAGGAGGACATCATCCAGGCGTTCTACGACGGGATCAAGCACAAGCCGGATACCACGTTCGGCAACGTGAAGGCCGACGTAATCGCCGACAAGGACTCGCATCCACACGGGCAACTTCTGCAGCGTGATCCGCTCGTCCGCATGGGCCGGCTGAACGCTGTCGTTCGCCGGCGCGTTCGTCGATGCCCGTCGCCGGGCCTGGGCGACCGGCGACGCATCAGCCGATATTGATCGACTGCCCGACGTGCAGCACGTTCGGCGCCGACGCCATGCCCGGATTGAGTTGCAGGATCTCGTTCAGTGCATGTGCATCCTGCTGGTCGCGCGTCATCGTCTTCTGATCGTCCGGCGACACATGCGCCGCGTCGAGCAGCGACTGGCGATGCGCGTCGGCGATCACCCACAGCGAATCCCCCGCGACGACGATGTACGGTTGCGCGGCCGGCGACGGCGGTGCGGAGGGTTGCGCAGGCGCCGTGCTGCCCGTCGTGCCGGTGCCGGGCGGCTGCGTCGCAGTGGCGCCCGGCGCGAGCCCGGTCGTCGGCGTGCCGCCGGTCTGCGGCGGCTGATGCGACGGCGACGATGGCGTCGGCTTCGGCTTGTGCGTCGATGACCCCGATCCGCTCGAAGGCGATCCGAAGAACAGGCTCTGCAACTGTGTGAAGCCCCAGATTCCGATCGGCACGAGGATCAGCGCGGTCGGGTATTTCTTGACCCAGCGCGTCGCGTTCGGGAAATGGGTGTTCAGGCGCGCGCCAAGCAGGATCGCCGTCGACGTTGCGGCTGTCGCCGCGAGCCCGTAATGGCCCTTGTCGTATTGCGCGATCGTGCCGGCGATGCCGCTCGCCACGCCGACGAAATCCGACGTCGAATCGATCAGGCGCACGACGCGGCTGCGCTTGTCCGCGTTCACGCGGTGCGCGCTCACCGCATAGACGAGGCCCGAATACGTCGCGGCGAGCGCCGCGCTCGCGGTCGTCAGCGCGCCCGCGACCGTCGGCGAGGTCATCAGCCCGTGCACGCCGACGGCGATCGTCCCCGAATAGCCGACGATCGCGCTGCCGCGCCCGACGAGGCCGAGCAGTCGGCGGGAATTGCCGTGGTGCAGCTGCGTGAGCGACGTGCCGCCGACCATCCCCTGCATATTCGCCAGCAGGTCGGCCGACAGTTCCTTGATCTGCGCGGCCGCATCGTCGAAACCGATGAGCCCTTGCCGATGCATTTCGACGAAGTGGCTCGCCTTTACGCGGGTCTCGTTCGTCAGCAAGTCGAGCTGTTCGAGCCGCGCCGGATTGTAGCCGTGCACCGATGCGCTCAGCTGCTGCGCGAGCGAACGCTGCAGGCGGTCGAGCACGTCGTGCACCGCGCGCGGATCGCCGCTCTGCAGGCTCTGCACCGCGCCCTGGTGCATCGCGCCGAACACGCGGCCCGCACGCGCGCCGACGAAGAGCGCGGTGTTCGCATGGCTCAGCGCGTCCGAGCTCATCATGTTCATGCCGTTGAACACGTTCAGCGCAACCAGCGAGCTTGCACCGGCCACCGTGCCGCCGAAACCCAGCGACCACATCCAGTCGCGTTTGCCGAACGACGGCCGGTGGACACGCAGCGCGTTGAGCTGCGCGAGCGCGGCTTTCTGCGGGTCGCCGCGCTGGTGGCTCGGTTGCGCGGCGATGTCGCGGTTCACGATGACGGGTTTGGTGTCGTCGATGGCGAGCTTCGGATCGGCCGCCACCGCGCGCCAGAAAGCGGTGCTCGACGCATTCGCGTGCGCGGCGATTTCGAGCTGCATGGGTTCGGTGTCCGGCTTGCCGTATGCACTCAACCAGCGTTTGCCGGCGTCGCGTGCGCGAAATTCGGCCCGGTTGGCGGCAGCGTTGGTATTCCAGTAGTTCTCCTTCGCATAGGTAATCGTCGCCTGCCGCGCGCGGTCCATCAGCGCGGTGGTATTGCCTTCGTACAGCTTGGTGCGCAGCTGCGCGAGCCGATCGGGTGTCATCCCGTTTGCGAGGCCGACGCGTTCGACTTCGGCGAACAGCACCTGGTGCTGATTCGCGAGCGTTTGCGTGCCGACACGTTCGAACACGCGCGTGAGCGCGTCGGCGCCGTGCAGGCGAGCGAGCTTGCCGGGCGCGCGCAGTTCGTACTCGACGAGCTTGCGGGCGAGTGCGGCGGTCAGATCCTGGTTCGCGATGAAGTCCGAGCCGTGCGTTGCATACGACAGCCCGAGGTGAACCCAGTCGAGTTCCTCGCGGTCCAGCACGGCCTCGACGAGTTTCAGATGGCCGTCGCCCGGCACCGGTTCGAGCACGGCATCCCAGCCGTGGAACGTCACCATCACGTGCGGCGCGTCCTTGCCGGTGTTCTGGCGGGCCCACGTTTCGAGCGCGTCGAACGTGCGCACGTAGTCGTGGTATGCATCGTTGGTGCCGGCGAGCGTGCGCTGGTCTTCGGCCGACACGAGTGCGCGCGACGGCGCGGTTTCGAGGCGCAGCACGAAGCCGCCATCGGATGCCGCGTCGAGCCATTTGAACAGGTGGTCGAGGTCGTCGAGTTCGAGCTGGCGCCCCGTGCCGTCGATGTCGATCCGCGCACCTGCCTCGTCGAACTGCGCGTTGTCGAGGTTGCCGAGCTCGCGCACGCGGCGGATGAACGCCGGGTCGTGCTTCCTGCCGAGCGCCGCGGCCAGCGAATGCGGATCGACCGCGACCGACACGACCGGCATCGCACCGCCGTAGCGTTTCACGAGCGCGAGCATCTCGTCGGGGTTGTCGCGCAGCGTGAAGCCGCGCGCCATCAGTGCGATGCGATCCTGGATCTCGGCCTTCGCGCGCGCATAGGCCTGCAGCGCATGCCGGTCCGCGGCGCGTGCGATCGACAGATAGGTGATCGCGCCCTTCGCATGGCGGGACAGCACGTTTGCCGCGTGATCGGGCCGCGACAGCGGGCCATGCCATGGCATGCTCGACACATCGCGCGCGAGCCGCAACGGGATGCCGAGTGCCTTCATCATCACGCTGTCGGCCATCATGACCTGCCGTTTCGTGCCGAGATCGAGCGGTTTGCCGCTCCGGCCCGCAAACGCCTTGACGCGTTCGTGCTCGGGGAACCAGTTATCGACTTTCGCCTTGCCGAAGCGAAGGATCCATTCGGCGATCGTGGCGCTCGACAGGCCGGGCTGATAGGTCTTGATGCTGAACGGTTCGCCGGCGGGGAGTGCCGGCGAACCGGCGGGCGCCGGTGCGGCCGGCCCGCTCGGGTTGCCGTTCTTGGTCTTGCCGCGCGTGCGTTTCTTCGGCTTCGCCGGCGGGCTGGCAGCGGGCGCGCCGGACGCGGGGTCGCTGGCGAATCTGGCCTGCCGGGTCGTCGCTGCCGTCAGTTCGGCCGCGATGCGCTTCTCCAGCTCGCCGAACGGCGCGGACGATTCCGCGGCGGCTTGCTGCAGTTGCTTGTCGAGTTCCGCCTGTTTCAACACATAGGCTTCGAGCTGCGTTGGTTTTGCGCGTGCGTCGAACGCGGCCGGGTCGAGCTTCGTCACCAGGAAATGCCGGTTCGCGCCATCCGGGCCGCCGCCGATCGTCGTCTTGTCGAGATCGATGCCGGGCTTGCCCGCATCGTTGAAATGCGTTGCGTCGGCGAACCATTGCAGCGTGCCGTCGCGTGTCGCGAGGATGCCGTCGGGCTTGTGCAGCGTGTCGATCAGCGCGCCTTCCGTGCCGTAGACGTAGATGAAGTACTCCGGGCCGACCTGGCCGAGATCGATCACGCGCCGCAGATGCAGCGTGTTCGCGCCGCTGAAGTCGTGCACGTCGTCGGCCGATTTCGGCAGCAGGTTCGGCGCGACCCATCGATGGGCGAGTGGCGTCGCCCCTGCAGGCGGCTTGCCCGCCGACTGAATCCTGCCGAGCCGGCGTTGCACGCGGTCGCTCAGTTTCAGCGGCGGCGGTTTCTGCTCGGCGACCGGCAATGCCCGCTCGGCAGGCTCGAAGCCGCCGTAGCGGGACACCGCCGATTCCGGCAGCGAGGACGGGACGAACACGACGCCGCGCCGTCCGTCGGGCAGGCCGCGCGCGCGGCGGCGGAACGCGGTGCCGAGATCCTGCGCCCCGATCGACGCGTCGCCGACCGAGGTCTTCTCGTGATAGGTCCAGCCGCCGTCCTGTCCGGGTTCCGCGTAGCCGAGCACCTTGCCCGTCTTCTTGTCGACCGCGAAGATCGTCGCGCCATCGGGCAAGGCCTCCGCGGCCTTGGCGGCCGCTTTGGGCCGCTTGTACCGGGGTGCGCGGGCGAGGGTGTCGATCTGCCTGGCGACCTCATCCGCGGGCATGTCGCCGGACGGCTCGGCTTCCCACACGCGCTTCGTGTCGATGGCTTCGACCTTCGCCGCGCCGCCGAATTGCCGCAATTCGTCGAGCGACACCGGCGACAGGTAGAAGTCGAAATCCGCGCGCGCCTCATGCGGCGGCTTGCTGTCGTTGCGCTTGCGCGGACGCGTGCCCGGATACACCGCGTCGCGCACTTCATGCGAGGGGGTGTCGCCGGGATCGGCCGCCTCGGGCTGGCCGGGCTGGCTGTACGCGTCGGTCTTCAGGCTCGCGACGAATTCGGGTTGCGGATGCGTGCCGTCGTCCGCCGGCCGGTCGAGGTGCTTCGCGATCAGCACGTGCGCGTTGGGCCCCGCGTATTGCGCGAGGTCGCGGATGTCGGCCAACTGCGTCCCGTCGATCCGCTTCAGGTCGCGCTTGCCGTGCGCATCGAGCCAGTCGGCCGCGCGCGCCTCGGGCGTGAGCGTGAGCGCGGGCGCGGCCGGCATGAAGGCAGACGGATCCGGCACCGGCCACATCATCATCGACGGCATCGTCCGCGGCGCCGCACCCGCGCGGCCGGCTTCGCCGTCACGCATGGCCTGCTCGGCCTGCGCACGGTACAGCGCGCGGTAGACGGGGTTGCCGGGCAGCGACGTGGGCGCATTGCCGAATGCGTCGGCGAGCCGGGCGAGGCCGGCTTCGTCGCCGGGCATCACATGGTCGGCCTCGCGCGCGATCGCGTCGGGGAGCACCGCATGCTCGGCGATGTCGATGCCGGTCGCTTCGAGGATCTGCTTGCGCACCGCGAATGCGTTGGCCTGCGCGCGGGCTTCGGCAAGCAACGTGCTTTGCACGTACGCGTCGGAGTTGCGGGTGTCGAGGCCGAGCCGGTTCGTCGCCACATCGACCGCGTGACCGATCTCGTGCGCGAGCACGTAGACGATCGTGCCGGCATGGCGCAGGCCGCCGTCGATCACGATCCGGTGCTGGTCGGCGTCGACCTTGCTGCCGGCGCCCGCGCGGCCTTGCACGATCTCCCAGTGGCCCGGATTCAGCAGCCGCATCTGATCGGCGAGCAGGCTCGACTGACCGGCGAGCGCATAAGCGGCGTCGGGCAGCGGCGCGCCGCCGAACCACATCCGGATGCGCGTGATGAGGGAAGGCTTCTGGACGAACGCGCCGTCCGGCAGCGCTTCGCTGATCGCCGGATGCGCGAGCTCGACGTGGCCGCTGGCGATGCCGCGCTTCAGCGGGTCGATGACGGCATCGATCATCCCGGGCGTCCGGTTGGCGGCCGGGTCCGGGTGCCGGATCAGGACGGAAGGATCGCTGAAATAGAAGTTGCCCTGCGCATCGAACAGGCCTTCGAAGTCGAACGACAGGCCATGACGTTCGGCCAGCGCGCGCATGGCGGCGAGCTGCCGCATCGATTCGCGCGTCACGCGTTTCGGCAGGACGCCGTTCATCACGTCGATGCTGCCGAGCTCGGCGAGCGGGCTGTACAGCACCGCGATGCGGCCGCGGTACGTGAACGGACCGTCGACCGTGACCGTGCGCATGCCGAGCGCTTTCAACTGTTCGAGCCCGCGTGTTTCGTGCTCGAGCATCGTGCGTGCCTTGTCGCCGCCCGCATCGAACAGGCCGATCGCATTGCGCTTGCCGAGTTCGAACACCGCCTTCGCGGTGCCCGCGCCGAGGAGCGGGCCGAGCAGTTCGGCGGGATCCACGCGCCGCGACGGATCGCCGGCGACATGCAGGCCGTTCGCGTCGGCGGCGAGCGCGCCCGGGTCGATCCGTTCGCGCGGCGAGGGTGTGTAGCGGGTCCATGTGCCCGGGCCGCCGAACTGCATGCGGTGCGTGCGGTCGGTGTGCGACTCGCCGATCGTGCGAACCGTACCGCTGTCGGGCACGTAGATCGTGCGCTGCCAGATGTTCGCGAGCCACGCGCCATGCGCCGCGCGGGCGTCGCCGCCATCGAGCACGAGGCGGTTGCCCGATTGTGCGGGCCCGAACGCGTAGCGATGGTCGATCGAGTAGTCGATCGGCGTGGCGGGACGGCCGTGCGCGTCGAGCAGGCCGCCGCCGGCATCGGTTCGCGCGTGGACGAGCGTCAGCGGTTCGCCGCTTGCATAGGACACCGGACCGTTGCGGGAGAAGGTCAGCTTCGGCGAGCTGCCGCCGAACCAGCGCCGGGGAAACGGCGACACGCGATCCGCATGCTCGTTGCTCCACTGCACCTGTTCGTCGAGCGTGCGCGGCAGCCGCGCGCCCGTGCCGCCGGACGATTCGGTCGTATGCGGCGCGGGCATGCGCAGCGATGCGTTGCCCGACTGCTGCTGGTCCCAGGCGCGGCCGTAGAACGTGCCGTAGCGCTCGCCGGTGCGGCCCGACACCGCTGCGTTGCCGAATGCGTCGGCGAGGCGCGCGAGGCCTGCTGCGTCGCCCGGCATCACGTGGTCGGCCTCGTGTGCGATCGCGTCGGGGAGCACCGCGTGCTCGGCGATGTCGATGCCGGTCGTTTCGAGAATCTGCTTGCGCACCGCGAATGCGTTCGCCTGCGCGCGGGCCTCGGCGAGCAGCGTGCTTTGCACGTACGCTTCGCGGCTGCGGGTGTCGAGGCCGAGCCGGCCGTTCGACGCGTCGGCCGCGTGGCCGGCTTCGTGCGCGAGCGTATAGACGAGCGTGCCGGCGCTGCGCAGCCCGCCGTCGATCACGATCCGGCGCTGGTCGACGTCGGTGCGGCTGCCGCGTCCCGCGCGGCCCAGCACGATCTGCCAGCCGTCCGATTTCAGCAAACGCATCTGATCGGCGAGCAGGCTCGACTGACCGGCGAGCGCGTAAGCGGCGTCGGGCAGCGGCGCGCCGCCGAACCACATCCGGATGCGCGTGATGAGGGAAGGCTTCTGGACGAACGCGCCGTCCGGCAGCACTTCGCGGGTCTCCGGATGGGCGAGGACGATGCTGCCGTCGGCGATGCCCCGTTTGAGCGGATCGATGACGCTGTCGATTTCCTCGAGGGTGGACGCGATATCTTCATGCTCGTCCGAGCGGAACACGGTAGACGGATCGCTGAAATAGAACTCGCCGTGCGCGTCGAACAGACCCTGGAAATCGAACACCAGCCCATCACGCTCGACGATCTCGTGCATCGCTGCGAGTTGTCGCATCGATTCGTGCGTGATGCGCTTCGGCAACGCGCCGAGCGAGACGGCCCGGCTGCTGAGTTCGGCGAGCGGATGGTACAGGATCGCGATCCGGTTGCCGACCGAGAACGGGCCGTCGATGGTCAGCGTGCGCATGCCGTAGCGGCGCAGCATGTCGAGCCCGCTGCGTTCCGTGTCGAGCGCATCGTGATGATCGTCAATCTGGCTGTCGCGCGGCCGCAGGGGATCGATGTCGTACAGGCCGATCGCGTTGCGCTTGCCGAGCTCGAACACGGTTTTTTCGATGCCGGCCCCGAGGAACGGGCCGATCAGCGCTTGCGCGTCCAGGCGCCGCGACGGATCACCTGCCACGTGGAGGCCGTTTTCGTCGACGGCGAGTTCGCCATAGTCGATCCGCTCGCGTGGTGATGGCGCATAGCGGGTCCACGTTGGCGCATGGCCGAACTGCACCTTTTCTCTCGTGCCGGCCGGATTTCCCGCAACCGCATTGAGGCTGCGGATCGTGCCGCCGTCCGGCACGTAGACCGGACGCTGCCAGGTGTTCGCGAGCCACGCGGCGCCAGCGTGCCCGTTGTCCGCGGCGAAGACCAGCGCGCGTCCGGAACCGGCGCCGGTCGACGAGCCGGCCAGGAAGTTCGCGATTGAATAGTCGACGTGCTGCGCGGGGCGGCCGTGTGCGTCGAGCAGTTGGCCCGCGGCGTCGGTTCGTCCGTGGATGACCGTCAGCGGCTCGTCGGGCCCGATCGACGTGCGTCCGTCCAGGCTCTTGAGCGTCATCTGCCGCGGCTCGTTGCGCCCGCGTTGCGCGAACGGCGAGATCTGCTCCGCATGCGCGAAGCTCCACTGCACCTGTTCCTCGAGCGTGCGCGGCAGGTGCGTGCCGCCGTCGCCGACCGCTTCCGTCGTGTGCGGCGCGGGCATGCGCCGCGGCGCGCCGCCGTGACGCTTCTGCTTGTCCCAGATGCCGTCGTAGAAGGCCTGGTAGGTCTCGCCGCGGCGGCCCGACACCGGCACGTCGGCGAATGCGTCGGCGAGCCGGTCGACCGTGCCCGCATAGTCGCTCGACGGCGCCCAGCGGTCGGCCTCGTGCTGGAGCGCGTCGGGCAGCGTCGTGTTCGCCGCGATGTCGCCGCCGCCGGCGAGGTCGATCTCGTAGCGCGCTTCGAACGCGTTGATCTGTGCGCGCGCTTCGGCTTCGAGCGCCTTGCGCGTGAAGCGGCTGCGGCCGCTGTAGTCGAGCGAGTCCAGCGTGCCGTCGATCGCCTCGACGGCGTGCTTCGCCTCGTGCGCGAGCGTGTACGTGATGCTGCCCGAATCGCGCAGGCCGCCGTCGATCGTCACGCGGCGCCGCTTCGGATCGATCCGGCTGCCGCCGCCGCGCTTGCCGAGACTCACGCGCCAGCCGGCGTCGCTCAGCATCCGCAACTGCTGCGTGAGCGTGTCTGATTGCTGCGCGAGCGCATGGACCGCGTCCGGCAGCGGTGCGCCGCCGAAGCGCATCTGCAGCCGCGTGAAGAGGCCCGGGCCGGCCAGCGACGGGTCCGGCGGCGCTTCGGTGATTTCCGGGTGCGCGGCGGCCGGGAGCACGTGGTCCTCGGCATGCGCGTCGCCGGTCGGGGTTGGGCGGGACGCGTCGCTCCCGTCGCTTGCCGCCCGCGAGGCAGGCCGCTCGGCCGGCTTGACGAGCACGAGGATGCGGTTCGGTGCGCTGAATGCGCCGTCCAGCGCGCGTGCCGCGCGAGCGGGCGGTTGCGGCGGCAGGGCGGCATTGTTTTCGGGGTCCGTGGCGCTGCGCTTGGTCGTCGCGAGCACGATGACGGTGTCGTCGTTCGCGGGCGGCGGCGCGCGGCGAACCGCGGGCGCTTCGGGCGTCGGCGCGGGCGTGTCGGCTTCGGCGACGCCTGCCGTCGCGTCGGCGTGCTGCGCCTGCGCGTTCGTGCCGACGACGCGGCCGCCCGTGACCGGCGCATCGGGCGCAGGCATGTAGCGAGTCAACGGCGCATCCGCGCGCAGCGTGCCGTCCGTGTGCAGCGCTTCCAGCGTGGCCGCGAACACCGGGCGCTGCCAGCGGTTCGCGAGTTCGGGCGCAACGTGCGCGTCCGCGGCGTCGGCGATGACGACGATCGGTTCCGCGACGTCGGCGGGCAGCGAGCCCGCCGCGCGAGGTTGCGCAGCGTCGGGCGGTGCCGCCGCGTGGTCGTCGCCGTTGCGCACGATGACGAGCGTGTGCCCGCCGTAGTCGAGCGCTTCGGCCGACGGGCCGTGCGGCACGGAGACGCCGGCCGGATCGAGCGTCGCGGGCTGGGATGCGGGTTCGGCGTCGGTCAGGTCGATCACGCGGACCGGCGTGCGCGGTGCAACGCTGGCCGGTTCTTCGAGGGCGCCCGCACCGGGTGCGCCGGGCG
Organism: Burkholderia sp. BE17; assembly: GCF_009362305.1. Classification (NCBI taxonomy): domain Bacteria; kingdom Pseudomonadati; phylum Pseudomonadota; class Betaproteobacteria; order Burkholderiales; family Burkholderiaceae; genus Burkholderia; species Burkholderia sp. BE17. The sequence goes on from NZ_WHNU01000047.1 coordinate 55,108, forward strand.
AGCGCGCGACGGCCGGATCTTGCGCCGCGCGCAGGTCGCTGCTGCGTCGATTCTGCGCGGCGACATGCGAATCCGCCGCGCGCGTTTCCTGCTGGTTCTCGTCGCGCGCGGCCTGTGCTTCGCTCGTGTGCTGCGCACTGCGTGCGCTTGCCGCAGTGGTTGCGGTGGCTGTGTTGCTCGCTTCGGACGCGCGCGTCGCGGCTTCGTCGGCGGGGGGCGCGTGCTGCGCGTGGTCGGCGGGCGGAGCGTTGTCGTTCGCCTGTTGCTGCAGGTCGTCCTGCCACTGGGTGGGTGTTTTCGCGACGAGCTTCGACGGCGCGTCGATTTCGCCGTCGCGGCCGAACGACAGCCGGTCGCCCGTCTCCGTGATCGAATCGATCTTCGTGCCTTCGGTCCAGGTCTTGCCGGTCAGCTTGACGATGCTCAGTTCGCCGTTCTCGCCGAGCATCACCGATGCGCCCCGCGGCAGATTGTTCAGGTCCTTGTTGTTGAGCCCGTCGAGCACGCGTACGGGCATGTTGTCGTAGGTGAGCACCTTGTCGCCCGCCATCAACGTGCCGTCCTTCGCGACCTTGATGTCGACGCCGTCGAGCGACGCGCGCGTCGCGCCAAGCGCGAGTTGCGGCGGCTCCTTCGCGGTCAGGATTTTCTGCAGTTGCCGGCCGTCGATCGAGATGCTGTCGCCACCCGCCGAGCGGGCGATCACCGGCTTGCCGGTGACGCGCACCGCCGCATTGACCACGCGATCCCTCACGCCGCCTGCACCCATCAGCGCGACGTTCGTGAAGCCGGACTTGAGATCTTCCCAGCCCTGCTTGCTGTTCCCGTCGGCGAAAGCGAAACCGGCCTCGACGAAGCTCTCGCTCGCGGCGCCGACGCCGGTGGCGAGCGACGTGCCGCGCACGATCGCCGTGGTCACGCGCGCGGCCTTCGCCGAGCCGGTGAGTGCCGTGATCGTCTTGCCGAACACTTCCGATCCCGCGAACTTCGCGGCGCCGGCCGCGCCCATCGGCACGAGGTTGAGCCAGTCGCCTCGCGCGCCGGCGTCGGTGAACGGATTGACGCTCTGGTTGTGGTCCCATCGCGAGCCGATATCGATCGCGGATTTCGCCATGCTCGAGCCGATCGCCGTGTCCATCATGACCGCGCCCGTGAAGTTCAGCGCGGCGCCGGCAAACGCGCCCACGCCCGTTGCGTCGAGCAGCACGCCGGCGCCTTCCATCAGCAGCCCGAGACCCATCATCCCGAGGTTCACCTTGCCGCCCGTCAGCGTGTTCAGCGTGCTGTCGAACCAGTCGTCGTGATGCGCGGCCTTCTGCTGGTACTGCGCGTGACCGTTGCCGTCGTAGCCGGTCACGAGGTCGAGCGTACCGCTCGACGCAAGCTGGTTGTTGTCGACGTAGTCGCCGACGTTGTCGTATTTCGCCGACGTGTCGTCGACATACTGGACGTTGCCCTTGCCGTCGGTGACCTTGAAGAGCGCGCTCGTCACCATGCCGGCCGTCTTGTCCGAGTAGATCAGCGGCAGGATGTTGACCTGCGTGCCGGCGCCGCCGCCGAGCTTCAGGATTTCGCCGCGCACCTTGTTGATCGTGTCCAGCTTGTCCTTGTCGGTGTAGCGCACCGTGTCGTCGTTGACGGGCGCGGTGGGCGAGCCCGTGTCCGACGACGGCTGGACGTCCGGCGCGACCCCGATCGCGGTGCCGATCAGGTTGCGCTGCTCGTTGTCGGTCAGCTTGCCGAAATCGATCGTCGCGGCCTTGTTCGTGCTCACGCCCGCCTGGTCGAGCAGCGATTGGGACAGTTCGCTCTGGTGCGCGCGGAAGAAGCCGTCCAGCGCCTTCGAGTACGCGTCCTTGTCGTCCTGGCTCTGCGGGTTGCGCAGGTTCTCGGCGAGGCTCGCGTCGAACTGGTCGAGCAGCACCTGCTGATGCGACATCTCCGTCAGCAGTTGCAGCTTGTTGATGTTCGCGTCGGCCTGCTGAAGATTGCTGCGCGCCTTGTCGAGGTCGCCCTGGTACGGATTCGCGCGTAGCGGCGTCGGCATCGGGATCTCGTCGCCGTCCACCATGCGCAGCCGCACGGGCGTCGGGTTGTGCGCGTACCAGTCGTCGTATGTTTTCTGCATGTCCGCGAGCTTGCCCTTCAGCACGCCTTCCTGCGTCTGCGCGTTCGCGAGCTGGAATTTTGCGGCTGCGTCGTTGTACGTGTTGGACAGCCGGCTGTCGGCCGTGCGCAGTGCGCCCGCGACGACATGGAGCTTTTTCGCGTCGAGCGCGGTCTGGCCGGTCGCGGTGGTCGGCACGGACGTGTTCGAGCCGGGCGGTTGCAGCACGAACGACGGATTCGCGAACAGCGTCGTGGGAGGGAGCGATGTCGACAGGCTGCCGGCCGGTGCCGACGTGCTCAATGACGACGTCGGTGTCTGCGTCGTCGACGGAGCCGGCGTACCCGATGTACTCGGCGTACCCGATGCGCTCGGCAGCGACGTGCTCAACGACGGCGACGGTCCCGACGATGGGGCCGGCGTCGTCGTCGTGGGCGGCGGATTCGTCGACAGCGTCGGCGTCGGGTTCTGCAGCACAAACGGCACCTTCGGCTTGAGCTGCGCGTCGATCTGCGAGCCGGCGTCGTCGTACTGCTGCGCGAGCGTCTGGCCGTAGGCGACCACGAATCCGTCGTGCGCGAGGCTCGCCGTCTGTTTCGCCTGCGCCAGCGCATCGGATGCATTGCCGAGATCGACGTCGACCTTCGGGTGCGGATCCAGCGATTTCGGATTCGCGGTATGCCAGTCGTCGGACGCGCTTTTCGCCGTGTCGTATTTGGCCTGCAAGTCGTCGACCGTGAGCTGCGCGCCGAGCATCTGCATGTAGCTGCCGCTCGTGTTCGCCTGCGTGGTCGCGCGATCGAGCGCGGCCTTGTCGTCCTTCGCTGCGCCGGGCGTCGAACCGATCAGGCAGGCGCTGTCGACGTCGTACTTCTGCTGCAGTGTCGTGACCTGCTGCGCGTCGAGCGATGCAGCATAGGCCGCGTTCGAGTAATTCGCGATCTTCGCTGCCTGCGCGACGTTCGCTTGCACGGCGTTCATGTCGACGTTGCCGTTCTGGTCGGTCGCGGGCGGGTCGGGCAGATCGACCTGCAGCTGCAGCGGCGCGAGCGCGTCATTCAGCTTGCCGACGCCGGTATCGATCGCGTCCTGGTACGCGGGATCGCCCATGTACGACTGGAACTGCGTATAGGCGAGATTCGCGTTGCTGACGTCCGCCCAGTACTTGGCCTGGCCGACCGTCGCGCTCGACGCCGCCGACTGCCAGTCGTCGTACGCCTGGATCTGGTCGGGCGTCTTGCAGTCGCCCTGTTGCGGAACGAAGTTCGGATTCGCCTTCGTCTGGTCGGGGAACAGCTTCTGCAGCGCGGCGAGTTTCGCGTCGGCCTGCTGCTGCGCGGGGCCTTCGATGTTCTGGTTCGTCGGGTCGGAGCTGTACTGGTCGGCCTTCGCCTGTTCGCCGTACAGGATGCGGTAGCCGGCGTCGGTCGTCACGTCGAGCTCGCGTTGCGCGGTGTCGGCCGCATTGCGCGCTTTCGTGTAGTTGTCGACTGCGGCCTTGTGCTCGTCGGGCGTCGAGTCGGGGTCGCGGCTCGTCATCCGCAGCACGCCTTGCGCGCCTTGCAGCGCCTGCTGCGCGTTGTCGTATTTTGTCTGCGCGTCCTGGATCACGCCCTGGACCGCACGCGTCGTGTCGTTGTCGACGGTGATCTCAGGCGGCGCCACGCGATATTGATCGGCCATGCTCTGCAGCAGCGCGGTGGCCGAGCCGATTTCGGCGTTGGTCGGTTTGGTCGGATCGGTACCGAGGTCCGCCTGCACGGGGATCGGCGGCGCGGCGGTCGGGTTGACCGGGTTGGCGGGACCGTTGTTCGGGCCGTCGTTGGACGTGCCGTCCACATTTTGCGGCGGCTTCGGCGCGAGGTCCGGATTCAGCGTTTGCGACAGGAAACGCTGCCAGTTCAAACCCAGACCCATTCCGTCGATGGACAGCATGCAAGGCTCCCGTCAGGCGCGGCCGTACGCGGGATGTACGCCGCCTGCGCCGCATGGCGCGAGTTCGAGTGTACGGAAGCGGGTGGAGCGAGCACGGGCAGGATTCGTAGCGGATGACGGCAGGAAGCCGGCTCGTCCGGGCAACGCTACGGAAAGCGGCCATGCCGGAATACGACACGATGCAGTGACGGCGCGGCGACGGAGCGGGAGCGGCGATTCGCCTGGTTTCGCGTGTTACGGCTTCCTTTCAGGCATTCGGCGAATTCTTACTTATTGCTTTCGTTCTGGTGGAGAGGGTTGCGAAATGGGCCGTGAAGCAACGGCGATCCATCGCGTGACGTGGATCCGGCGCTCGAACAGTGCGGTTGCTTCAACGTTCCACTGTCAAAGCGTTGTTACGTGACAACTGCAAGTTACAGCGGATGATTTTATATACTGAATTCCTGTCTCAGCCCCACCAGGCGAATCTTCGATTCGCGCGCGCCTTCTCAAACCGGCTTTCCAGCCCGTTGGGATACCCGCACCCCCGCAATCCGCAAGTCTGCGGCAAAACGCCTATAATGAATGGGCAAATTGCCGGAGAGAGGTCATGAGCACCATCGCTTTTCATCCTTCGGGCGTCGCATATCCGCGTCAGGCCGAATTCACGATTCTCGAGCAACTGCTGGCGATTCGCGTCCGATCGGGCGCCGATCTTGCCGAGCTGGCGAGCGCACGTGTCGACGTCTCGGTGATCGACCGGCTGTCGGAGCGCGGGCTGAAATCGGACGAGCTGGCCTTCATCATCCCGCGCCGCACGTTGAGCCACCGTCGCCAGGCGCACGAACGCCTGTCGCCGGAGGAATCCGACAAGGCGATCCGCCTCGCGCGCATCGTCGCGCAGGCGACGGCCACGTTCGGCGACCCGGACAAGGCGATGGCGTGGCTGCGCAACGGGCTGCAGCGCTTCGGCGGCCGCACGTCGCTCGACATGGCTAGCACCGAGCATGGCGCGCGGCTCGTCGAAGAGGTCCTCACGCAGATCGACGAGGGATACTTCGCTTGACGACGCTGTGGCGGATCAGCAATTACGCCGATCTGAAAGGCATCGGCGGGTTGCGTGCCGGCGCGCGCTGGCATTTTGCCGGGCAGCCCGTCGTGTATCTCGCCGAGCATCCGGCACTCGCGCTGCTCGAGACGCTCGTGCATTTCGAAATCGCCACCGTCGCGCAATTGCCGAGCGGATACCAGTTGCTTCGTATCGAGGTGCCGGAATCGGTGGACGTTGCCGAAATCGCGGAAGGCGACGCGCCGGACGACTGGCGAACGAACGTCGACTGGACCCGCAGCGCCGGCACCGAGTGGCTGCACACGCAGCCGAGCGCGCTGCTGCGCGTCCCGAGCGTCGTCGTGCCGCACGCGCATAACTTCCTGCTGAATCCGCTGCATCCGGCCGCGTCCGAGATCCGCGTCGCGGAAGTCATGCAATCGCCGTACGACACCCGGATTCTGCGGCTGATCGAGTCGAAGCCGGGCGAATAGGGAACAAGAAGGAACGGGGCACTTGCCGCGAGCTGGTTCAACGCTCATGCGCGGCGCGATCCGCGGCCGCATCGGGCGGCAGCGTCTGCCGGATGCGCGTGATCGTTCGCGTACTGACGAGACCGAGCATGGCGCTGACGTCGGCGTGCGCGTGGCCGGCGAGCAACTGGCGGCGCGCATACGTGTTGCGCAGCACGCGCGGGCTCATGTCCGTTGCGTGGAAACCGATCGAGGTCAGCGCGGCGCGCACGACGAGCAGCAGAAACATGTCGTTCATTGCGCCACCGCCGCGCGGCGCGGGAAACAGCAGCGCCGATGCCGGTGCGTCTGCCGAGCGCGCACGCCATGCGGCGAGCGGCGCCAGCGCGAACGCGGCGAGTTCGATCCGGCGCGCCGGCCGCGCGCGATCGCGCGGCACGGCTAGCGCCGGTGGCCGCGTGTCGAGATCGGGCGCGTCATGCGTCGTCGCGCGAATCTCGGCGGACGTGATGCCGCTCGCGAGCAGCAGCGCGACGATCGCGCGATTCCGGCAGTCGGCCGGCGTGTCGTCCGGTCGCGGCTGCACATGGCGCTGCAGTGCCGCGTCGAAGTCGCGCGGCAGGTAGCACGGCTCGGGCTCGCCGTCCGGCCACGCGAGATGACGCGTCGTCCGGCCGGCCGGATGGATCGTCCGCACACCGGTGTCGACCAGATGCCGGCCCAGCCGGTCGATCAGCTTCGCGTAGCGCACACGTGTCGATGTGCCGGGCGCGCACGTGCGTTCGAGATCCATCAGGAAGGCTGCGACGTGGTCGGGCCCGAACGTGGCCAGCGACACGCGGTGCGCGCTCAGATGGCGTAGGAATCGTTCGAACATCGCGACGTGCTGCACGACCGAGCGCGGCGCGAACGGCCGGCGGCCGGCGCCGGTCGCGGCGGTTTCCTGCCATGCGCGAAAGGCGCCGACGGGGTCGTGAATCCAGCGATTCGTATCCATCCACGAGTTATAGCCGGACGCGGTGACGCCGGCAATCGTCCCGATGTCCATCCGCATCCGGCCGGCACTTGCAACGCAACCGGCGCATCAGTGCGCGGCACGCGTCATTTCCTTGTTGCGGAAAAAAATTCGTTCGTGGGACTATCGAACGCGTTGCCCGTGCCCCGAGGGGGTTGCAGGCAGCGCGATGCCCATCGCAACGACCTAAAAGAACATCGACAGACAATGAACAGAACAGCGATTTTCCCGTATGCGTCCGCGTTGCTCGCGGCCGCGCTGCTGACCGCATGCGGCGGCGACGTCGAGAACGAAGCGGGCCGCACGCAGGCACCTTCGACCGATACGAGCTGCCTCGCGGTCGACAACAGCGGCGCGACGGTCGTGGTGGGCTCGAACCAGCCGGGCGATCCTTCGCTGCCGGAAGCGTCGTCGGGTTATCGCACCGGGATGAAACCCGTCTATGCGAAGACCTACCTGGTGGCGACGTCGAACGCGTATGCGAGCGCGGCCGGCTGCGCGGTGCTGAAGAAAGGCGGCACGGCCGCCGACGCGGCGGTCGCCGTGCAGGCCGTGCTCGGCCTGACGGTGCCCGAGGCGACGGGCCTCGGGTCGGGCGGCGTGCTGCTCTACTACGATGCGCGCGGCAAGACGCTGCAGGCGTACGACGGCCGGGAAACCGCGCCGGCCGCCGCGACGGAGAACTATCTGCGCTACGTCGACGACACGACCGACCATTCGGCGCCGCTGCCGAACGCGCGCGCCAGCGGCCGCTCGATCGGCACGATCGGCGTGCCGCGGCTCATCGAGGCACTGCAGCAGGATCACGGCCGGTTGCCGTGGCAGAACCTGTTCGGCGATGCGATCACGCTCGCGACCAACGGCTTCCCGATCGGTGGCCGGCTCGCCGACGCGATCGCGGCAAACGCCGCGAACCTGAAGCGCGATCCCGAGGCTGCCGCGTATTTCCTGAATGCCGATGGCTCGCCGAAGACGCTCGGCACCGTACTGAAGAACCCCGCATATGCGCACACGCTGGCGCTGATGGCGCAGTCGGGTGCGAATGCGCTGTACACGGGGCAGATCGCGCAGGACATCGTCGCGAAGATCGCCACGACGAAGGGCGCGGACGGCTCGACGCTCACGCCGGGCAAGACGACCGTCGCGGATCTGGCCGCGTATCAGGCGAAGCGCCGCGAACCCGTGTGCACGACCTATCGCAGCTACTGGGTGTGCGGGATGCCGCCGCCGTCGTCGGGCGGTATCGCAGTTGCATCGGCACTCGGCATTCTCGAGAACTTCGACCTGAAGTCGCTGAAGCCGACGGCGATCGATCTCGAAGGCGGCAAGCCGACCGTCGCGGGCGTGCATCTCGTCACCGAGGCCGAACGGCTCGCGTATGCCGACCGCGACAAGTACGTGGCCGATACGGATTTCGTGCCGCTGCCGGGCGGCACGTGGGACACGCTGCTGAACAAGCCGTACCTGAAATCGCGCGCGGCGCTGATCGACACGACCAAGAGCATGGGCACCGCGCAGCCCGGCAATCTCGGCGCGGTGCCGCTCGGTGTCGACACGACGCTGATCGAGCACGGCACGAACCAGTTCACGATCGTCGACGGCGACGGCAACGTGCTGAGCGCGACGACCACGGTCGAGTCGAGCATGGGCTCGTTCCACATGACCAACGGCTTCCTGCTGAACAACCAGTTGACCGACTTTTCCGCGAACCCGGTCGACAGCGCCGGCAATCCGGTGGCCAACCGCCTGCAGCCGGGCAAGCGGCCGCGCAGTTCGATGGCGCCGACGATCGTGTTCGGGCAGGCCGCTGACGGTTCGCGCGGCGATTTCGTGATGGCGACCGGTTCGCCGGGCGGCGGCACGATTCCGCAATACGTGGTCAAGACGCTGGTCGGCGCGCTCGACTGGGGACTCGATGCGCAGCAGTCAGCGGGGCTCGTCGATTTCGGCGCGAGCAATAGCCCGACGACCACGATCGGCGGCGAGCATCCGAACGTCAACGCGGCGAACAACGGTGCGAACGATCCGCTGATCACGGGGCTGCTCGCGCTCGGGCACAAGGTGTCGACGTCCGCGCAGGCGAGCGGCGTCAACACCGTGATGCGTGTGACGGTCGGCCAGTCGCCCGCGTTGCAGGGCGGCACCGATCCGCGTCGCGAAGGCGTCGTGCTTGGCGATACGTTCCGGCCGTAACCGGGCGGAACGCGCACGGCCCCGATCTGCCTGTATCTATACAGGCGATCGGGGCCGCGTTTCTTGAAGGGGCTGCAATGACGCACGCACGTCTGCTTGAAATGGACGCAGTCCCGCCGGCGCCGGTTTTTTCGGCTTTCTCGGCGATGTCGATTGCGACAGCGTCGCTGGACAGCCGTGATGCCGAGCCGTTCGACGCGCCGTGGATGGCGGCATTCGACGCGATCGACGGCGATCCGGGTACGGCGATCGACAGGCCGGCAGTGGACACATTGCGGGAAAAGGCATTCAAGCTCGCCTTCGGCGCATCGGGCAACGCCGGCGCGGCGGCGTGTGTGCCCGACTGCATCGAACCGATCGCGAGGAGCCGTATGTCGGGTCGCACCGTCGGCTGGCCAGCACGTATACTTTGGGATGCTTATCAAAACGGTCGGTTTCCCCGCTGGCTGATTCACTTTCGTGGTTTCCAGATGGCGTGGCGATCGGGGGATTCATGATCGCGACGCGACCCGCATCGCACGCCGACGGGTTCGCGCCTGCTCGCCGGCAAGTACGCCATCTTTCCCGTCTCAAGCCCCCGATTGTCAAACAGTGTGAGTCAATCGTCAGCATTTGCAACTGAAGTAACAGTCCCCGCAAATCAATCGTTTTGCGCGTCGGCGCCGCTACATTAGCTCCACCTGCCGCACGTCGCGGCGAGGCATGCGACAAGCCGCACGGATGCGGCCCGCAGCAACAACGTCTTTGGGGAGAATGACCATGAACAAGATTCGTACGATTCTGCTGGGTGCCGCACTGACGGCGATGGCGACGTCGGCTGCTTTCGCACAGACGGCTCAGACCGGCGCTGAGGGTTCCGCAGGCGTCGGCGCACAGGTCCAGACGCCGCTGCTCGGCGGCGGCGTGGGCGTGCAGGCTGGCGCCGGCGCGAATGCGGCAGGCTCGGGTTCGGGCGCGGGCAACCTCGTTGGCGGCGCGCTGAACGGCGTCGGCAAGACGGTCGGCGGCGTCGGCGCGGCAGCCGGCAATGCGGTGGGCGGCGCGACGAATGCGGTGGGTTCGGCTGCGGGCTCGGCGAAGGATGCCGCGACGTCGGCCGTACATTCGACGAAGTCGCACGTGAAGCACGTCGCAGGCACGGCAAAGAGCCACGCACAAGGTGCGATGTCGACGGCAGGTGACGTCGCGGGCGGCGCGAAGGCGAAGGCCGGCGAAGCGCTCGAAGGCGCGACGAACTCGGTGCAGGGCGGCGCATCGGTCGGCGTGAAGGGTTCGGCGTCGGCGCAAGGCGGCGCGCTGTAAGCAACACGCATCCCGTCACGGCCCGGCCCGCTTCGATGCGGGCCGGGCCGTTTTTTTTATCGGCGCGCACAGCGTGCCGTTCGACGTTCGTCGAAATACAGTGATGCATCGGCGTTCGCCGCGAATTCGACGGCGCGACGGGCACGTTCGCGCTACCGGACGCCACGGGCACGAGCCCGCGGCAGGCGACGCGCGCGGCCCCTGCCCATTGCCCGCCCGCCATGCTTAAATAGCGGGGCTCCCGGTTGCCGGGCCGCCGCGATGGCAGCGCCGGCCGACGCGGGCAAGCATGTCCGATCGACAGCGTGACGACAGACGACACCAAAACGCCGTTCCGGCCAGCCCGGCGCGGCCCGATAACATTCCGAGGCATTACGTCATGACCATCCTGTTCCGTCTTCTCGCGCTCGCCTGCGCGCTCTGGCTGGCCGCCTGCGCAGCGCCGCCCCCGCCGTCAGGCAGTATCGGCGCGTCTGCGGCTGCACCGCTGGCTCCGGACGCCAGCGAACGCCGCGGGCTCGGCACCGCGTGGGGCGAGTCGGTGCGATCCGAAACCCGCAATGTCGAATTCGAACGCGCGGATCCGGCGAAGCCGACGGATCTCGCGTCGGTCTACTACAACGACGCGCTGCCCGGACATCTTCCCGCATCCCAGGTGCGCCGGCTGCCGACCCGCGTCGCGCTCGCGAACGGCGACATCGCGCTGTCGTTTTCGGACGAGAAGGGGGGGCCGCTGCGCCTCGCGCGCAGCAACGGCCGCTGGCACATGGCCGGCATCGAGGGTTCGCGCTACATGATCGTGCTGCGCAACCAGGGGCGCCGCACGTTCGAAGTCGTGTCGACCGTCGACGGGCTCGACGTGCTGTCGGGGCGGCCGGGCAGCTATACGAACGGCGGTTACGTGCTGTATCCCGGCCGCACGCTGACGATCGAGGGCTTCCGCAAGAGCCGCGACGAAGTCGCCGCGTTCCGCTTCGCGGCGGTGCCGGACAGTTATGTCGCGAACTCGAAGTACGGCGATGCCGCGAACGTCGGCGTGATCGGCGTCGCGCTGTTCGCACAGAAGGAGAATGATGAGGACGCGCTGCGCCGCAACGCGAATCCGTTCCCCGGCAACGACAACGGCTTTGCGCCGCCGCCCGTGCCGCGCGGCGAGTGACGGCATGTATCGGATCGGCCGCGTTCGTCGCGACGAACGACGCAAGCGGCGCGATCCGGAAACGGGATTACCCGGGTGGCACGCCTGCGCATACGACGAACTCCACGGCGTCACGCGCGATCCATGCGAATGCGAAACCGCCGGACGATACCGGTTGCGTTGAGGGTCGCGGTGCCGGCGCTGTCATTGCGGTGCGGGCGAAGAAGGTACGCTGTACGTGCTGGAACTGCGCGGCGCCCGAGCGGTGCCGCTTCTCGCTGCCGGTTCGAAACTGTCTCGACTCCGTTTCGCTCGAAACCGACGCCGGAGTGCAATCGCCGTATCTGGCGATCGCATGGCGCGACGTACCCGGCCGGCATCGACATCCGGTGGAAATATTTCGCGCACGACGGCGCAACGCATCGCGTCTATCGTTTCGTGAGCGGCACGTTTGCCGAAATCGAGGTTCAGCAGTAACACGGTCGCGCCACGGCACAATGGCCGTTCGAATTCGCATCGCGTGCTTTCTCCACCATCCGGACCGACGGAGAACCCCATGTCGTTACCCGCTTTCAGGTACCATCCCGACCCGCTGGCAACCGGCAGCGTGATACGGTCGGACGCGCGCTGCGTGTGCTGCGGCGATGCGCGCGGCTACCCGGATTGCCATTGACGGCCGGACCTGCGCGAGCGGCGTCGCCCTTCGTCATGAAACCGAGGAATCTTCGTGAAGTTCATCCACGCGGCAGACATTCACCTTGACAGCCCGTTGCACGGCCTGAGCGCGTATCCCGACGCGCCGGCCGCGCAGTTGCGCAATGCGTCGCGCGAGGCGCTGCGGCAACTCGTGGATCGCGCGATCGAAGAGGAAGTCGCGTTCCTCGTGATCGCCGGCGACCTGTACGACGGCGACTGGAAGGATCACAACACCGGCATCTTCTTCGGCCAGCAGATGGGGCGCCTGCGCAAGGCCGGTATTCGCGCGTTCGTCCTCGGCGGCAACCACGACGCCGAAAGCGAGATGACGAAGAAGCTGACGCTGCCCGACAACGTCACCGTGTTCGGCCATCGCAAGCCGGAAACCCACAAGCTGCCGGAATTCGACGTCGCGCTGCACGGGCAGAGCTTCAAGGACAAGGCTGTCGTCGATAATCTCGCGATCGGCTATCCGGACCCGGTGCCCGGGTACTACAACATCGGCGTGCTGCACACGGCGCTCGAAGGTTATGCGGCGCACGCGAACTATGCGCCGTGCACGCTGGCCGAACTGCACGCAAAGGGCTACGACTACTGGGCGCTCGGCCACGTGCACGAATTCCAGCAATGGACGGGGTCGTCCACCGTCGTGTTTCCCGGCAACCTGCAGGGGCGCCATATCCGCGAGACAGGCCGCCGCGGCGCGGTGCTCGTGACGGTCGAGCAAGGCCGTACGCAGGTCGAGCGCCTGTATCTCGACGTGCTGCGGTGGGAGTCCGTGTCGGTCGACGCATCCGATTGCTTCGCGGTCGCCGATTTGTCGAGAAAGATCGGCCAGTCGCTGGAGGCGCTGCTGACCGTCGACGGCCACGTGCCGCGCGCGGTGCGCGTGACGGTGACGGGGCGCACGCCCGCGCACGGGCTCTTTTTCGGACGCGCGCCGCAGTTGCGCGCGGAGGTGCTGAACCAGATCGGCATCATCGGCAACGAGCGGCTGTGGCTCGAGAAGGTCCGGCTCGCGACGTCCGCCGCCGATCATCAGCAGGGCGAGAGCGAGCAGCTTGAAGCGCTGGAGGATTTGAAGCAGATCCTGGCCGAAGCCGCGCACGATCCGGATTTCCTCGCGCTGCTCGAACGCGACCTGAAGCCGTTCGTCGGCAAGGTGCGCAGCGACGTGAAGGAAGAAGTGCCGTTGTTGACGATGGCGCGCGCGGGCGAGCTCACGGCGCTGGTCGAGCAGGTCGGTCCCGCGCTGCTCGCGCGGCTGGCAAGGGGGGAGTAAGCGATGCGCATCAGCCAGCTCGATCTGATCAAGTACGGCAAGTTCACCGACGAAACACTGCGGTTCCCGTCGGCCGGCGAGGATTTTCATGTGATCGTCGGGCCGAACGAGGCCGGCAAGTCGACGATCCGCACGGCCGTGTCCGAGTTGCTGTTCGGGATGAAGCTGCAGACGCCGCTCGATTTCCTGCACAGCACGCCTGAACTGCGGATCGGCGGCGTGCTCGAGAACGGCACGGGCGAGCTCGCGTTCCATCGTGCGCGCGGGCGCAGTCCGTTGCGCACGCCTGCCGACGACAAGCTTCCCGACGACTATCTGGCCGCCATCCTCGACGGCGCGACGCGCGAATTCTTCGAGCAGATGTTCGGGCTCGATCACGGGCGGCTGGTCGACGGTGGCCGCAGCATTCTCGATGCATCCGACAAGCTCGGCCAGGTGCTGTTCGAATCGGCCGCCGGTGTCGGCAGTCTCGGGCCGGTGCGCGAGGAACTGGACGCGCGTTCGGTCGAACTTTGGGCGCCGCGCCGCAGCGGCAGCGCGTTTGCGCTGGCAGAAACATCGTTCAACGAAGCCGTGACCGAACTGAAGACGGTCCAGGTGCGCACGCGCGACTGGGTCGATCGCAAGGACGCGCGCGAAGCGGTCGAACAGCAGATCGAGCACGCGCGCGCGGAGCAGCGCCGGCTCGAATCGCTGCGCTCGAAGCTCGAACGCGTGCGGCGGTTGGCACCGTACCTGAAGGAGCTGACGGTCAAGGATGCGGCGCTGGCAGAACTTGGCGCGGTCGTCGAGTTGCCGCCGACCGCGTATGCGGACCTGCTGAAGGCGCAGGGCGATCTCGCGGCCGAACAGAAGGTGCTCGAAGAACGGCGTGCCGACCTGCTTGCGAAACGGCAGGCGCGCGATGCGATCGATGCCGACGCCGATACGCTGGCGCTCGAAGCCGACATCGAAGCGCTCGATCGGCTGCGCGGCGCGTGCATGAATCACGCGCAGGATCTGCTGCTGCTCGGCGCCGACGTCGAGCGGCATCTGTCCGCCGCGTTTTCGGCGGCCGCGCAGCTCGACTGGCCGACGGACGAAGCGACGCTGCGCGCGTCGCTGCCGACGGCGCTGTCGCTGAAGACCGTCGCGAACCTGCTGCGCGAACACGGTGCGCTGCACCAGGCGCTCGCCGGCGCGCGCGAATCGCTCGACGAACGCACGCGCGAGCTTGCGCAGGTGCAGGAGCAACGGGTGCGCCTGTCGACCGCCGACGTGCCGGAGGCGCTGCGCGCGGCGCTCGCCGATGCGCAAGGCTTTCGCAATAGCGGCCAGCGCGAACAGGTGCTCGAACATGAAATCGCTGCCGCCGAACGCACGCTGTCCGGCGCGCTCGATGCGCTCGGCCAGTGGCGCATGCCGGTCGACACGCTGCGCGCGCTCGACGTGCCGTCGGCGGCGCGGCTCGGCGCGCTGCTCAAGGAGGACAGCGAACGCGCCAGCGCGGCCGCTGCCGCGCGCGACGCGCGGGACGGCGCGCTCGAAGAGCTCGAGCGGCTAGAACTGCAGGAGAAGCATTTCGCGGAGAACCACAAGGTTGTCACGACCGCCGACGTGCTGGCGGCGCGCGCACGACGCGACGACGCATGGGGCGATATCCGCAACGGTGCTGTCGACCTCGCAACAGGCGCACCGGCGGTCGACGACGCGATTCGCCTGGCCGACGAACTCGTCGATGCGCAGCTCGGTGCGACGCAGGCGGCGGCGACGCTGCAATCGCTGCGTCAGCAGGTCGAATCCGCGCGAGCCGGCGTGGCGCGCAGGCAGGCTGCGTTGGACGAGCGCGAACGCGAGCTGGCCGCGCACCGCGACGCATGGGCCGATCTCGCGACGACGGCCGCGGTGCCCGGCATGCCGCTGGCGGCGATGGGCGACTGGCTCGCGAAGCGCGACGCGGTGTTCGCCGCGCAGGTCGATCTCGACCGTCAGCGCCGCGAATTCGACACGATTCGCGCCGCGCGGAGCGGTGCCGAAGCTGCGTTGCGTTCGGCGTTGCATACGGTGTCGAGAGGCAGCGATACGGACGGACTGGCGGCACTCGTCGCCATTGCCGAGACGTTCGTGCAGTCGGCCGAGAAAGCGATCGCGCAGAAGGACAGCCTCGACGACCGCGCGCGGGAAGCCGAACGCGGATGCGCAACGGCGCAGGCGCGAGTCGGCCATGCGCAAGCAGCCTACGATGCGTGGCGCGCGCAATGGCGCGACGCGCTGGCCGACGCGAAACTTTCCGCGAGTGCGGTGACGCTGGCAGCAGCCGAAGGCGCGCTCGGGCTCGCGAATGCGGTGACGGCCGAACTGGCCGATGCGGATGCGCCGCGCAACCGCATCGCTGCGATCCGCGCCGAGCTGGCCGCGCTCGAGGCCGGCGCGCGGCGGCTTGCCGAAGCGCTCGCGCCGGAATGGCTGGCGAGCGGCGACTGGCTGGACGTTGCACGCAGGCTGGCGATGCGTCTCGCGGCCGCGAAGGAAATCGCGCGCGCGATCGAGCGTGCCGACGAAGCCGTGCGGCAGGCCGACGGCAAGGTCACGGATGCGGCCGCCGCGGTGGCCGGTGCCGATGCGCGCATCCAGCCGCTGCTTCATCTGGCTGGCGTGGCGTCGATCGATGCGGCGCTGCCGCTGGCCGAACGCTCGGATCGGCAGCGCCAGCTTCGGCAGGCGGTCGACGCCGCGCACGAGGCGCTGGTGCGCGACGGCGACGGGCTGTCCCGTTCGGCCGTCGAGGCTGAGGTTGCGGAACAGGACATCGCCGACGTGCCGGCGCGCCTGGAGGCTGTGAAGCAGTCGCTGGGCGATGTCGGCAAGCGATTGAACGAGCTCGCGCAACAGCAGGTCGTGGCCGACCAGGCGTTCGGCGCGATCGACGGCCAGGCGAACGCGGCCGTCGCCGAATCGAAGCGGCAGGAAGCGCTGGCGGCGATGGGCGACGCGGCCGAACAGTATCTGGAGGCGGCCACCGCGAGCCGGTTGCTGAAGTGGGCGACGGATCGCTATCGCGACCAGAAGCAGGGGCCGATGCTCAGGCGGGCGGGCGAGATCTTCGCCGGGCTCACGCTGGGCGAGTTCGCGAAGCTCACCGTCGATACCGAGCGGACGCCGCCGGCGCTGTACGCACGGCGGACGAAGGGAACGTCGGTCGAGGTCGCCGGGTTGAGCGAAGGGACGCGCGACCAGTTGTTCCTCGCGCTGCGGATCGCGGCGCTGGAGCTGCAGCTCGGCAGCAGGACCGCGCTGCCGTTCGTTGCCGACGACCTGTTCATCAACTTCGACGACGCGCGCGCGAAGGCCGGGCTCGACGCGCTGCGCGATCTGTCGACGCGAACCCAGGTACTGTTCCTGACGCACCACGACCACCTGCTGCCGCTCGTGAAGGACGTATTCGGCGCGCGGGTCAACGTGGTCGAGCTGCAGCGCGCGCCAGCCGGCGCGTGATGCGGGGTGCGCACGGATGCCGGTGCGCGGGAAGGGTCATCGCGTGCAGGTAGTATGTGCGGTTCCGAAATGCACGCGGCCGGTTTTGCCGGTCGCGGGACTGGCTACACGAGGGGGGAACATGAAAAGGCTGGTAGCCGCTATCGCGTTCGCGGCGGACAAGCATCGCAATCAGCGGCGCAAGGACGAAGAAGCGTCGCCGTACATCAATCATCCGATTGCGCTCGCCGACGTGCTGGCCAACGAAGCCGGCGTCGAGGACGAGCGCGTGATCGTCGCGGCCGTGCTGCACGACACGGTCGAGGATACGGAGACGACCGAACAGGAGCTGCTGCGACTGTTCGGCAAGGACGTGGCGGACATCGTGATGGAGGTGACCGACGACAAGTCGTTGCCGAAGGACGAGCGCAAGCGCCTGCAGGTCGAGCATGCGGCGACCATCAGCCGGCGCGCGAAGCTCGTGAAGCTGGCCGACAAGATCTGCAACCTGCGCGACATCGCGCGCCATCCGCCCGCGGACTGGCCGCTGGAGCGCAAGCAGGCGTACTTCGACTGGGCGAAGTCGGTCGTCGATCCGATGCGCGGCGTGCATCCCGGTCTCGAGGCGATCTTCGATGCCGCATACGAAGCACGACCGGCGGACTGAGGCGCCCGCATGCGATCGACCCGATCCATCGGATCCGCCGCGCGGCAATCGCTCGCCGTGGCGGGTGTCGACGTCGGGGGCGACAAGAAGCTATGCGATCTCGTGATCCTGCGCGGGTCGAAGGTTGTCTGCCGCGAGCAGCGGATCGCGCCCGAGGCGTTGCCTGCACTGTGTCTCGCCCATGACGTCGTGGCCGTCGGCGTCGACGCGCCGAGCCTGTGGTGGGCGGGAGGTGGGCGCCGGGCGGCCGAGCAGGCGCTCGCGCGCGAGCGGATCTCGTGTTTCCCGACGCCGTCGCGAGAGCAGGCCGTCGCGAGCACGTCGGGCTTCTTCGACTGGATGTTCATCGGAGAGCGCGTCTACCGCGCGCTCGCGGACGCCTATCCGCTGCTGACCGGCGCGCGCTATGCGGGCGGGCGCGCGAGCTTCGAAACCTATCCTTACGCGATTACCTGCGCGATGCTGGGCAAGGCGGTTGCATCGGCGAAGCACAAGCGCAACCAGCGCCGGCAATTGCTGGAGCGGCTGGGGATCGACGTGTCGACGCTGCGTTCCGTCGATGCGCGAGACGCGACCTTGTGCGCACTGACGGCGCAATACGTCATCGACGGGAACGCGCATGCGTATGGCGATACGGAGGGTGGATATATCCGTGTGCCGATCGTGAGCGAGACGATCGTACTCGACTCACTGTAGCGGCGGCGCGCGGCGACTACAGGACGCTGTTACGACAAGGTGAGCTCTTGCGGGAGAGGTGCGGTCTGCCTGACGCCGACGGAGTCACACAGTGATCGTCGACCGACAAACATGAGGATTGCGGGCGCACGCGACACGAAGCCGGTGCGCCGCGCGATCCCGAGCGGCACTGCTCAATCCTCGAGGATGGATTTCGGCACGCTGGACAGATCGCAGGCTTGCGCCTGGTCGAAGTAGTCTTCCGCATCGTCGATCATCACGACCGCGACGTCGATCAGCTCGTCGAGCCGTTGCAGCAGCGATTCACGCCACTCGATGTCTTCGTCGCGCTCGGGCGTCTTGTCCATCTGCTCGATGATCGAGTCGGCCGTCTGCAGGAAAGGAATCGCCTGCTGATAGTTTTCGATCGAAACCAGCGCCGCATTGCGTGCACCGATGAGCCGTTCGCGATGCTCGTCCGCGAGTTCGGATTCGCCGCTGATCCGCGGCAATACATCCGAGATGCGTTGCAGAAGTGGCGGGGCCTGTTCTTCGAGCAGGATGGCGCGCTCGCGCAGCGCTGCATATTCGTCGCGAAGATCGGCGTCGCCGGGTTCAGTGGTGCTGTCCATCGTCGATGTGAGTGCGTGGTTCGGTCGCGGCATGATACTCGACAGCGCGAGCCCCCTTGTCCGATCCTCGGGACGGGGTTGCGAAACCCATGAAGGCGCGAACGCGCAATGTTGCAACCGGGCGATGTGGTGTTGCGTTCGGCGGCCCGGTGATTGGCGGGGATGCGAACCCGGAGCGCGCTTGGGAAGGGCATGCCGTCGGCCTCGTATATATATGAGGAAAGAGAGGCTTGCCCGGTAACTATGGCGGGCGGTTCGCGTTGCGATGCCCGGCCCGTCGAGCCCCAAGCCACCGTGCGCGCGAGCGCACGGTGGCTTTTTCAAAATAATTTCACAAAGGGGCTTGCGGAGACGGTGGCGGGTGCATAGAATCACGCCTCTTTCGCGCTAACGGAAACGCGGCGCGGGAGAGGGGAAGCGAAGTCGGTGGTGTGCAGCAGGTTGGGCGCACGGCTGACGCAGGAAGATGGACCCCGCAGTCGCAAC